>CANRDC010000038.1 GCA_947629245.1 uncultured Oscillospiraceae bacterium | reverse complement strand
AAAAAAACAAATAAGCGTCCTATGACGTTGCAGTATATCAAATTCAGCGGCGAGGTTATAGGCAACATCTATGACAACCCCGAGTTGTTGAAAGGAGCAAACTAATATGTTAAACAAAGTAATTTTAATGGGGCGCATAACCCACGAGCCGGAGCTTAAAGCCTCGACGTCGGGCGTGTCGGTATTGACCTTTTCTCTTGCGGTCGAGAGAAACTTTGCCCGGCAGGGTGAGGAGCGGCAGACCGACTTTATCAACTGCGTCGCTTGGCGACAGACCGCGGAATTCATCTCGAAATATTTTCCGAAGGGGGCGCTGATCGCCGTTGAGGGAGAGCTTCAAACGCGGAAATATTCCGCCCGCGACGGCTCGGAGCGCACTGTTACCGAGGTTATCGTCTCGCAGGCGAGCTTCACCGGGGAGAGGCGCTCGGACATGGGCGACGCGGGATTCAAGGACCCGCCGAAGCCCTCGTCTGCATATTACGGCACCGACAACGAGGAGCGTTCGGTGCGCCGGATAGAGAACGGGCAGCAAAAGTCAAACGGGCAAAATATTGACATATCCGAATTTGAGGAGATAATCTCGGACAACGGAGTACCGTTCTGAAAAATACATAATCGAACCCGGGCGGTGAGGATAATTGAAAAACAGTTTTATTTTATACAACAGCTACCGCGAACAGATAAACCTTTTGGACGACGCCGAGTGCGGACGGCTTTTCAAGGCGCTTTTTGCCTTTAACGCAACGGGCGAAACACCCTCGCTTTCGGGCGGCGCGATGATGGCTTTCTCTTTCATCGCCTCGCAGATGTCTCGCGACGCGGAGGAATACGAAAAGGTCTGCGAAAAGCGCAGAGAAGCGGGGAAAAAGGGCGGCAGGCCGCCGAAGCCCGAAAGTGTGCAGACAGACGCCTCGGAAGAAAAAGCAAAAAAAGCAAATGGTTTTTTTGAAAAGCAAACGAAAGCAAAAAAACCTGATAATGATGATGATAATGAAGATGTTAATGTTAATGATGATGATAAGGATATTATAGAGAATACTTCGTATTCTTCGTCGGAAACCCGGGCAAAAGTGCGCGAAGTGATCGCAGCTTGGAACGCCCTCGGCTCGCTCGGCATAAAGCAGGTGCAGAGATTTGACACAAACTCAAAGCGCGCGGCAATGCTCAGGGCGAGGATATCGGAATACGGCGTCGAGAAGATACTTGAAGCCGTCGAGAACGTCAGACAGAGCGACTTTTTGCAGGGCAAAAACCGAAACGGCTGGGTCATAACCTTTGATTGGTTCGTTTTGCCGAACAACTTCCCGAAGGTCTTGGAGGGGAATTATTCAAACCGCGAACCGCAAAGGGAGCAGTCGTCGAACCCGTTTTTGGATTATCTTCGAGAGGAGGGACAGTATGAACACAACGGAAACGGCTAAGATCTTAGCGGTGCTGAGGGCGGCGTATCCGAATTTTTACAAAGATATGTCGCGGGCGGACGTCGATGCGATAGTGAGGCTTTGGGCCGAGATGTTCTCGGACGAGCCGTATCAGCTTGTGGCGACAGCGGTAAAAGCGCTGATAGCCTCGTCGCCGAACCCTTTTCCGCCGGTCATCGGCGAAATAAAGGAGCAGCTTCAAAAGCTGACCGCTCCCGAGGGCGGGCTTTCGGAGCAGGAAGCGTGGAACACGGTGTTTGCAAGGCTGAAAAACTGCGGATACAACTATTGCGAGGAGTTTGAGACCCTGCCCGGCCCGATCAAACGGATAGTCGGCTCGCCGTCGCAGCTTCACGAATGGGCGCTGATGGATACGAACACGCTTCAATCGGTGGTGGCTTCAAATTTCATGAGAAGCTATAAGGCAAGAAGCGCCGCCGAAAGAGAATATCAAAGGCTTCCCGCGGGAGTGCGAGAGCTTGCCGCAAGGATAACTTCGGGCGGATTGAAAGAATTGGAGTGATAACATGAACAAGTACAACGCAAAGAAAACAACGGTAGACGGTATCACCTTCGACTCAAAGAAGGAGGCCGAGCGCTTCTCGGAGCTTAAACTGCTTTTGAGGGCGGGAAAGATAAAAAATCTTCGGCTTCAGCAGGATTTTACTCTGCAGGAGGCTTACACAGCCCCCGACGGCGAAAGGGTCAGGGCGATACGCTATGCCGCCGACTTTACATACGAGGAAAACGGCGAGCTTATCGTCGAGGACGTTAAAAGCAAGGCGACAAAGACGAGCGTTTATGAATTGAAGCGCAAGCTGCTCCGAGAAAAATTCGGGGTAAAGGTCAGGGAGGTGTAATTATGGCGGAAAAGAAAAACGAGGTCGCGGTCTCAAAGGCCGAGAAGCCCTCAAAAGGCCGCGGAGGCGCAAGGAACTTTCCGAACGCCAAAGCCGTCGTCGAGACCGAGGAGGACAGAGCGCTCGTCTCAAAGCTGCTCAACGAAACGCTGCACGCCTATCGCAAGCCGAGAGTGCGAAACGACGAGGAGCTTTTGAAAGGCCTCGACGATTATTTCAAACACTGCGCCGATACCGGACAAATCCCGACTATCGAGGAAATGTGCCTCTCGATAGGCTATGACGACAAGACCGTTTGGGATTGGGAGAACGGGAGAAGACGGGGGTTCAGCGATGAAACGGCCGATATCATAAAAAAGGCTAAGTATTTTTGCAAGACTTTTGACGCAAAAATGGTGATATCGGGCAAGCTGAATTTTCTCGCCTACTGCTTCCGCGCGAAGAACTATTACGGCATGGTCGATAAGCAGGAGGTAGTGCTCACGCCGAACCAGAACCCCGAGGAATACAGCGTTGAGGACATCAGGCAGCAGTATATGCTCGGCGACTCTGCGACTTTGGGCGAATCCGAGACGGAAACGAACGACTTTGCCGAGGGCTCGAGCGACTTTTAAGCAGGCTCAGCGACTATCGAGCGACTATCAAACGACTTTCCCGCGACTTTTAGAAAAGCCCGAGCGACTTTCGCTCAGACTGAGAGACGCGGGATTTTTCGCACTCGGGCAGACGGTGAGGCGCACGGGCTCGGCTTCGCTCCGTGTCGGCGGCTCCTCGGCTACTCGGTCGGGCTCCGGCGGCGGATTCCGGAACGGCGGCGGGGGATATCGGCAGGACGCGCGCAGGGGCGGCAAATTTAACGCCTGTGACACGTTGGCGGGGTTGGTAGTATAATTTGACGTTTAAAGGCTCGAACGCGTTACAGAGCAATTTTGAGGGCTCTCCGTCGATTTGGCAAAAATTAAAGCCCTGCGGCAAATAGGCGGCAGGGCAAAAAACATCAATGCAGGGGCGGCAGAAACGCGGAAGGAGCCCCGCAAACAGTCGGCGCGGGAAAAGATACGAGCGGCAGCGCTCGGGGCTCACAGGACAGAAAAAGCCCCGCCAAAGCGGGGCGGGGTGGGGGCTTAATCTTCTTCGGCCTCAATGATCAGAGCGTCGGTGCCGATCTGATTCAGATCGGGGAATGAGAGCAGCGGAACGCCGGCGGAAACCAAAAAATTAAAATCTTCTGGGGCGATAAGCTGCGGGAAGCGGTAGCCGCTTTCTTCTTTGCGCGCCCATTCCCAGAAATCGGCAACGGAATCAAGGCGAATGCAGTAAATCCAGTGATTAAAATTATCGACTAAGGCAACACAAATTTGATGGTATTTTGCGAAATATGCTTCGACATCGTCGAACAGCTCGAAAGTATCCTTGATCTCTTCAAGGCGCTTTTCAATTTCTTCTCTTTTCATTTTTTGCGATCTCCTTTGCATTTTTTAGATTATAGCACAAACTTTTTTACTTTTCAAGCGCCGGAAGTCCGAAAAATCGGACTTCGGCGGCTTATTTCGATATTTTCGCGAGCTCCCAGACAACGGCGATCGGGAAAAATAGAATTACAAGCAGTATCACGGGCGCACCTCCTCAATTATTGACCCTCTCCGCAAATTCTTGCGCGGACCTCAGACTGTCGAACGCTCCCACGCGGAGCAGCTCCCCGCCGCTTATGCGGCTGACGGTGAAGCGCCCGCCGGCTTTTGCAATAAACAGCGCCGAAACGGTGACCCGCTCCCCGCTCTTTGCGGGCTCGCCGCTCTGCTTTAAAAGCCTTTCAAGGCGTTCGCGGCGGTCGTCGAGCTCTTTTTTGTAGAAATTTTCGCAGCTTGTGCCTTTTTTCTTCTCAAAAATCCCCTCGGTGTGCTTGACTGCGTTTTTCGCATAGCGTATCAGGGCGGCGGCGCGGGCTTTTACGGCCTCGGCATAATATGGTGAATCCGGGCGCACGGTGACGGTGTCGCGCTCGAAATAGTCCGTCATGCTGTCGGAGTTGTTTGTCACCTCGATACCCTTGACTGCCGGGGTGTCCTCGTAGTCGCGCATATGGATCACAACTGCGCCGCCGTCGCGCTCGTATTCGGAATAGCGCCCGCTGTATAGCTTGCCGTTGATTTTTATGCCGTTCTGGACAAAGTGCGGGACATCGTCCGCGGGTTCGGGCTGCGGTGCGGTGTAGCCGTTCGGCAGCTTTTCGGAGATAATGCGGGCGGCGGTCGCCTCGTATTCCTCGGCATAGCGGCGAAGGGCGGCAACGTTTTCGGAATCCCGGCCAAAGTCTCGCGCTTCGCGGTCGGCCTGCTCTCTGCTGCTTTCGGCTTTTTCGCGAAAGTATGCGACGATCTCGGAGACGTCGGCGACGCTCGCAAGCTCGATTTCGGCGTGCTCGGCGTTCCATGCGTTCCCGGCGGTGCGCTTTTCCCAGCTGCTCACAAAGCACTTGAGCGGCCAGAAAGTAAGCGAATATTTCGCGGCGCTTATTTTGCCGGCTTTTGATATTTTCTTTAGGCTCAGATCGGAGCCGCGCCAACTCGCGCGGCCGGGCGCGTTCTCGACAAAATAAAGCCCGTTGTCGTTCTTGAAGTACGCGCCGGAGATCCTTACAACGTCGCCGGGGCGGATTTCGCACCCGTTGCAATCGGTGATTCGGTTTTCCTGCTTTTCGGTGTTGTATTTCATTATTTTTTACCCCCTTAAATTATATTGCTTTTGCTCTTACTGCAAGGCGTATGCACTCGGCGACAAGCTCAAACTCGTTTTCGGGTGTGGCTTCTCTAAGATAGTCGAAATCAATTACTCGCCTTTTTCCGTCCTCGCTGCGCTTTACGGTAATGTTGTAATAGCCCCAGCAGTTGCCATCGTTGTCGGTGTAATAGGTATATATTGCGATGTGTGAGGGCAGCGCCTTGGAAATATAGCCGGCTTTTTTCCAGATGTTCATCAGGTCGCGCGCTCTGCTTAGATCGTGTTCAACGGTCATCGCCTCAACGGTGAAACGGCTTCCGACGTGGTACAGTGTCCGCGTTCCTTGCTTCTCGGTCGAGGTGATCAGGCTAAGAAGTGATTTTTTTGTTGCTTCGGCCATGGTGTTTTCCTCCTTGATTTTTTGCCGCGCCTGTGGTATAATCAAGGCGCCGGCGGTCGTTGGCTGTTCGGTGTGTGTGGCGGTCGCTCGGCTGTGGAAGGTTGGGGCGGCCGCCCAGCTTATAATGGGATATCATTGTCGGGCATTTTGGGCGCCTCCTTTGAGGACTGTTTTCTTAGTACAATGATATAATAGCACATTTCTTTTTATATGTCAATAGGGTTTTGAAAATATTTTGAAATATTTCAAATAAAATTTTTAAAGCCTCTTGAAATATCCGCGCGGGGCTTTTTTATTTTGCGTTTGGGTATACCCTATTGAAATACAAGCCGCAGACGGCAAGGCTGCGAAAGATATCGGGCGGGCGTTCTCGGCGGCTCGGGCGTGCCCCGGGGGGGATATCCGGCGAGGCGCGGGGGGTGGTGAACCTCTCACCCAAAAAATTTAAGAAAAAAGCAAAAAAGAAAAAGTCTTGAAATATTTCAAAAATAATATTGACATTTCAAAAATGATGTGGTATACTTATTGCAACACATGGAGGTGCTGAAAATGAAAGTTGGTTATATCAGGGTATCGACCGAGGAGCAGAACACTGCGAGGCAGGACATTTTGATGAAGCAGCTCGGGGTTGAAAAAATATTTGTTGACAAATGCAGCGGGAAGAATGCGAACCGCCCGAAGCTCATGGAGATGATGAATTTCGTCCGCGAGGGCGACACCGTCGTTGTGAGCGAGATCGCGCGTTTTGCAAGAAATACAAAAGACCTCCTCAACCTTATTGACAGGCTGAACGAGGCAGGAGTGCAGTTTGAATCGCAGAAAGAAAAAATCGATACGACCACGCCGACGGGGCAGTTTATGCTGACGGTTTTCGGAGCTGTCAGCCAGCTCGAAAGGGAGTATATCTTAGCGCGGCAGAAAGAGGGCATAGATGCGAAAAAAGCTCGCGGGGAATATAAAGGCCGGCAGCCTATTGAAGTCGATAAAAAGCAGTTTGAACAGGAATATAAGCTCTGGAAAAGCGGGCAGATAACCGCAACGACCGCTATGGCGCACCTCGGATTGAAACCGAATACGTTTTACCGCAGGGTGAAGGAATATGAGGGGGAGAACAGATGAAAATCCTTCTGATACTGCTTTTGTTTCCGTTTGTCTTTCTCTCAGAGATTGTCAAGGTGAACGAAAAGGCGCACCATCGGGGTAAAAAGAGGAAATCTCGGGGGAAAAAATTTCCGTGAAAGCCGCTTGAACCCTTGCGCTTTGTAAAAATATGCTGTATAATCAAGAAAAATATGGTTTGGAGTGTGGAAAAATGAAAAGATTTTTAGCTGTTTTGCTTGCGGCGTGCATGGCTTTGGCGCTTGCGGGGTGCAGCGACATAAAAGAAGAACAGCAGCCCGCGGAAGTGCCGGAAACATCGGCGACGGATACGGAATCTGTGATATCCGATACCGAACCTGTGCAGGAGGAAGAAATTGCTGCGCCTGAGCCTAAAAATTTTGAATCTTTTAAGAAATTTTTAGATTATTATAAAGATTATGATCTTGCAAGCGACGGACACCCCGAGAACTTCATGTACGAGTTGTCAAAACTGAATCCCCTGAAAGAAAATGAACTTGAAGATTGGACATATGAGGACTATCTTACAAAGGAAATGGACGACGCAAAAGCGGTGTACGTTTGCGAAATTGATAAACTGCTGAATTCTAACGCAAAAGCAACGAATATGCTTTTTTATTCGGGCGATTCACCCGTTTCCCTCCTCGAGCTGTCAGTGTCGGGCTCTCGCTCCGCCTTTGCTGACGCTTATAAAATCTGCAGGTCAATACTCGAAAACATTCCCGAAAGTGAAGTTTATATTGATAAGCAGGAAGCTCACGCTGCAGCTTTAGATAATTTATTCGACGGATTCGATACGGAAAGGTCGTTTTATGTATTGTGGACCGATTCTGCGGAGTTTGGCACAATGTACCAAATCCAATATAATGCGCCGTCGTCGGCAGATGAAAGCGCAAAGCTCAGTTTTGATGCATTCAAAATGGTGGACGAATCGTTATTTGATTCCATAGAAACGGACGACGACAAATATGGGCTTGGCGTTACCTGCTATGACGAAGGGCAATACAAGGCCGGGAAGGATATTCCCGAAGGAAAATATGTTCTTCTAACTACCTTCTATTCCGGCTATTTTGCCGTCACTTCTGACGCCAATGGCAATGATATTGTTTTCAACGACAATTTTGATACCAACTCAATCATTACCATATACGACGGAGAGTATCTAACTCTTTCGAGATGTATTGCCGTGCCGGAAGAAGAATATCATTCAAAATATGTAATCAATTATAAAGACAATACAGGCGTTATGCTTATGGTCGGGACGGATATTCCTGCCGGCGAATACAAACTTACGAGCGAAGATGGGCAATTGGGATATTACTGCGTTTATGAAAGCAGCAGACAGGATAAAATAGTCGCAAACGATAATTTCAACAATTCTGCATATGTTTCTGTTAAGGACGGTCAATACCTTGTTCTCAACAGATGTTATGTCTCTGAATAATACTGCAAAGCCCGCTTTGGAAGCGGCAAAAGGAGGAATAAGCCTATGGCCATGATAAACTGTCCGGAGTGCGGCAAAGAGATATCCGACAAGGCAAAGGTTTGCCCGAGCTGCGGTGCGCCGGCAAAATCCGTACAGGAAAAAAGCAAAAAGCGAAAGGATATCGTTGTTTTCGCAGTGATAATAGTTGTTTTTATCGCTGCCGTCGCGGCGTGTATCGGCGGCGCGTATTTGCATGAAATGAAAGTTCAGGAGCAATATAGGCAGAATTTCAGAAACTCGGAAAACGGTCGTGCGCTTACAAGTATGCACGAAGAAGTTGAAAAAAGCAGAGAAAGTATAAGCAAAATCCGCGACGAGCTCGGTTCGTGATCGGAATATCGCTCACAGACAATGGCGCGGCGCTTGACTTTTGGCAGAGTATGTGATATCGTTTAAGCATATAAAGTGAGCTTAATGGCGAAACGAAAGGAGCGCGGGACGTGTCTATGATAACCTGCCCCGAATGCGGGCGCGAAATTTCCGATCAGGCTAAAAGCTGCCCGAGCTGCGGAGCGCCCGCGCCGTCTGCGGTCAAAAAGAAAAACGCCGCGAAAATCGCCGCGTTCAGAATAATTCTGCTCGTCGCGACGGTCGCCGTTATCGCGGCGGCTGTCTGGTACAGCTCTTGGAGCAGGGCAAAGGCCGAGCAGGAGGAAAAGGAGCGCTTTGAAAGCTCGGAATTCTACAAGGAAATGCAGGGGATCGAGGACGGCATCGACGAGGCGAACAAAAAGACCGAGGAGATTCAAGAAAACATCGAAAAGCGGAATGAGCAGTTCGGGATAGGAGAATAAAGAAAACCGATTCGCTGCAAAAACGAGTCCGAAAATTTGGACAATAATAAATTTCCTTAAATTTTTACGAAAAACTATTGACAATTATAAATTTTTCGCATATAATATACACACAGTCTATTTTGATTGTGCTTTGTAAACCATTCCCGGGAGTAAGGCCCCTCACCATAAGAGGACGGCAGAAACCGGGAATTTTCTGCAATAGGAGTGAAAAATATGTCACAGCATGACGCAAGAGGCGGTAAAATCTTAGTTGAACAGAAAGCCTTAAAGAAAACTGCGATTTTGGTAGACGGCGGGTTTTACAGAAAAATCGCTCACAAGGAATGGGGAGAAAAAACGCCTGTTGAAAGAGCAAAAGAGCTCGAAGCATATTGTCATAAGCATTTACGTCATAAATATGAGCAAAGAGTTCTTTACAGGATATTCTACTATGATTGCCTCCCCTCTGACAAAGCCGTATATAACCCTCTTACTTTTAAGAACGAAGAGCTCAGGAAAAGCGAAATGTACGGTTGGGTGAACGATTTTATCAAGGAGCTCAAATCAAAGAGGAAGTTTGCCATAAGGCTCGGAGCACTTTCCTCGGAGAGACTGGAATATCGTTTGAAAGCCGAACCGTTCAAAAAGCTGTGCAACCACACTATTTCGGTCGATGACCTCACCGATAAAGACATGGAGCTGCATATTGTTCAAAAGGGCGTCGATATGAAAATAGGAATCGACATAGCCTCATTAGCGTATAAAAAACAGGTAGATCAGATAATCTTTATTTCGGGCGACAGCGATTTTGTTCCCGCGGCAAAGCTCGCAAGGCGCGAGGGAATCGACTTCATTCTCGACCACATGGGCCAGCACATAAAGCCCGATCTCAACGAACATATAGACGGGATTCAAACTCATGTTAAATATAAAAAAGTGCTTGTCGGAACTGTAAATTAGCATTTTTCCCCTTTTCCCCTTGACAACCCCCTTGCCTTGTGCTATAATTAAATTATAAACCAAATATCAAACCTGCGGGCTTTCCGCGAGAGGTTATCAGCAAATTGCTGTTTTTGCGCATGATTGCGATTCGGCTTCGGCCGTCGTTTATCATGCGCTTTTTCGTTTTTGGGGGTGTTTTATGCCGATATCGGCGCTTTTGGAGGCAATTTGGCGGCGCGTGAGGGCAGGCGCGGGGCTTTCGGCGCTTCGCGACCTTTATCACATCTGCCTCGAGGCCCTTAAAACCGATATCCCCCTCGCGCTTAAATACCTCGTTCCCCTCTCGGGGGAGATCGAGCGGCGGCTGCCCGCTGCGGCAGATTCCGAGGTCAAGGAGCTTTATTCGCTTTATCTCAAGATCCTTTTGGCGGCGGCGCCTCATCACTTTGAAAGCTATCTTTTGTTTGTCGAGCACCTGCGCCCGCTCAAGAAGCGCTTTTATGCTCCGCGAAGAAAGGTCTTGAAGCCGCTCGTTGACGATCTGCAGGATTTGGAGGACGGCAAGATAGATTTTTTGGGCATAAGCCTTCCGCCGAGAACCGGGAAATCTACTCTCTGTATACTTTTCATGTCCTTCCATATCGGGCGGCACCCCGATTCGGCAAACGTTGCTTCGGGACACTCCGACCCGCTCACCTCGGGGTTTTACCGCCGAACTTTAGCTATTATAGACGACCCCTCTCAATACCCTTGGCACGAGGTTTTCCCGAACGCGGGGAAGATTGAGACAAAAGCCGACGTTCATACGATAAATTTGCAGGGCGAGGGCTTCGAGACTCTCACCTGCCGGCCTATCGGGGGAACCCTCACCGGCGCGGTCGAGGTCTCGGAGGAGGGGATACTCTACTCGGACGACCTTGTGAGAGACTTGCAGGAAAGCCTTTCGCCCGAGCGCTTGCAGGCAAAATACGACGCTTATTTAAATCAGCTTAAAGACCGCAAAAAAGACGGCGCCCGCGAGCTTATGGTCGGAACGCGCTGGAACGTCATGGACCCGCTCGGGCGTATCCGGGAGCAGTATAAAGACGACCCGAGATACCGTTTCCGCGTTATCCCGGCGCTCGACGAAAACGGCGAGAGCAATTTTAAATATCTCTGGAACGGCTTCTCGACAAAATACTATCTGGACATCAAAAACTCGATAGACGACGCGTCTTGGGCGGCAAAATACATGGGCGCGCCCTATGTCCGCGAGGGGCTTCTGTTCGCCGAGAAAGAGCTGAGATACTATAACGGCGTTCTGCCCGACGGCGAGCCGACAAAATATGCCGTCTGCGACGTGGCTTGGGGCGGCGGCGACAGCCTTTCGATGCCGATAGCCTATGTTTTCGGCTCGGCGGTCTATATCCCCGACTTGGTTTTCAACCGAGGCGACAAAACGGTCACATACCCGCTCGTCGAAGCAAAGCTGACAAGGCACCTGCCGCATAAGAATCAGTTTGAAGCCAACAACGGCGGCGAGGAATACGCCGACAAGGTCGACGAGGACCTCAGAGCCGCGGAAATAAGGTTGAACATCGTTTCGCTGCGTTCGCCATCGACGGTATCGAAGATGACGAGGATAATTCAGTACGCGCCGGAGATAAAGCAGTTTTACTTTTTGGAGGAAAAATACCGGAGCGCCGAATACAAGGCGTTCATGCAAGAGCTCACCACCTTTGTTCAGACGGGAAAGAACCCTCACGACGACGCGGCAGATTCCCTCGCCATGCTGGCCGAGGCCATCTTCGCGGGAGGCACAAAGGTCACCGTCGGCGAGAGATTCATATAAAAATTAAATAGTTAAACCTTTAACGGTTATCGGCTTTTGCCGTTTTGCGCATGATTGCGAGCCTGCCCCGAATTTCGGGCGGGCTGACTGTCATGCGCTTTTTTATTCTCGGAGAAAGGAAGATAATATGCCTCAGCTTTTCGGAAGAAGCGCCGTTTACATCGACGAAAATAACATAACCTCGAAAAACGTCGCCGAAACAGCCGCGCTCGTTCTCTCAAAGAACAGGGAAAACGAGATCGCGGAAAAATATCTCTGGAACTATTACAAGGGCGATCAGCCGATCTTGAACCGCATAAAAAGCGTCCGCCCCGAGATAAACAACCGCATCGTCGAAAACCACGCGCTCGAGATAGGCACCTTCAAAACGGGCTATCTTTGCGGAGAACCGATTCAATACGTCGCCGCAAACAGCGACGCGGGCGTTTCGGCGGGAGTGGCGGCGCTCAACAGGCTGATGGAAAGCGTCAGCAAGGACGCGAAGGACCGCACCCTCATCGAATATCAGAACGTCTGCGGAACGTCCTATCGCCTCTGCCTGCCCTGCAAGCCGACCGACGACCACCCCGCGCCCTTTGAGCTTTACACCCTCGACCCTTGGGAGACCGCGATAGCTTATTCGCGGGGCGTTGAGCGCAAAAAGCTGCTCGGGATATGCCATTATACCGACGGCAGCGGAATAAACCACATCACCGTCTATTCCGACAGCATGAAGTGGGAGATAGAGGGCGAAAAGGTCGTCGAGGAGGCGCATACATACGGCGAGGTGCCTATCTATGAATACTGCGCAAATCAGGCACGCCTCGGCGCTTTCGAGCCGGTGATACCGCTTCTTGACGAGATAAACGCCATCGCCTCGAACAGAATGGACGCCATCGAGCAGTTCGTTCAGTCGTTCATGAAGTTCATAAACTGTGAGATCGACGAGGAGACTTATAAAAAATTCCTCGCCGAGGGGCGCATTATGGTGAAGTCAAACCCCGGGGTCAACGCCGACGTCGATCTCATCACAAAAGAGCTCGACCAGTCGCAGACTCAGGTGGCAAAGGACGACGCCTATAACGCCGTTCTGACGATAACCGGTATGCCGAACCGAAACGGCGGCTCATCGACCTCGGACACCGGAGCTGCGGTGATTTATCGCGACGGCTGGGCGAGCGCGGAATCTCGGGCAAAGGACGCCGAGACGATGATGAAGCCCGCGGAAAGAGAGCTTCTCGGCTTTATTTTGCGAATATGCCGCACCGTCGAGGGCGTTCCCGAGGAGATCGGAAAGCTGAAAATAACCGACATCACGACAAAATTCACCCGCCGCAATTATGAGGACATTCAGACCAAGGCGCAGGTTTTGGATCTTTTGCTCAAAAACCCGAAGGTCCACCCGCTCACGGCTTATCAGATGTGCGGCGCCCTGCCCGACCCCGAAAGCGCCTGCAAAATGGGCCTCGGGTGGTTCGACGAGCAGAACGAAAAGGAAGCGAAAGCGCTCGACGAAGCCTTAAAGCGCGGCGGAGAGGCCGAAGATGTATGAATATGCCGATAAGATCGCCTCGCTTCTGAACCGAAAGATAGTCCGCGAATTTTCGGGGATAAAAAGCCTGCGAAATTTTGACGAGATAAACGTTTTGGAGCAGGTCTCGGCGGCCTATGAGCGGATCTATCGCGCGGCGCTGGAATACTTCCTGCGGCTCGCCGAGAGGGCTTATTCCGACGCTTCAAGCGCCTCCGCGGGGATAGATTCGGGGTTTGTCCGGCGGATACTTTCGGAACCCGACCCGGTGAGTATGTATGTCTTCGATTCGGAGTTTGACAGAAAGCGGCTTCGGCTCGCCGAGGCGATAAGAGCCTCCGAGGGCTCGAACGCCGAGATAACCCGCTCGATGAGGCTTTTGTCGTCAATGCTCGCGCTTTACGCGGTGACCGTCGCCGACGCGGCGACCGTCAAAAGCTATCGCGACAGCGGCGTTGAGCGGGTCAGGTGGATATCCGAGGAGGATAAGAAAACGTGCAGGGAGTGCAGGTCGAGGAACGGAAAGGTCTACCCGATAGACAAAATACCCCCTAAGCCTCACCCGAATTGCCGCTGTTGGATTGAAGCAATCGAAAATCAGCCGTCAGACTGACGGAGGATATACAGACAGGGAAGTCTTTAATCGCAGGGTCAGAAAAGACCTAAAAACAGAAAAACAGCGCGGAGGGAACCGCCTTGCTAAACGCGAAAGGAGAAAAATCATGGCAAAAATAGACACGGCAAAAATCGAGGGCTATGCGGAAATGACCGCCGAGGAAAAGCTCAAAGCGCTCGAGGATTTCGAGTATGAGGACAACGCCCAAGAGCTTGAAAGGGTGAAGACGCAGCTTTCAAAGGCGAATTCGGAGGCCGCCAAAAACAAGCGCGACCGCGACACTCAAAAGGCCGCCGACGACGAGGCGATGACCGAGCTTAAAGCAAGGCTCGCCGAGCTTGAAAAGCGCGACCGAAAAAGCTCGGCAAAGGCAAGGCTTTTGGGCTGCGGGGTCGATGAAAACGCCGCCGAATCAATGGCCGAATGCCTTGCGGACGCGGGGCTTTCGGACGAAGCCGCAAGCAGCTTCTTCACCGAGCTGAAAAAGCACATCGACGGCGTCGCCAAAAAGGCAAAGTCCGACGCCATGACCCAAACAACGCCCCCGCAGGGAGGCGGAGGAGGCGCTCAGTCCGTCGATCTCTCAAAGAAGATCGAGGAGGCGCAGGCTGCGGGAGATTTTTCCGCAGCCGCATATTACACCCGCCTGCAAGCCGAGGCGGCGGCAGGCAAATAACAGAGGAGGAATCTTTATATGGCTGATACTTTGGCCACCAGCTTCGGAGTGGTAAACTTCTCCGGATTGCTTTTTAACAAGGGAAACACCCGCACCCCGCTTTCGTCGATAATCGGAAGCAGGCAGAAGACCACAAACCACGTCGAGTTCGTTACCGGTCAGGAATATACGACCGAGGGCGGAGCTCAGCCCGAGATATCGGAAACCGCTTCGCTGACGGCTCCCGACGCTTCGGTCGTCAAGCGCGAGCAGAAAACGAACGTCACCCAGATATTCCATGAATCCGTCGGCGTTTCATACGCGAAGCAGTCGAACATGGGCACTCTTTCGGGCGTAAACATCGCAAATCAGCAGGCGAACCCGATAAACGAGCTTGATTTTCAGACCGCCGCGAAGATTCAGAAGATCAACAGTGACATCGAATACACTTTCATCAACGGCGTCTATCAGAAAGCGACCGACGACGCGACCGCAAACAAGACCAGAGGCCTTGTCGAAACCGTGACCTCGAACGTCGTTGAAATGGAGTCTAAGCCCCTCGGGCTTTGGAGCATCGCCGACGGCGTTAAAAAGATCTATGAATCAAACGCGCCGACCGCCGGCCTCTGCCTCTGGTGCGACGCGACAACGCTCAACCAGATCAACGCCGACGCGGTGCAAAACGGCCTCACAGTCGTTCCCTCGGCGAGAAACATCAACGGCATTTCGCTTTCAAGCGTTGTCACCCCGATAGCGAACGTCTATCTCATGCTCGGCGTTTATCTGCCCGCAGGCACGGCGCTGCTTTTAGACCTCGACGTTATCTCGCCGGTCTTCCAGCCCGTCCCCGGAAAGGGCAATTTCTTCCGCGAGCTGCTCGCAAGAACAGGCGCGGGCGAGAAATATCAGATATTCGGTCAGATCGGCCTCGACCACGGACCCGAGTGGTATCACGGCAAATTCACCGGCATTTCCACCGAGTTCAAGGCGCCCGAATACAGCCGCTCCGTTTACGTCGCAAACGCAAAGGATTTTCAGGCGGGGGCATGACGGCTGACGCAATAGCCGCCGCTCAGTCCCCCATAGCTAAAACTGCGGCAAGAAAAAGAGCAAAATCGACCTGAGGAGGCCAGTTATGCCCGAAGCGCTCAAAATCTTAAAAATAATGCTCGGAAAGACCGCCGGAGACCCCGAGGAATGGGCGGACGGCGTGCTCGAGGTCTATCTTGAGATCGCCGGACAGAAAATTCTTAAGCGCCTTTACCCCTTCGGCCCGCCCGAGGGGGCAAGGGTGCCCGAAAGATATCTCGGCGATCAGTGCGAGATAGCTTGCTATCTTTTGAACAAGCGCGGAGCCGAGGGGCAGACCTCGCACTCGGAAAACGGCGTTTCAAGGGCTTACGAAAGCGCTTCGGTGCCCGAGTCGATGCTTTGCGACATCGTTCCGTTCGTGGGGGTGTGAGATGAGAGCGCTTTTAAGAAACAAGCGCCCGTTTTTCGCCGCGAAATACATCGGGACAGAACCCATCATCGACGGCGACGGCTTCGACACCGGCGAGGAAAAGCCGGTTTACGCCGAGCCGGTCAGGCTTTTCGGCAACATCTCGCCCTCGCGGGGAGAGACCGAAACGCTTCAATTCGGCGAAAGCCTTGAATACGACCGCGTTATCTCTCTTGAAGACCCGAACGCCGACATCGACGAATTTTCGCGGCTGTGGCTCGACAGAACGCCCGAGGACGGCGCTCACAACTATATCGTCAAAGCCGTCGCAAGAAGCCTCAACAGCTTGTCCGTCGCGATAAAGAGGGTCGATGTGAGATGAAAACGATAAAAATTTCGCTTTGCGCGGCGGACATCGACCGCGCGCTAAAGGAGCTTTCGGATTATAAAAAGAGCCTCGCCGAAAAGACCGAAATTTTCCGCAAGCGCGTCGCCGAGGAGCTTAAAGATTACGCAAAACAGCTTTTTGACGCAGCGGAGGAGGATATAATCTCGGGCGGAAACGACGGCTTGGAGCCGGTAGACGTTAAGGTCGAGGAGCGCGAGGGCGGTCTCTCGGTGGTTTTGGCTTCGGGGCCCGACGCGGTTTTTATCGAGTTCGGCGCGGGAGTTTATCACAACGGCGCGGCCGGGTCGTCTCCTCACCCGAAAGGGAGAGAATTCGGCTATACGATAGGCGGCTACGGCAAGGGCTTCGGCAAGCGCAAGGCTTGGGGCTATCGTGACAAAAGCGGTCAACTTATAGTCACCCGAGGCACCGAGGCGATGATGCCTATGCTCAACGCGGCCGACAGGTGCGCCGAGATTGCGGCAAGGATCGCAAGGGAGGTGTTTGCGGAGTGATAGACGTTGAAAACGAGGTTGTAGATCGGGTCAAAAAGTCGCTCGTTGAGAAGTTTTCGGGGATCTATGTCACCTCGGAGCAGGGAAAGGCGCCGTCGCGATTCCCCGCCGCTTCGGTAGTGATGATATCAAATCCGACCTACGAGCAAACGCAAACCCTCGGGAAAACGACCGAGAATCACGCCGCGCCGGTCTTTCAGCTCGACTGCTATTCAAACAAGACCGAGGGGCGAAAGACGGAGTGCAAGGCGGTGATGGACGCCGCCGACGAGACGATGCAGAAAATGGGCTTTACGCGGTTTTACGGACCCGAGCCCACGCCGAATATGCTCGACGCGACGGTTTATCGCCAGACCGCGAGATATCGCGGAGTTGTATCGGAAAACAAAGAAATTTACAGGAGGTAATTTTTATGGTTAGAGTTTACGGTTGGTACCTTATGCAAAAGGTAGATGCCACGGCTGAAAAGCTGGTCGATATCATCGGCTTGCCCGACCTCGGGGGTCCGCCTTCGGCGGTTGAGACGACCACACTTTCAGACCCTATGCGGACTTTTATGGAGGGGCTTAAAGACGGCGGCGCGCTTACGTTCCCCGTCAACTATGACCCCGCTACATACAAAAAGATCGAGGAGCTGAAAGGTCAGGTGCTCAAACTCGGCGTGTGGCACGGCTTCAAAGAACAGGGCAGCGAAAGAATTCCCGACGGCAGCGAGGGCAAGTGGAATTTCGACGCCACTGTAAGCATTCACAAAACTCAGCAGAATACCAACGACCCGCCTCGTGCGGATTTGACGGTCATGCCGAGAAGCGAAATCGTTTTCGATTGGGAGGGTGAATAATGGCTAAAACGATAAACCTCACCTATGAGGGCAAAAATTATACCCTCGAATTTACGCGCGAGACCGTCAAACAGATGGAGCGCAGGGGCTTCAAGCTCTCCGACGTGGTAGACGCCCCGCTGACTATGGCGCCCGAGCTTTTTGCGGGGGCTTTCAAGGCAAATCACCCGAGGCTCGACCGCGGATTCATAAACGAAATGCTCGACAGCATTCCCGACGTCAGAGGGCTCGTCAACGCCCTCAGCGAGATGTATAACGAGCCTATCCTTACCCTTTTGGACGGCGCTTCCGAGGACGACGAGGGAAAGGCGAGCTGGGCGGCGAGCTGGGACAGGAAGAACTGAGCCCACCGCCCTCAAACGAGGAAATATTCTGGAAAGCCCTGCCGCAGTATCTCTCCTACGGAATGAGCGCGGAGGAATTCTGGCAGGGCGATCCAAGGCTCGCGGAAAGCTATCGCGAGGCGTATAAAATTCAAAGAGACCGCAAAAACCAACAGCTTTGGCTGCAGGGGCTTTACTTCCTGAAAGCCCTCGGCTGCGCGGTTCACGGAAGCGAAAAATCGCCTTATCCCGACGAGCCCGTACCTCTTACCGACGGTGAGAGAAAAGCTCGCGAGAGGCGGGAGCAGGAAAACGCAAACGCCGACTTCGAGGCGGCGATGATGAGCTTCGCTTCAAGCATAAACAAAAAATTTGAAAAGAAGGGAGAGGCGAAAATTGGCTGACGAAACGAAAATCGAATCGCTGTCGCTTGAAATATCTTCAAATTCGGACGGAGCGGCAAAAGGCGTCGAAAAGCTCGCCTCTACCCTTAAAGCGCTTAAAGAAGCCGTGGATTTTGACAGCGGCTCGGTTGCGGCGCTGAAAGATATATCCGCCGCCGTTTCGGGGCTTTCGGCGCTCAACGGATTGAAAATATCTTCGTCGGTCCCGAAGCAGCTTGCGGCGATAGGAGAAGCCGTAAGAGGTCTTTACGGGATACAGACCGCGGACGTCACCGAGGTCGCGGTCTCGCTTAAACAGCTCGGCGACGTCGGCGACATAAGCATAGGGCCTGTTGTGAATCAGCTCAAAAAGCTGCCCGAGGCCGCAGAGGGCCTCAAAAGCATCGACGCCGAGGATTTCAGGGAAAGAATTTCAATCATCGCGAGCGCCGTCGCTCCGCTTTCAAACCTCGGCAAAAACAATCTGACATCGTATATAGCCCAGCTCGGAAAGCTGCCGGATATCGTTGAAAAGCTCGACGACCGAAAGCTCGACGAGTTTGCGGAGAAGATAGAAAAGGTCACCGAGGCCGTGAGACCCCTCGGGACGGAAATGGAAAAGGTCTCAAACGGGTTCTCGGCGTTTCCGACAAGGATTCAGAGGCTCGTTTCGCAGAACGAGAGGCTCACGACCTCAAACAGCAGAGTAAGCCGTTCTTACACCGACCTGCACCACATGGTCAGGGACACGCTTACCGTACTTGAGCGCGGCGGCAGAGCCGTGGCGCAACTGATTTACAAAGAAAACGAATACATAGAAAATATAAACCTGTTTAACGTATCCATGGGCGAGTATGCCGTTGCCGCGAGCGAATACGCCGAAAAGGTCAATGACATTATGGGCATAGACCCAAGCGATTGGATACGCAATCAGGGTATCTTCATGACCCTTGCAACAGGCTTCGGAGTCGCGGGCGACAGAGCTTCTGTTATGAGTCAGCAGCTTGTACAGCTCGGCTATGATTTGTCCTCGTTCTTCAACGACAGCTTCGCGAACGCTATGCAGAAGCTGCAATCGGGCTTGGCGGGCGAGCTTGAACCCCTTAGACGTTGGGGCTTTGACTTGTCTCAGGCCAAACTGCAACAGACGGCGCTTACTCTCGGTATTGAGAAAAATATTTCGGCAATGACGCAGGCCGAAAAAGCCGAGCTTCGTTACTTTGCAATAATGAATCAGGTCAAAACGGCGCAGGGTGATATGGCGCGAACGCTTGACGCTCCTGCCAACGCCATAAGAATTTTCAAGTCAGAGATGGAACAAGCGTCGCGCTCGATAGGCTCTATCTTTGTCCCCGCCTTGAAATCCGCTATGCCGTATTTTATAGCTACCACGAAGATAGTTAAGACCGTTGCGGATATTTTTGCAAGCATTGCCGGATTTGAAGCTCCCGATTTCGGCGGCTTTGAGCTTGACGATTCAACGGGAGACATCGCCGACGATTTGGAGAGCGCGACCGAGAGCGCCAAAGAGCTCAAGCGCACGCTTTTGGGAATAGACGAAATAAACCGCCTCGGAGACAGCTTGGGCAGCGGCGCCGGAGACCTCGGAAGCTCGGGCGGGCTTGATTTCGAGCTGCCGACCTATGATTTTCTCGACGGCGCGGTCAACAGCCGCGTGAACGAGATAGTCGAGGACATGAAGGAGTGGCTGGGTATCACCGAGGATATCGACAGCTGGGCGGAGCTCATGGATACCCGCTTCGGCTCGATTCTTAAAACCGTCGGGCTGATAGGGGGAGGCTTCCTTGCTTGGAAAATCGGCGAGGGGCTGATATCGGGGCTCAAATGGCTTACGCAGACGCTTGAGGGCAACCTCACGCTGTCGGTCACCGGCTTTACGATAGAAGCGCTCGGCGCATACGACATCGGCAAGAACGGCGCAGACCTTAAAAACGTTCTCGAAACGGTTTTGGGCGGAGCGGCGGGCACCCTCGGGCTCACCCTTTTGGGGCTGAAAATAGGCGGAACGACAGGCGGGCTCGTCGGACTTACGCTCGGACTTGGGATAGCCTTAGCGGTCGGCGCGATAGCGTATGAAAAAGGCGTAAAAGAAAGCTACCGTGAAAACTTTTGGACGTCAGAAGCAGGTCGAGAGCTTCTTAAGCTCAGAGAAGAGGTCGAAGAAAGCTGGGACGTCGTCAAAGAGATTCGCATTACTCTCAAAACGACCTATGACGAATATCAGGGAGAAAAATTCAGATGGCAGAAGATAAGGGAGCTTGTCGAAGAGACCTTTGACCTTTCCGAGCTTGAAATTAAAACACCCGAGCAAATTCAAAGCATAAAGGACAATATTGAGCAGCTCAATTCGCTGAACCTTGGGGAATTGCAGCTCACTTACGATGAGACGGCGGGAAAAATAGTTCAGACCCGCGAAGAAGTCGAGGGGCTTATTGAAAAGCAGCGGCAGCTCGCGCTCGAAGCGGCAGCTCAGAACGCTCTCACAAAGGCTTATGAAGAAATGTTCGATGCGATGTATGAGGTCGATAAGCTCAAAAAAGATCAGACAAAGTCATGGGAAATTTACGACGGAGAAAGGGACAAGCTGAACGAACTCAAGGAAAAACTTGAAGAAGTATGCGAACAATATGGTCTTAACCTCGAGGGCGTAACAAAGCTGACAGACATAGGTCTAAAAGCTATGCCTCCAGAAGTAAGAGACGCGGCAAGAGCTTATAACGAGCAGAAAATTGCGGTTTCCGATGCCTTGGACGAACACTTAAAGTATACCTCTGCGCTTGTTGAGGGGCAGACGGCGCTTCGTGAAAGCCGCGAATATGCGAGCTACTTTTCTGATGAGCTTGACAATCTCAAATTGGACGTCAGCGGCGTCGGGGATTCCGTTTCTCGCAGCTTTTCGGATATGAAAACATCCATACACTCTGCAACGGTTGAAGCTCAGCAATTTCGTGAAGAGATGGCATTGAACGGCTTTGGTGGAATACGGTTCGGTGCAAATTCCCAAAAAATATACGAAACATCGTTTTACGCCTCCGGCGGTTTCCCCGAAAAGGGCGAGATGTTCATTGCGCGAGAGCAGGGGCCCGAGCTCGTCGGCAAAATCGGCGGGCAGACCGCCGTCATGAACAACGGGCAGATAGTTCAGTCGGTCGCCTCGGGGGTCAGAGACGCCAACGCCGAGCAGAACGCGCTGCTGCGGGAGCAGAATTCTCTGCTGAGAAAGCTGCTCGAAAAGGAATTCACCGCTTCGGTCAGCGCGCAGGAGATTCAAAGAGGCATGGCGCGGAGCAATCGCATTGTCGGAAAAACGGTCGTTCCGGTTGGATAGAAGATAGAAATTAGAAGTTAGAAGACAGAAGCAGGGAGGGCGAAAATGTACGAGGATTATCAAACGGATCCGAATTCGCCGCTTCGCTCGGTCGACGGGGTTGCGATAAAAACGCCCTCGAGCTTTTCGGTCGAGATAGAGGACGTTTCGTCGGCGAACGCAGGGAGAACCGAGGACGCCGTTATGCACAAGGAGACCGTTACCACCCTCACCAAAATCTCCTGCTCGTGGAGCGGTCTTACGTTCGAGCAGGCGCAGGGCGTTTTGGCTCGGTTTCCGAAAGGGCGTGAGTATTTTCGGGTCGAGTATTTCGATATCGAGCTCGGGGGCTTCACCGAGAAGACCTTTTACGTCGGCAACCGCACGGCAAATATGTATTCGGGCGTGCTGAAGATCTGGGACAACCTCGCGTTCAGCCTGATAGAAAGGGGCGGAGAGGACTATGTGCTATCCCATGACTCGGGAAGTTTTTGAGCTTTTCGCCAAGCCCTATCGCCAGACCGCCGAGATAACCTTTAACGGCGTTTCGGAGAGCATTAAGCTCACCGAGAAAAATCTTCGGCAGGGCGGGCTTACCGTCACAAAAAGCTCGGTCTCGGGCGATAAGGTCGAGATAGGCTCGGCGATTTGCGCCTCGCTTACGCTTGTTTTAGACAACCGCGACGGCCGCTTTGACGGCGTTAAATTCGAGGGCGCGGAGCTTTACGTTCGGGTCGGCGTTAAAAAATGGGACGCTCACCGATGGGAAAAGGCGGTCATGCACTATGTTCCGCTCGGCTATTTCACCGTAGACGAATCGCCCCGAAAGCTGAGCGAGATAACCCTTTCGGCGCTCGACCGAATGGCGCAGTTCGACAAGCCCGCCGACCTTTACGCGTTCGGTTTCCCGATGAGCCTTTATCAGATTGTTTCAAAGGCTTGCGAGGTCTGCCGCGTGCCGCTCGGAACTACGGCTGCCGAAATGCTCAACGCGAATTATTCCGTAACCGCCGCGCCCGAAAATTCCGACGGCCTGACTTGGCGGCAGATAATTCAGAGGGCTGCGGAGATTTCGGGCTCCTGCGCATATATCGACCGCGAGGGGCGGCTTCGCTTCGGGTGGTATGAAGAACCCGAGGGCTACTGCCCGCCGATAACCCCCGCCGACCGCTTCTCAAGCGACCTTTTTGAAAACGAGCTGACCCTCACCGGCGTTTCGGTCGAGGACGACGAAAATATCTACCTCGCCGGCGCGGAGGGCTATACCCTTGACGTCTCGGACAACTTTCTTTTGCAGCACGACCACGCCGCCGTTGCGAAAAGCATTTGGCAAAAGCTGAGCGGCTTTTCCTATACCCCCTTTTCGGCGCAGATAAAATCTCTGCCCCACTACGACCCGCTCGACGTTCTCAGCTTTATTGATAAATCGGGCGAGGCGCACCGCGTCATCGTCACCGACGCCGCGTTCACCTTGAACGGCTCGGCTTCGTTAGAGGGCAGGGGCGAGACCGCGACCTCGGGCAGCTATGCGGCCTTAGACCCGCTCACTCAAAGAGAGCGCGACATTCTCTCAAAAATGGAGAAAAAGCAGCAAAAGGAGCTTTCAAGCCGCGAACAGGCGCTCATCGAGCTTAACAACGTCATCTGGAATTCGCTCGGGCTTCATGCGACGACCGAGGAAAGCCCCGACGGCGGCAGGGTTTATTACTATCACGACGGCGAAACGCTTGAAGCCTCGACGATAATTTATACCTTTCGCGCCGGCGGCTTCGCTTGGACTAACAGGTGGGAGGGCGACAAGACCGTCTGGCAGTACGGCTTCACCCGGGACGGAAACGCAGTCGTCAACGCGCTGAGCGCCTTTAAAATTCAGGCCGAGCAGATCGAGGCGGGCGCGGTCACGGCGGAAAAGATTTCGGTCGAATTCAAAAACGACATAGAAAACGAAATAAACGCGGGGCTCGGCGATGTGAGACAGGAATTTACCGTCGCCGACGGCGTGCTTAAAAGCGAGATATCCGAGGAGATAACCGACGCCGAAGCGCGGCTCGGCTCGAAAATCGAGCAGACCGCCGAAGAGATAAGCCTTTCGGTCGAAAAACAGGTCAGTGAGACCAAGACCGAGGCTACAACGCTCATCACAAACGAAAGCGAGAGGGCGAAAAAGGCCGAGGAGACCCTCACCGAGACCATCACCCAGACAGAGGCGACGCTTCGCTCGGAGATAACCTCGACAGCCGAGGGCGTAAAGATCGCCGCGAGCGCCGAAATCGACGAAAAGGTGAACACCGAGAGGTCTCGTGCCGAGGCCGCCGAGGGCGAGCTTAAAACCGTTTCGGAGACGCACACGAAAAAGCTCTCGGAGCTTGACGTCAGCGTCGACGGCATTAAAACTACCGTCTCGGAGCAGAGCGAGACCATCACCGAGCAGGGCACAAGGCTTGAAAAGGCCGAAGCCTCTATCGAGGAGACCGCGGGGAAGATATCTTTAAAGGTGGATATCGGCGACGTTTCAAATCAGCTCAGCCTTGAGCAGAGCGGAATTAACATCAAAAGCAACCGCCTGACCGT
>CANRDC010000037.1 GCA_947629245.1 uncultured Oscillospiraceae bacterium | reverse complement strand
CGCCACGTCAGAAGAGCTTTGAAGATTCGAGGTCCTGGCAAGCCAGGCCCCCTCATCGGTCAAAGCTCTTCTTCCTTCTCCCCAAAGGGCAGGCGTGCCCTTTGGGGACCCCGGAAAAGTGGTGTCCCCGGCGACGAACAGTCACCGGGGATTTTTTAATTATGTCGGATTGTATGCTTGTGCAGGCTAAAACTGGCTGGGCGCATATCGCACGGTCACGACATGGACCTGCCGCTGGTCTTTCAGCACCTTATAGATGATGACATAGTTTTTCACGAATAGCTGGCGATAACCATGATTGGCATAGATACCCGTCTGCCGGATAGCTCCGCGTTCAGGTAGTTCCTCCAAGCTGTAAATCGCTTCTTCCAAAGCATCTGCCATATTGGCGGCGGTGCCTGGGGCAAGCAGATTATGCGCGATATAGGAGTAGATGTTATCCAAATCGCGGCTGGCACGGGAATAAAATTTGACAGTATATCTATCCAAAGTGTTTCCTCCGCAGAGCAGGAAGGGTAGTTCTGGCATCCAAGAGAACACCGTCCGCCTCAAATTCCTTTTCTGCTTCGCGGATAGCGGCATCGGTCCGTGCTGTCCCGATCAGCTCGTCGTATGCCTCGATGCTCATGACCACCAGATCGCCATAGCCGTTTTTTGTGATAAACAGCGGCTCCCGGTTCGCGTGACAGAATTCGGAGATCTCGGTGGTGTTTCGCAGGTCGGTGATCGGTCTGATTTGTGGCATGATCCTCAACCTCCTTTCTTGCACATAATTATAGCAGAATTATGTGCAAAACGCAACGCAAATATTCAGTTGAGCTTGGCCAGTTGCTGCTTTTTATTGGATATCCTTTGTTTCATACTGCCAATAGGCGGCGGCGACGGCCCCAAAGGCGCAGAGCATGCCCGGTATCAGCAGGGCCGGGTCCAGCCTTCCGGCGGCGATGATGTCCGCGCCGTCACAGTACCCGAACGGGGTGATGTATTTCAGAAACCTGGCCTTGTCCGTCACGTTGGCCACGAGATCCAGAAAATACATCACGGCGGCCAGGCCCATGCCGAACCCGGCGCCGCCCCGGCGGAGAAACGCGGATATGCCAAAGCAGATGCCCGCCAGCTCCAACTGGAGCAGGTAGTATGCCCCGTGCAGAAGCAGCAGCTCTCTCCAGGGGAACTCCTCGCCGATCAGCCTCACCGCCGCCAGCGCCATGCCCAGAAGAATGAGATTCATGGCGGTGATCTGCGCCAGGACCGCCGCCAGCTTGGCCGTGACGACCCGCGCTCTGGACAGGGGGTGGGTCAGCAGAAACTCCGCCGTATGGCCCCGTTCCTCCTTCGCCAGGGCCGAGACGCCCAGGAGAGAGGCGAAAAAGGCTCCGCCAAGTCCCAGGATGCTGCCGCACTCGACGGCGTAAAACCCGATCAGAGTCCCGAAGTCCAGCCTGTCCATGCCAAAAGCGGCGGTGAAGCGGCCCATGGACGCGAACAGCCTGCTTGCCGCGCCCATTTGGCTTTTCATCTCGGGGTACAGGAATACGCAGACTGCCAGCAGGGAGGCGACGGCGGCCGTCCATACCGCAAATGCGGTCCTGCCCAGCCGCAGCTCATGCCTAAAGATCGTCATGACGGACGCCTCCTTCCTCGTAATAATGCAGGAAAACCTCTTCCAGCTCCGGCTCGGAGACGGTCAGGTCCCGGACGTCGCCTTTTGCCAGCGCCGAGAGCAGCTCGCGCATATCTCCGCCGTACAGAAAATCAACTCCATCCGGCGTACGGCGCAGGTCCCGTATACCGGCGAGGCCGTCAAGCTCCACATGGCCCCGGACGCTGACGCGTCTGGCGTCGGCGCGGGAGAGGCTCTCCACGCTGCCACAGGCGATGATGGAGCCATCCCGGATGATGGCGGCGTGGGCACAGTTTCGCTGGACCTCCGAGAGGATGTGGCTGGACAGAAATATGGTCGCGCCCTGTGCGCTGCGCTCCCGGAGGATGTCGAAAAATTCCCGCTGCATCAATGGGTCCAGGCCGCTTGTGGGCTCGTCCAGGATGAGCAGCTCCGGCTCGTGCTGCAATGCGCAGACGATGGCGGCCTTTTTCCGGTTGCCCAGAGAGAGCGTCTCCACCTTCCGGCTGGGGTCCAGCCGCAGCCGCTCGCACAGCCGGTCCGCCTCCGGTTGGCAATCCCTTCTTCGCAGACCGGCGGACAGCCGCAATACGTCCCGCACCCGCATGCCTGGCCAGAACGACGCCTCCGCCGGCAGATAGCCCACCCGTTCCAGGATCTTGACCCGATCCCTGCCCACGTTCAGACCGAATATCCGCGCCTGACCGGAGCTGGGCCGGATGAGCCCCAGCAGCGTGCGGATGAAGGTGGACTTGCCCGCGCCGTTGGGCCCGATAAAGCCGAAAAAGTCGCCCTGCCCGACGGTCAGGCTGATATGCTCGATACCGCGGGTCCCGCCGTAATATTTGGTCAGATCGTCTGTCCTGATGGCGTCCATAGGCTCACTCCTTCCGCAGATATACGCTCTTCCAAAAGGCCATGAGCCGGGTAAAATCCTTTTCCATCCGCTCCATATCCACATCCCCCCGCTGGACCATCTCCCAGAGATACCCCTCCGACGCCCAGTACATCTCCCGGTACATCATGGGGATATCCAGGCCGGGGATGAACTGCTCCGGATCCAGGTTCAGGCGTGTCCTGTCCGCCTTGAGGTTGAAGTACCGGTGGTAGCTGGCCTGGATGGCGGCGCTGATCTCGGCGTCCTTTTCGTAGAACGCCCGGATGGTGAAGTTGGTCATGTCGGGGTATCGGCGGATGAGGTCCATCTTGGCCCGCATGCCACGCTCCATGCTCTCAAAGAGCCCGGCATGTTCGTAGCAGCCGTACTCCGTCAGGACCGCGATGGTCATTTGGGCGCACGTATCCCACAGGAACAGATACAGCTCCTTTTTGTTCCGGAAATAGTGGAACAGCAGCGATTTGCTGATCCCGGCCTCCGCCGCGATCTCGCTCATGGGACTGTTTTTGTAGGAATTTTGGGAGAACACGCGGTAGCCCGCGTTGACGATGGCCTGCCGCTTTTGCTCCGGCAGGGAGAAGAACCTATCATTCATGGCGCACCTCCGTTGACCGGCCGGTCAAACGCATTGTATAACCGTTGACCGTTTTTGAGAAGGCCCCGGGAGAAATTCTTATGCTTGTAAAGCCGGGGACGGTTTGCTATACTGGTCTGGGACTATCTGGAAAAGGAGCGTATTTATGGATAACTGGCTGGAGAGCGTATACAGCGACGGAACGGCGATGTTCGTCAGCGACCCGGCGCCCAAGGCGGGGCAGACGGTGAGGATACGGCTGCGGATGTATGAGAACGCCCCGGTGAAACACGTGCTGCTGCGGTATCTGCGAAACGGCCTGGAAAATCTGGCCGAGGCGAAGCCGGTCAGGACGGCTCGGGGCCTCACCTGGTACGAGGCGAAAATGCCCGTCACCGAGCGGCGGATGCAGTATCAGTTCTATCTGGTCACGGACGATACGATCTACTACTACACCCAGCGGGGGATCGGCACCTATATGCCGGATCACACCTATGACTTCGTGCTGCTGACGGACTATATGCAGCCAGCGTGGGTGAAGGAGGCGGTTTTCTACCAGATATTCCCGGAGCGGTTCTGCAACGGGGACCCGGACAACGACGTGCGCCCCGGCGAATACGCCCAGGACGGTCATCCGGCCATCCATATGGAGCACTGGAACGATACGCCTCTGACCTATCAGCAGGGCTTCTGCCTGGACTTTTACGGCGGGGACCTGCAGGGCATCCAGCAGAAGATACCGTACCTCAAGGAGCTGGGCGTCACGGCGCTGTACTTGAACCCCATCTTCCGCGCTCCGTCGGTACACAAGTACGACTGCGTGGACTACTTCCATGTGGACCCCCATTTCGGCGGAGATGCGGCCCTGGCGGACCTGAGCGCGGCCCTGCATGCAAACGGGATGAAGCTCATTTTGGACATCTCCATCAACCACACCGGCGCCAACCACCGGTGGTTCAACCGTGACGGGATGTTCTTCCCCACGACCGAGGGGGCCTATCACGACCCGGACGCCCCGGAGCGGGGGTATTACTTCTTTGGGAAGAGTGGAAACGCCTACCACGGCTGGGCCGGAAACGACAATCTGCCCACCCTGAATTATACCTCCCAGGCCCTGCGGGACGCGGTCTATCGGGGGACGGATTCGGTGCTGAAAAAGTGGCTGAAGCCTCCCTACAGCATCGACGGCTGGCGCTTCGACGTGGCGGACACCTTCGCCCGCAACGACGCCGTGCAGCTGGCCCACGAGCTGTGGCCCGAGATCCGGCAGAGCATCCGGGCGGAGAATCCCCAGGCGTACATCCTGGCGGAGGACTGGGGCGACTGCGCCGGGTATCTGCAGGGGGACGAGTGGGACTCGCCCATGAACTACTACGCCTGCGGCCGCCCCATCCGGCAGTTCTTCGGCCAGCCGGACCTGTTCATGAGCCGGGACCCCCGCCTGCGGAACGTGCCCTATAAGATGACGGCGGAGGACCTGAAAAACCGGGTCATCCAGCACTACGCCAAGCTGCCCTGGGCCCTTTGGGAGAACCAGTTCAATCTCTTCGACAGCCACGACGCCAGCCGCCTGCACAACGACCCGGCCATTTCCCCGATGGCCTGGCGGGGCGCGGTGTATTTCCAGTTCATCCTGCCCGGCGCGGCCAGCATCTACTACGGCGACGAGGCCGCCATCGAGGGCACTCTGGGCACCAACGAGGGCTGCCGCTATCCCATGCCATGGGATAAGGACTATAAAAACGGCGCGCCGTACCGGCTGTACCACACCATGGCCCACCTGAAAGCGGCCCATCCGGCCCTGTCCCATGGCGGCGTAAAGTTCCTGTACGCGGAAGGGTACACGGCGGCCGTCGCCCGGTTCACGGAGGACGAGGCGTTCGTG
Organism: uncultured Oscillospiraceae bacterium; assembly: GCA_947629245.1. Lineage (GTDB taxonomy): Bacteria > Bacillota > Clostridia > Oscillospirales > Oscillospiraceae > CAJOIG01. Next base: position 19,522 of record CANRDC010000037.1, on the reverse strand, counting down.
GCGGTTGTGTCCTCCGATGAAGAGACTGTGCGGGTCCGGCTGCCGCTGGGAGCCGTGGGCGCGGCGGGTCTGGCGGACGCCGACGTGATGGGGGAGAGGCTGGACTGGAGGCCTCTGGACGAGAACAGCGTGGAACTGACCGTCCCGGCGGGGACCTGCTATTTCATCCAGTGCAGGATGAAGTGAATAGGAAAATGCCCCGGCGGAAGCTCCCGCCGGGACATTGCTTTGTACAGCTCTAGTTCAGCGGCAGGACGTCCTCGTCCTCGCTGATCTTGTCCATAACGCCGTCGCGGATGATCCACGCCTCGCCGTGCAGCTCCTCCTTGCCGTCTCTGGACAGGATATAGCTGCCGTCCGGCAGGACATAGAAGGTCCGGCCCGCGCTGTCGGGGATGGCGATGTCCTCAAACAGGTCCAGCCCGTCCAGCGTGCCGCCCTCGATCTGGTTGAAGTGGGGGATGATATTGACATCCGTCAGACCCAGGCCGGGGAGGAAGCGCGCGTAATCCGGGTCCAGGGCCTCGCCCTCCAACTCCGGGTGGGCATAGACGGTCGCCGCGCTGTTCATGCTCCCGGCGCTGATACCCAGGACCACGCCGTCAAAACCGGCCAGGCGCTCTTTCAGGTCCAGCTCCCGGAAGAAAGCGTTCTGGGTGGGGACGTGGCCGCCGGACAGGATGATGAGGTCTGCCTGGCGGATGAGCGCTTCCGCGTCGCCGGTGTTGCGCCCATCCAGCACCTCGAAGAAAGAGAAAGCGAAGCCGCTCTTTTCCATGCTGTCCGCCATGAGACCGGCGTAAAGGTCCGTATCGTCCCAGCTCTCCGGGTAGGAGCAGACGTATACGGCCCGGCAGGGATAGGGCAGGGCCCGGTGCAGCTCGTGGATGAAGCCGTTGAAGGGGCACAGGTCCGGATCGTCCGGCAAATTGGGGCTGCTGGTGAAAAAACAGGTCATATCGATACCTCGCTGGTCATCGTTCTGTAGTGACAGTATATCGTGCCATCCACAAAAAATCAACCGGCCGTGCCGTTGACAGGGCGGCGGTTTCCGTGCTATGTTGATAAAAACGCCGAAGGGGGGAGGGCATGACGACTGTGATCTGGGACTGGAACGGCACGCTTCTGGACGACGCCGAGGTCTGCCGGAGCGTTATGGACCGGATGCTGGTCCGGCGGGGCCTGCCGCCTATCGGGGACATGGCCCGTTACCGGGAGATCTTCACCTTCCCCGTGCGGGACTACTACGCGCTGGCGGGGATCGACCTGGCGGCGGAGTCCTTTGACGCGCTGGCGGAGGAGTATATGTCCGATTACCGGGCCTCGTCCGGCCAGTGCGGCCTGATGCCCGGCGCGGAGCGGACGCTGGACGCGTTGGACGCGCTGGGCGCCGTGCATATCCTGGCCTCAGCCTCCCGGCAGGACGACCTGGAGCGGCAGGTGGCGGAGCGTGGTCTGGCGGGGCGATTCCGGGCGGTGCTTGGCATGGCGGACCAGCTGGGCGGCGGCAAGGTGGGGCTGGCCGCGGGGTATCTGCATAGAAATGGGATAGACCCGGCGAACGCTTTGTTCGTGGGCGACACGGTCCACGACTGGCAGACCGCCGCGAGCGTCGGCAGCCGGTGCGTGCTGATCGCCGCCGGACACCAGAGCCGGGCGCGGCTGGCAGCCACCGGCGTGCCGGTGCTGGACGATATAAGCGAACTGCCCGCGTTATTCGCGGCGTGGATAAAATAAGATCATCAGGAGGCGGAACTATGGATTTCTGGAAGATGAACGGGGCGGGAAACGATTTCATCATTCTCAACGACATGGGCCGGGCCATCCCCGACGAGAGGCTGAGCGAGCTTGCAAAAACGCTGTGCGAGCGGCGGCTGTCCATCGGGGCCGACGGGCTCATGGTGGTGCGTCCGGCCCAGAACGGCGGGGATTACCGGATGGTCTTTTATAACTCCGACGGCAGCGAGGGGGAGATGTGCGGCAACGGCGCCCGGTGCATCTGCCGGTACGGGTATGAGAACGGCCTGGCGGGCCAGACCCAGCGCGTGGAGACCATGTCCGGCACCGTGACGGGCCAGCGGATCACAGCTCGCCAGTATCGGGTCCGGCTGAACGACCCATCCGTGCTGAAAACGGACTATCCCGTGCAGGTGGACGGCGTCACGTGGCCCTGCGCCTATGTGGAGCTGGGGGTGCCCGGCCTGCCCCACGCGGTCGTGCCCTACGCGGGACTGCGGGACGCCGATGAAAACGCCCTGCGGGAGCTGGGCCGCAAGCTGCGCTATCATCCGGCGTTTCCCAAGGGCGCCAACGTGAACTTCTATGAGCTCGTGGGCGAGGATCACGTCTATGAGCGGACCTATGAGCGGGGCGTGGAGGACTTCACCTACGCCTGCGGCACCGGCACCGGCTCGGTGGTCTCGGTGCTTACCGCCCAGGGGAAGGTCAGCGGCAGGGCCGTCCGGGCGGATATGCGGGGCGGGACCCTGGTTATCGACGTGACTCGGACGGGGGAGCGCGTCACGGACGTCTACCTGACCGGCCCCACCAACATCGTCTGCAAGGGCACGGTTACCGACGAGGAGCTGGTCATGCCCTGAAAACCGCCCATTCAACCGCAGGTCGTTTTACAAAATCGGCCCGCGACGGTATAATGATCCTCGTTATAGTGCGGGTGAGGTGACGGGAGATGGATCAGGAAAAATTCGGGCGGTTTTTGCGCCAGGCACGCGCGGAGGCTGGCCTTACGCAGACACAGCTTGCGGAAAAGCTGCACGTATCCACCGCGGCGGTGAGCAAGTGGGAGCGGGGCAAGTGTCTGCCGGATGTGGCCAAATTCGACGATATCGCGTCGGCGCTGGACATGAGCGTGCTGGAGCTGTTCCGCTGCGAGCGGCAGAGGGAGGCCGCGCCCAGGGAGGATCTGGCGGCGGTCTATACCGAGACCGTCCGGGTATCCGCGCGCCAGCACCGTCGGAAATGGATCGCGGCGGCGGTATGCGCCGCCGTGCTGGTCCTGGCGGCCCTGATCCTGTACCGGTTCCCGGTCTATCACATCGCCCAGGTGTGGCAGCCAAGCTTCTATGATACCGGCGAGGTGTCCGCGCTGGCGGATATCGGCTCCCGGGAGGACCGGCGCATCGCCGGGACGGTGATGGCGAAGGCGGAGCTGGCCTTCGCCGACGTGGGGCTTGGCAGGGAGGAGGCCGAGGACCAGTACGGCCTTTTGAGCCGGTATGTCATCAACGGGGACAGCTATCCGGAGGCGGTATCGGAGCGGCACACGCTGAAGCTCTGGTCCGCCCACTTTCAGGAAACGACTGGCGTCATGTGGGTCTGGTACAGCCAGGAGGGGCTGGACGCGGACGGCGGGACCGTCACCGGAAGCTGGGACATCCCGGCGCTGTGGTATCTGGAAAAGAGCGACAGCGGCGCCTGGGAGGTCACGCGGATCAAGGAGCAGCCGTAATAAAAAGCAACCCCCAAGGGAGGTGCTTCGTAAAGAATTTGGATTTTACGGAGACGGATTATGTTTTTGATAGAAAACTCTCATATTGGATTGACTCCATATACCCATAACGACGATGGTGATATGTTTGCCTGTTGGCGGGACATGGACACGCAGAAAGGATATAACTGCAAATATGAGCAGGCTCTGGAGGGCTTTAGGCGCTTTGATATAGAGTGCTTTCCATTTTAGGTCACGATTGCAGATAAACAACTGGATAGGCGAGTAGGCTCGCTAAGGCTAGGCCTGGATGAGGCGTGTCCAGACCTGGCGCTTTGGATATATCCCCAGTACCGGCACAAGGGTTACGGTACAAGCTCTTATTTTTTGGCGCTGAAGTACATATTCGAAAACTATCAATACCCTGAAATAGCTGCCGGTTGCTTTGCGGATAATCTTTACAGCATGCGCATTATAAAAAAGCTCGGTTTTATTCGTTATCCGGACGGTGATGTTGTTGAAAAAGACTGCTTTACAGGTCAGGATAGGACTATGCAGGAATTCAGGATAGCAAAGAGCATAGTGGATGATATTATGCTGTAAGATAGCCCGACAACTTCCCTGGTACGATTTGATATCCGGAGATTCAGCGGGCGTCAAGTCGTGACACCCAAAATCCGCGCCCTTTTCATGTGAAACGGGCGCGGATTTCACTTGGGACATCTTCCTTACGACGGATGCCCCGGCGGGACTTGCTTTTTACATGCGCAAAAGCTTCAGAAGCTGCTTTTCCGTGGCCTGGGGCAGACGCTTTTGCAGGTATGCCAGCATCCGCCCGAGAGACTGCTCCGGGGTCCGGGAGTAGGCGGCGGTGACGGCCTCGTAGCCCAGGCGGCTCTCCGGCGTGGCGTAGCGGGCGATGCCCCAGCCGTAGGCGTTGCCGTGCCTGTCTGTGGCGTAGTCGAAATCCGCCACGGAGATATAGGTCTGCATCTGCAATCGGGTGATGGCGGTCTCATAGCCCTTTTTGCCGTCCTTGCCGCCGTAGCCGCAGAGCTTTTTCAGCTGTCCGGTCTGCAGGGAGCCGTGGCGCTCGATGGCGTCAAAAAGCTCCTTGTCCTTATAAGAGGCCAGCCCGTCGTCGAACCGGGCGTCAAAGTCGTACCCGTCCCGGCGGTAATTGGCAAAGTCCGGGAACCACTCCATGCTCACGAATCCCGCTTTTTTCCAGAATATTTTGCCGTAGATGTTTGTCCCGGTCCGGGCCACCGGACCCTTCCAGTCCCAGGGGGCCCAGTCGCCGCTCTCGCTGTCGTACCAAAGCTCCGGGGGCGTGTGCTCCTCGATGGAAAAGCCGGGGATATCGTTTTTGAAAAAGGGCAGAAAGCCCCATTCCAGCACAAGCTGCTCCATATCCCGCGCCGAGCGTATCTCCTCGATCATGGCCGCCGCTCCTTTCCCGTTTTCCAGAAAATTCTACCATAGCCGCAGTCCGTTGACAAGTCCTTGCACGCGACCGGCGGATATGCTACAATACGGCTCATGGAGCTTTATTTCGCGCCCATGGAGGGCCTCACAGACTACATTTACCGCCGTATCCACCGGCGGTTTTTTCCCGGCGTGGACCGATACTTCACGCCCTTTCTGAGCCCGACGCAAAACCATATCTTTCCGCCCCGTGAGCTCAAGCAGGTGCTGCCGGAGAACAACCGGGACGTGCCCCTGACGCCTCAGCTGCTCACCAAAAACGCCGCGGACTTTCTCTGGGCGGCGAGCGCTCTGGCGGATATGGGCTACGAGGAGGTCAACCTGAACGCGGGCTGTCCCTCCGGTACGGTGACGGCCAAGGGCAAGGGCGCGGGGCTGCTGGCGGACCGGGACGCTCTCCGGCGGCTGCTGGACGGGATTTTTTCCGCCGCGCCGCCTGTGCGGGTGTCCGTCAAGACCCGGCTGGGGATACGGGACCCGGAGGAATTCGGACCTATCCTTGATATCTACAACGACTATCCCGTCTCCCAGCTCATCATCCACCCCCGGACAAAGGCGGAGATGTACGGCGGCGGCGTGCATCTGGACGCCTTTGCAAAGGCCCTGGCGGCCAGCCGGGCCCTGGTATGCTACAACGGCGACGTGCGCGCCCCGGCGGATATACGCGCTCTTGCCGCGCGGTCCCCGGACCTGGACGCCGTGATGATCGGCCGGGGCCTGGTGGCGGACCCGGCGCTGGTGTGCCGCGTCCATGGGAACGCGCCGGACCGGGAGACCCTGCGGAGGTTCCACGAGGAGCTGTGCGGGGCCTACTGCGAGGCCTTCGGCGGCCCCGGCAGCGCCATCCACCGGATGAAGGCCGTCTGGACGCTGATGCTGCCCAGCTTTCAGGGCGGAGAGGCGTACGCAAAGCAGTTGGGAAAGACCAGAAAATGGTCCGATCTTCTGGCGCTGACCGGGAAAGTGCTGGACGAGCTGCCGCCGGCGGAGCCGCCCGCCGTTTCGCCCTTTGAGAGGGAGCATTAAATTTATAGTTTTTGATTGTAATTTGCGCGGTCCATAGTGTATAATAAATCGTTAAGCAAAAGAGCGAGGAAGCGTGTACATGCCCGAAAAGATCACCATTCAGGGGGCGCGAGCCAACAACCTGAAAAATATAGATATCGAACTGCCCCGTGACAGGCTCGTGGTGTTCACCGGCCTGTCCGGCAGCGGCAAATCCAGTCTCGCCTTCGACACCATCTACGCCGAGGGCCAGCGCCGGTACGTGGAGAGCCTGTCCAGCTACGCCCGGCAGTTCCTCGGCCAGATGGATAAGCCGGACGTGGACTATATCGGCGGCCTTTCCCCGGCCATCTCCATCGACCAGAAGACCACCTCCCGGAACCCCCGGTCCACCGTGGGCACCGTCACGGAGATCCACGACTATCTGCGTCTTCTGTGGGCCCAGATCGGCGTGCCTCACTGCCCCAGGTGCGGCAAGGAGATCCGACAGCAGACCATCGACCAGATCGTGGACCAGATCATGGAGCTGCCCGAGGGGACCAAGCTGCAAGTCCTCGCCCCCGTCATCCGGGGGAAGAAGGGGGAGCACAAAAAGATCTTCGAGGACGCCCAGCGCTCCGGCTACGTCCGGGCCCGGGTGGACGGGAACGTCTACGATCTGAGCGAGAGCATCCCGCTGGACAAGAACAAAAAGCACAACATCGAGATCGTCATCGACCGGCTGGTGATGAAAAACGACGTTCTGCGCCGTCTGACCGATTCGGCGGAGACTGCCATGGGCCTTTCCGGCGGGCTGGTCCAGGTGGACCTGACCGGCCAGGACAAAACGCTGACCTTTTCCCAGAACTACGCCTGCGAGGACTGCGGTATCTCCATCGAGGAGATGACCCCCCGGCTGTTCTCCTTCAACGCCCCGTACGGCGCGTGCCCCACCTGCAGCGGCCTGGGCACCATGCTGCGGGTGGACCCGGCCCTCATCATGCCCAACCCCAATCTGTCCATCATGGACGGGGGCATCATGGCCTACGGCTGGTCCAACGTCCGGGGCGACTCCATTTGCCGGATGTACTACGAGGCCCTGGCCCGCCGCTACCACTTCGACCTGCACGACCCCATCAAGACCCTGCCGGAGGCGGCTATCCAGGCTATTTTGTACGGCACCAACGGGGAGCCGCTGGAGCTGCGCTACGAGCGGGGCTCCGGCTACGGCACCCTGACCAAGGACTTTGAGGGCATCGTCAACAACCTGGAGCGGCGGTATAAGGAGACCCAGTCCGCCTCGGCCCGCGCCGATCTGGAGGACTGCATGGGCGAGTACGACTGCCCGGACTGCCACGGAGACCGCCTGAAGCCGGAGGTGCTGGCCGTCACCGTGGGCGGGCTCAACATCGCCCAGTTCAGCCGCATGCCCGTCACCCAGGAGCTGGAATTTCTGGAAAAGCTGGAGCTGACGGAGAAGGAAAAGCTCATCGCGGACCGCATTTTGAAGGAGATACGTCAGCGGCTGAGCTTTCTGGTGAGCGTGGGGCTGGGCTACCTGACCCTGAGCCGGGGCGCGGCGACGCTGTCCGGCGGCGAGAGCCAGCGCATCCGTCTGGCCACCCAGATCGGCTCCGCCCTCATGGGCGTGCTGTACGTGCTGGACGAACCCAGCATCGGCTTGCACCAGCGGGACAACGCCAAGCTTTTAAAGACCCTCCGCCAGCTGACCGACGCTGGCAACACCCTGATCGTGGTGGAGCACGACGAGGACACCATCCGTGCGGCGGACTGGGTGGTGGACATCGGCCCCGGCGCCGGGGTCCACGGGGGCCGGGTGGTCTGCGCGGGACGGCCCGAGGACATCATGGCCTGTCCCGAGTCCGTCACGGGCCAGTATCTCAGCGGCGCCAAGCGTATCGAGGTGCCCGCCCGGCGCCGGAAGGGAAACGGCCATGTGCTGTCCGTCCGGGGCGCGGCGGCGAATAATTTGAAAAATCTGGATGTGGACATCCCTCTGGGGGCGTTCACCTGCGTCACCGGCGTGTCCGGCAGCGGCAAGTCGTCCCTTGTCAACGAGGTCATCGAGAAGAAGCTGGGGGCCGACCTGAACCGGCGGAAGGTCCGGCCGGGCAAGTGCGAGGCCATTTACGGGCTGGAGTATCTGGACAAGGTCATCGACATCGACCAGAGCCCCATCGGCCGCACGCCCCGGTCCAATCCGGCCACGTACACGGGCCTTTTCAACGACATCCGGGACCTGTTCGCCTCCACCCAGGACGCAAAGCTCCGGGGGTTTAAATCGGGCCGGTTCTCCTTCAACGTGAAGGGGGGCCGGTGCGAGGCCTGCTCCGGCGACGGGCTCATCAAGATCGAGATGCTGTTTCTGCCGGACGTGTACGTGCCCTGCGAGGTCTGCCACGGCAACCGGTACAACCGGGAGACCCTGGAGGTGCGCTATAAGGGCAAGAACATCGCCGAGGTGCTGGACATGACGGTGGAGGAGGCGCTGGACTTCTTCCAGAACCAGCAGACCATCCGCTCCAAGCTCCAGACCCTGTGGGACGTGGGGCTGGGCTATGTGAAGCTGGGCCAGTCCTCCACGACATTGTCCGGCGGCGAGGCCCAGCGGGTGAAGCTGGCCACGGAGCTGGCCCGCCGGAGCACGGGCAGCACGTTCTACATCCTGGACGAACCCACCACCGGTCTGCACACGGCGGACGTGGCGAGGCTGCTGGATATCCTCCAGCGGCTGGCGGACGCGGGCAATACGGTGCTGGTGATCGAGCACAATCTGGACGTCATCAAATGCGCGGACTACATCATCGACCTGGGCCCCGAGGGGGGCGATGAGGGCGGCGAGCTGGTATTTGCCGGAACGCCGGAGCAATGCGCCGCCGATCAACGCAGCTACACGGGACAGTTTTTGAGAAGAGCGCTGCTCAGATAGGAGTTACGTTGAATATTGCCGAGTACATTACCGATATCGGCGGGGGACGGGCGATCGCCACCCTGCTCGTCTCCATGCTCCCGGTCATCGAGCTGCGCGGCGCGATCCCCATCGGCGTGGGGCTGGGTCTGCCGGTCTGGCAGGCGGCGCTGATCAGCATGGCAGGGAATATCCTGCCCGTGCCGTTCATCATCGCCTTTATCCGGACGGTCATGGACTGGCTGCGGGGCAGATCGGCCAGGGCGGAAAAGTTCGTGGCGTGGCTGGAGGCAAAGGGGACCGGCGAGAAGGCTGAACGCGTGCGTCAGGCTCAGTTCTGGGGCCTGCTGGCATTCGTGGCGGTCCCGCTGCCAGGCACCGGCGCCTGGACCGGCGCGCTGATCGCGGCGCTTTTGAACATGCGTATGAAGCGGGCGCTGCCGCCCATCATAGCGGGCGTTCTCGTGGCGGGCCTGCTGATCTCGCTGGCCACGGCGGGCGTGATAAAGCTCCTGTTCTGACCATGCGGGAGCAGGAACTGGAAAAACTGGAGGGCCAGGTGGCCTCGGTCATCTACTTCAACGACGACAACGGCTACACGGTCCTGCGTCTGGATGTGGACGACGGGTCCCAGGCCATCGTGGTGGGCTGCATCCCCATGGCGGCGCCGGGGGAGAGCATGACCGTCTGGGGCAGCTGGACCCGCCACGCCGCCCACGGGGAGCAGTTCAAGGCCGTGCATACGGAGCGGACCATGCCCAGCGGCGCGTCCGCCATCTTCGACTATCTGTCCAGCCGGGTCATCAAAGGCGTCGGCCCCGCCACGGCGGCGCTGATCGTGGGCAAATTCGGCGACGATGCCCTGAACGTGCTGCGGGACCACCCGGAGAAGCTGGCGACATTGCGGGGCATAAGCATGAGCAAGGCCGAGGAGATGAGCGCGGCCTTCCGGCACCAGACCGGCATGCGCTCGCTGATGGAATTTCTCGGCGGCGCGGGGCTGCCGCCCATATTGGCCCTGCGGCTTTACCGCTGCTATGGGGACGAGGCGCTGGAAAAGGTGGAGGAGAACCCCTACGTCCTCTCCAGCGTCCAGGTGGGCGCCTCCTTCGCGGAGGCGGACGCCCTGGCCCTGGCAAACGGCATGGAGGCGGACGCGCCGGAGCGTATCGCCGCGGCGCTGCTCTTTGAACTGCGGCACAACAGCGACAACGGCCACTGCTTCCTGCCGGTGGACAAGCTCACCGCCGCCACCGCCCAGCTCATCGGCGTGGAGCCCGAGCAGGTGGGGGAGGGCCTGGATATCCTGCTGGATTCCGGCGACGTGGTCTGCGAGCGGGTGTCGAACGTCAACGCCTGTTATCTGGCGCCGCTGTACGCCGCGGAGACCTATGTGGCGGAGCGGCTGCGGGATATGGCCGGGCAGATGTGTCCCGCGCCGGGCGTACATATCGAGCACATCATCGAACAGATGGAGGCGGAGCAGGGCATCCGCTTCGCGCCCCTGCAGCGCAGGACCCTCGACGCCGCCGCGTCCCGGCAGCTGGTGGTCATCACCGGCGGCCCCGGCACCGGCAAGACCACCTCGGTCCGGGCGGTGCTGGCGCTTTTCGACGCCATGGGGCTGGAGACCATGCTGGCCGCGCCCACGGGCCAGGCGGCCAAGCGGCTCAGCGAGGTCACTGGCCGGGAGGCGTCCACCATCCACAGGCTTCTGGAGGCCAGCTTCTCTCCGGAGACGGACAGCACGGTGTTCCGCAAGAACGAGAGCGACCGCCTTCGCTGCGGCGCGCTGGTATTGGACGAGTGCTCCATGGTGGATATGGCGCTGATGAAGGCGGTCCTGTGCGCCATCGGCCCGTCCTGTCGGCTGGTGCTGGTGGGGGACGCGGATCAGCTGCCCTCCGTGGGGCCCGGAGCCGTGTTCCGGGACGTGATCCGAAGCGGCGCGGCCGAGACGGTGCGCCTGACGGAGATCTTCCGGCAGAAGGAGGAGAGCCGCATCGTCCTGTGCGCCCACCAGATAGACCGGGGGGAGGTCCCGGATCTGCGGGCCAACAAGGCGGGGTTTTATTTCCTGCGCCGCCGGGAGGCGGAGAGCGCGGCGGAGACCATCGTGAGCCTGTGCCGGGAGCGGCTGCCCAAGAACATGGGCATCCTGCCGGGGCAGATCCAGGTCCTGACGCCCACGAGAAAGGGCCCGGCGGGGACGGAGGAGCTGAACAAAAAGCTCCAGCAGGCCCTGAATCCCCCGTCCGCGGGGAAGCAGGAATTCGTCTTTGCCGGACGTACATACCGGGAGGGCGACCGGGTCATGCAGATCCGCAACGACTACGATATCCTCTGGAGGACCGAGTCGCTGGAGAGCGGCTACGGCGTGTTCAACGGGGACATCGGCTACATCGCGTCCATCGACCCGGCGGCGGAGGCGTTCGCCGTGGACTTTGACGGCCGCCGGGCGGAATACGTCTTTGAGCAGGCGTCGGAGCTGGACCACGCCTGGGCCACCACGGTCCATAAGGCCCAGGGCAGCGAGTACCGGGCGGTGGTGTTCTCCGCCGTGCGGGCGGCGCCCCAGCTCATGTACCGGAGCCTTCTGTATACCGCCGTCACAAGGGCGGCGGAGCTTCTGGTGATCGTGGGGGACGAGGACGTGATACGGACCATGACGGAAAATTCCCGGCGCGCCAAGCGATACAGCGGTCTTCGCATCCGCATGGCCGATGATATGTAAGGCTGTCGACTGGCTGCTGGATCTGGTCTATCCCACCAGATGCGTGTTCTGCCGGGCGTTTCTGCCGCCGGGACCGCCGCGGATTTGCGACCGGTGCGGCGAGACGCTGCCGCGGACAACGGACGGAGGCCGCCGCCGGGGCGATTTCTTCTCCGAGTGCGTCTCCGCGCTCTATTATGAGGGCGCCGTGCGGGAGGCGATCCACCGGTATAAGTTCGCGGGCGCTCAGGCATACGCGCCCGCGTTCGGGGAACTGCTGGCGGAATGCGTCTACGGGGAGCTGGAAGGGGAGTACGACGTCCTCTCCTGGGTGCCGCTCGACCCCGGTCGGCGGCGCAAGCGGGGCTACGACCAGGCGGAGCTGCTGGCCCGGAACGCAGGGCGGCGTCTGACGCGGGAGCCGGTCCCGGTCCTGCGGAAAAAGCGGGGCGTTCGTCCCCAGTCCATGACCGGCGAGCCGGAAAAGCGCCGGGCCAACATCGCGGGCGCGTACAGCGTGCTCGACCCGGAGGCCGTCCGGGGCAAGCGTATTCTGCTCATAGACGATATCGTGACCACCGGCTCCACACTCTCGGAGTGCGCCAAAACGCTGCTGCTGGCAGGCGCGGAGGACGTCCGGTGCGCCACGCTCGCCAGCACCAGGTAGGAGGTTTTATTATGCTGTTTTTTGAAAGAGACATCGCCATCGACCTCGGCACCATGACCACCCTCATGTACGTTCGCGGCAGGGGCATCCGCCTGCGGGAGTCGTCTCTGGTGGCCATGGACAGCACCAATGGCAGGCTTCTGAAGATCGGCGAGGAGGCCAAGAAGATGCTGGGCCGGACGCCAGCCAATATCGTGCCCATCAGCCCCATCGTGGCGGGCGTCATCTCCGACTATGACATGACCGCCCGGATGCTGAAGGAATTCATCGGACGGATCACCTCCTTCAGCCTGTTCAAGCCCCGCGTGCTCATCTGCGTGCCGGGCTCCATCACCGGCGTGGAGGAACGCGCGCTGATCGACGCCGCCATCGAGGCTGGCGCGAGGAAGGTATATCTGACGGAGGCGTCCCTGGCCACCGCCGTGGGCGCGGGCATCGACATCGGCAAGGCCGACGGACACATGATCGTGGACATCGGCAGCGGCACGACGGAGGTGGCCGTGGTGAGCCTGGGCGGCGTGGTGCAGAGCGAGTCCATCAAGACTGCGGGCGCGGCCTTCGACGAGGCCATCGTCCGGTACGTCCGCAAAAAGCACAATCTGCTCATCGGCAGCCGGACGGCGGAGGAGCTGAAGCTGTCCATCGGCTGCGTCTACCCCCGTCCGGAGGTGTCCTACGAGGAGGTCAAGGGCCGGTGCCTGGTGACGGGCCTGCCCCGGAGCGTGACCGTCAGCTCCACGGACATGATCGAGGCCCTGGAGGAGCCCATGGCCCAGCTCATGGAGGCCGTCCATATGGTGCTGGAGCAGACGCTGCCGGAGCTGGTGGGGGACGTGTCCGAGAACGGCATCATCCTCTCCGGCGGCGGCAGCCAGATCTGGGGTCTGGACAAGGCCATCACCGAACAGACCGGCATCGAGGCGGTCCTGGTGGACGACGCCCTCAGCTGCACCGCCTACGGCGCGGGGCGCATGCTCCAGAACCTGAACGATATGCAGGAGGGCATGATCAACCTGGCCCGCCGCAGACAGATGAAAGCGTAATAAGCGCAAAAAAGGCGCCGTCCGTCTGAGGCCGGACGGCGCCTTTCCATAAGCGCGGCACGATTTCTGCAGCGCCGACTACTGATCTATGACGCTTATCAGCGTCCGCAGCGCCGGGCGGACAGGTCCCGAGCGCCAGTAAATAACGGTGTCAAACAGCAGGTCGCTCAGCGGTATGAGCCGGATATTCGGATCGGAAACGAGCCGGGTATTCTCGCTCAGCAGGGCGATCCCGGCGCCCATCTCCACATACAGCAGCAGCGTCTCGATGGAATGCGCCTCCCGAATGATGCGGGGCTCAAAGCCGTAGCGGCGGCAGACCTCCTGAAGCTCCCGGTACCCCTGAGGCACCTCCTCCCGCGACAGAGCGATGAAGCTCTCCCCGCCGAGCATAGGAAGCGTGAGAGAATCGTGCCCGGCTATGGGATTTTTGGTATTGATGGCGATGGCCCCGCAGCAGGTCTCCACGACCCGCCTGTTGTAGCCGGAGGTGAGCACAGGGGAGGAGCCGTGCAGCTCGGAGACGACGATCAGGTCGTATCTGCCCGCTTCAAATTCCTGAAACAGCTGGTGCATCCCCGCCCGCTCCATGTGTACCTGCACATCGGGACAGCGGTCGTGCAGATCATCCAGACGCCGGGAGGCGTCCGCGTCGACGCTCATGCCCTCCAGGATGCCCAGCTTCAGCGTGTCCTGCTGCTCCTGCTCCATCAACTGCGCCTGCCGGAGCGAGCGCTCGATCTGCTCCAGCGCGGAGGACCACTGCTCGTAAAGATGCCTTCCCGCCTGCGTCAGATGCACCTGCTTGCCCGTCCGCTGAAACAGCTTCACGCCGATGGCCTTCTCCAGCTCCGCGATCCTCTTGCTCAGATTGGGCTGAGCCGTATACAGCCGGTTGGCGGCTTTGGAAAAATTCTCCTGCTTCGCCGCCTCCACAAAGTAACGTATGACGTTCAGAGAAATGTTCATGACCGGCCCCCCTTTGCCGGATAGTATACCATACATATTCCTTTTTGTATATATAAAATGCAGAAAAAGATATTTCTTATTTGTCAAAATAACAACTATAATAGAAAAATACCAAGGGACTTTTATACAATTCCAACATCAGGAAAACGCCGCGCATTCCATTTGAAAGAGGGGGCATTATGGGGAAGATCGAAGATTTCAGGAGGAAAAAGGACTATCTGGTGTGTGTGGACTCCGACGGCTGCGCTATGGACACCATGGACATCAAGCACATCCGGTGCTTTGGTCCCTGCATGGTCGCGGAATGGGGGCTGGAACCGTGGGCGGAGGAGATCCTGGCCCGCTGGAACGACATCAACCTCTACACCATGACACGCGGCATCAACCGCTTCAAAGGCCTGGCCATGGCGCTGGGGGAGATCGACGGAAAGTACGCGCCCATCGAGGGCATAGAGGATCTGCGGCATTGGGCGGAGACGAGCCCGGAGCTGTCCAATCCCGCGCTGCAGAAGGCCGTCGACGAGACGGACAAGCCGATCCTGAAAAAGGCTCTCCGTTGGAGCAAGGCCGTGAACGAGGCCATCAACGCTCTGCCGGACAGCGAGAAGCTGCCTTACCCGGGCGTAAAGGAGGCCCTGGCATACGCCCACGAGAGGGCGGACGTGGCCATCGTGTCCAGCGCCAACGCCGAGGCGGTCCTGGAGGAGTGGGAAAAATACGGCCTGCTGCCCCATACCGACGTGGTCTGCGCGCAGGACGTGGGCAGCAAAGCCTTCTGCATCGCGGAGCTGATGAAGCGGGGATACGCCCCCGACCATGTGCTCATGTGCGGCGACGCGCCGGGGGATATGGACGCGGCGAAGAAAAACGGCGTGTTCTATTTTCCCATCCGGGTCCGGCAGGAGAAGGAGAGCTGGCAGGAGTTCGTGGCCGAGGGATTCGACCGTCTGCTGGACGGCGCCTACGCCGGAGCCTATCAGCAGGCAAAGATCGCGGCGTTTCTGGAAAATCTGGGCGGCTGACCGCCCCGGAACAACTTCAAAGGAGGAGAACGTTATGGTAGACATGAAAGCAAAGCCCTTTTTCCTGTCGGACGAGGACTGCAAGTGGGTGGAGGACACCATCGCGGGCATGAGCCTGGATGAGAAGATCGGACAGCTCTTCTTCAATATGGGCGACAGCCGGGACGAGGAATACCTGAAAATGACGGTCAACAAATATCACATCGGCGGCATCCGCTATAACCCCGGCAAGGCCGATGAGATCTACGAGCAGAACCGCATCCTTCAGGAGAACAGCAAGATCCCTCTGATCATCGCCTGCAACACGGAGAACGGCGGCAACGGCGCCTGCGTGGACGGCACGCCCATCGGCGGCCAGACGAAGATCGGCGCCACCCGAAACGCCAAATACGCCCACGCTCTGGGCTATATGTCCAACCGGGAGGCCGCGGCCGTCGGCTGCAATCTGTCCTTCGCCCCGGTCAGCGACATCTTCCTGAACTGGGAGAACCCGGTCATCGGCCTGCGCACCTACGGCAACGACGCCGACCAGGTGGCCCGGATGGCCAAAGCCTATCTGGAGGGCGCCCATGAGAACCCCGGCTTCGCCTGCGCCGCCAAGCACTTCCCCGGCGACGGCCTGGATTTCCGGGACCAGCATGTGGCCAACTCCGTCAACACCTATTCCTGCGAGCAGTGGGACGCCACCTTCGGCAAGGTCTACGAGACCCTGATCGACGCGGGGCTGGAGGCCATTATGGCCGGGCACATCATGCAGCCCGCCTATACCCGCCATTTCAACCCCGGTATCGCCGACGAGGACATCATGCCCGCCACCCTGTCCCCGGAGCTCATCACCGGGCTGCTGCGGGGCAAGCTCGGCTTCAACGGCATGGTGCTCACCGACGCCAGCCACATGGTGGGCCTGACCTGCCGGATGAAGCGCAGGGACCTGATGCCCGCCGCCATCGCCGCCGGGGTGGACATGTTCCTGTTCTTCAACGACATGGAGGAGGACTTCCAGGCCATGAAGGACGGGTATCTGGACGGGCGTATCACCGAGGAGCGGCTCAGCGACGCGCTGCACCGCATCCTGGCTCTGAAGGCCCACATGGGCCTGCACAAAAAGGCCAGGACGGAGATCATGCCGCCCAGGGAGCAGGTCCACCGGATCGTGGGCTGCGCCGAGCATAAGGCCGCCCAGAAGGAGATCTCCGAAAAGGCCGTCACCCTGGTCAAGTACAAGGACGCCGACGTGCTGCCCATGATCCCGGAGCGCTATAAGCGGATCATGATCGTGTATGTGAAGGGGCTGGAGGCCCCCGGCCTGGGCGCGCTGTTCAACCAGAACGCCGTCTCTCCCGCAGACCGGCTCAAAGACCGCCTCATCGCCAAAGGCTTTGACGCGTTCGTATACGAAAGCCCCATCCAGAAGCTCATGCAGAAGATCCAGAGAGGGGAGAAGGCCGATTTGAACGTGTACTTCGCCGGAAAATCCGCCATCAAGGATTTCGTGGCCGGGCAGGACCTGATCATCACCATGGTGGACATCGCCGGCGGCTTCCAGCCGGTGGCCCGGCCCGCCTTCGGCATGACCAAGGGCGGCGGGGAGATCCCCTGGTACGTGCACGAGGTGCCCGTGATCGTGGTGGGCGCCCAGCAGCCCTTCGTCCTGGCGGACATCCCCCAGGCGCGGACCTATATCAACACGTACGACACGCTGGATTCCACCCTGGACGCGCTGGTGGATAAACTCATGACCGGTCCCGAGGCGTTCACCGGTCAGGACCCGGTCGACAGCTTCTGCGGCCTGTGGGACACCCGCATCTGAGAGCCCTTTAAAATTTTAAGCATAAAGGAGAGATTCACTATGGAAATGACGCTGAGATGGTACGGCTCGAAATTCGACACCGTCACCCTGCAGCAGATCCGCCAGATCCCCGGTGTCACCGGGGTCATCACCACCCTGTACGACACCCAGCCCGGCGAGCTGTGGGAGCAGGAGCGCATCCACGCCCTGAAGGAGGAGGTAGCGGCCTCCGGCCTGCACATCTCCGGCATCGAGTCCGTCAACATCCACGACGACATCAAGACCGGCCTGGGCCGTCGGGACGAGTACATAGACAACTACATCAAGACCCTGGAGAACCTGGGCAAAGAGGACATCCACATGGTGTGCTACAACTTCATGCCCGTGTTCGACTGGACGAGGACGGAGCTGGCCCGCGTCCTGCCCGACGGCTCCACCGCCCTGGCCTATACCCAGGAAGCTGTGGACGCCCTGGACCCGGAGAAGATGTTCGAGTCCATCGCCGGGGATATGAACGGCACCGTCATGCCCGGCTGGGAGCCGGAGCGCATGGCGCGGGTGAAGGAGCTGTTCGCCCTTTATAAGGACGTGGACGACGAGAAGCTCTTCGCCAACCTGAAATAC
This sequence comes from uncultured Oscillospiraceae bacterium, assembly GCA_947629245.1. Classification (GTDB taxonomy): domain Bacteria; phylum Bacillota; class Clostridia; order Oscillospirales; family Oscillospiraceae; genus CAJOIG01. The sequence continues at coordinate 1,846 of CANRDC010000037.1, read as the reverse complement.
TTCCTGGAAGCCATCATGCCCGTGTGCAACAAGTACGACATCAACATGGCCATCCATCCCGACGACCCGGCCTGGAGCGTGTTCGGCCTGCCCCGGATCATCATCAACGAGGAGAATATCCTGCGCATGATGCATATGGTGGACGACGTACACAACGGCGTCACCTTCTGCTCCGGCTCCTACGGCACGAACCTGAAAAACGACCTGCCTCACATGATCCGTTCCCTCAAGGGCCGCATCCACTTCGCCCATGTGCGGAACCTGAAATTCCACTCTCCCACCAACTTCGAGGAGGCCCCCCATGTGTCCGCCTGCGGCTCCTTCGATATGTACGAGATCGTCAAGGCTCTGTACGACATCGGCTTCACGGGCCCCATCCGTCCGGACCATGGCCGGAGCATCTGGGGCGAGGTGGCCATGCCCGGCTACGGCCTTTACGACCGGGCCCTTGGCGCTACCTATATCCAGGGCCTGTGGGAGGCCATCGAGAAGGGGGCGATCCGCAAATGAAGCTGACCGCCGAGAGTTTGAAAAACGAGAGAGCCGCTTGGGAGGCCAAGGGCTACCACATTCCCGACTTCGACCGGGAGGACATCGCGGCGAAAACCAAAGAGCACCCCTATTGGATCCAGTTTGGCGGCGGGAACCTTTTCAAGGCGTTCCAGGCCCATCTGGCCCAGCGCATGATCGAAAACGGGGACATGGACCGGGGCGTCATCGCCGTCAACCGGGAGCAGGAGGGCATGCACCAGCCCAACGACAACTACTCCATCCTGGCCACCCTCAAGTCCGACGGCTCGGTGGATAAGACGGTCATCTGCTCCATCGTGGAGGACCTGCTGCTCACCGCCCCCGGCACGGAGGACTTTGAGAAGCTGAAAGACCATTTCTGCGCGGACAGCCTGCAGATGGTCACCTTCACCATCACCGAGAAGGGCTACAGCCTGGTGGACGGCGCGGGCAAGCTCCACGCCGACGTGGCCGCCGACTTCCAGGCCGGGCCAGAGAAGGCGTCCAGCTTCCTGGGCCGGGTGTGCGCCCTCCTGTACGCCCGCTATCGGCATAGCGCCGCGCCGCTGGCCCTGGTCAGCACCGACAACTGCTCCCACAACGGGGACAAGATCCGGGCCTTTATCACCGCCTTCGGGGCCAAGTGGGTCGAAAACGGCAAAGCCGAGCCCGGCTTTGAGAAGTACCTTGCCGAGAAGGTGTCCTGTCCCTGGACCATGATCGACAAGATCACCCCCCGGCCCGACCCCAGCGTGCAGAAGATGCTGGAGGCCGACGGCATCGACGGTCTGGAGATGACCGTCACCCCCGCCGGTATCTACATCGCCCCCTACGTCAACTCCGAGGAGACGGAATATCTGGTCATCGAGGACCTGTTCCCCAACGGTCGGCCCCCGCTGGACACCGTGGGCGTGATCTTCACCGACAGGGAGACGGTGGACAAGGTGGAGAAGATGAAAGTCTGCACCTGCCTGAACCCCCTGCACACCTGCCTCGCCATTTATGGGTGCCTCTTGGGCTATGAGCGCATCTGCGACGAGATGAAGGACGAGGATCTGGTGGCCCTCATCAAGACCGTGGGCTACACCGAGGGCCTGCCCGTGGTGGTGGACCCCGGCATCCTGGACCCCAGGCAGTTCATTGACACGGTCATCAACGTGCGCCTGCCCAACCCCTTCATGCCGGACACGCCCCAGCGCATCGCTCTGGACACCTCCCAGAAGCTGCCCATCCGCTTCGGCAACACCATCCGGGCCTACATGGACGCGCCGGACAAGGACGTGCATGACCTGAAGCTGATCCCCCTGGTGCTGGCGGGCTGGCTGCGGTATCTGAT
>CANRDC010000036.1 GCA_947629245.1 uncultured Oscillospiraceae bacterium | reverse complement strand
CGCAATTTTATTGCTATCTATGTTCATCTTTATCTACCTTTCAGTTCGAAATCGACTGATAATAAAGGATTATCTTCCATTATACACACATTCTTAAATGACAGCAAGAAATTATTTGTCGTCATATGTTTATTCAAGAAATGTCTGCGATTTAGAAAGAACCCTCTGTTATAAACATGTAATCAGGATAGTGTTTTGTTACACAAGAAAAGCCCATAATAAAAAAATTTCAATCAATTATGGGCTTTTTATTTTTTGGCATCGGTAAGAGCATAGGATTTCTTCTATTGATATTAGTGGCTCTAAATTTTAATTTGTTGAACGTAATAACTTTGGTTGGTCTAGAAGCGATTTAATATACGGACATACTTTGTGAATATCATTATAAACATAACAAAGATTCTGACCGGATTAAGCTATGCACGATACCCTGAAATAAATTCAGAGTATCATCACGAAATATGGCTAGTAGCTCCTCATAGTTGGCCTTGTGGACGCCCAGCTCCCGGAGCTCCTTTCGGACCTGGGTGAGTTGGGCATAGGAGGACTGCTTCTCCGTCAGGAGCGCGGCGAACTCGGCTTGCAGAGATTTCACCGTGGGGAGCTTGCCGATGCCCAGATCGTCAAAGGCTTTCTTGGCGGCCCGATGAATGACAATATCCGGCTCGTGCTCGGCGAGGAACGCCCTGGACCAGCCGGACTTCTTATAGGCGGCGTACACGTCGCGGGTCTTGGAGTAGTTGACAATATGGGTCTTGATGACGTTGATTTCCGCAAGCCGGGACTGCGTGGCTTTGGCCTTTTCGGACAGCTCCTTCACCTTTTTCTTCAGCTCGGAGGCGCGGCGCGAAAGGTCCTCGTAGCTCAGACCGCGCTCGTCCAGGTAGAGCTTCGTTTTCGCCATCCGCTTCAAATTCTCCACCGTGGCCCAGCGGCGGTAAGCCTCGCCCTTGCCCTCCATGAGCTTTTTCTGGATGTCGATAATGCCCTGGGGACGGGAGGACTGTACAGCGGCCCGGCGTCGGGGCCGGTGTTCTCTCTGCCCACCGATGACGGCCCGCAGCTCCGCCTCGGAGTAGCCGTCCCCAAGGGTGTCGAGGCGGATGTTCCGCTTGAAATCCCCGTGACAGAAGGACAGCTCCTTGCCCCTCTTTACGGTGTACCCCTCCGCTTGCAGGAGGGCCAGGAGCGCGGCGAAGTCACGGGGCTTCTTGGCAAGAGCCGCGTCAATGGCGGCACGGAGCAGCTCCCGGTGGGAGGGCTTGGCGTCCGGGCCCAGCCAGGTGTTGTAGCTCCTGCCGCGACGCTTTGGATTTTCTATGACGGACAGCTCATGCTCCGCGCATATAAGGTCGCTGAGATGCCGGACCGCCTGTGCGGAGCGGTAGTCCCGGAATTTCCGGCTCCCGTCCAGGTCCACGGCGTTCCAGTAGATATGGTTGTGGATGTGGGATTTGTCCACATGGGTACAGATGAGAAACGCATGACGCCCTTTGAGGAGCCGCGTGGCAAACTCATAGCCAATTTTGTTGGCCTTCTCCGGCGTGACCTCTCCGGGCTTGAAGGACTGGCGCACCTGGTAGGCGATCACGTCGCTCTGCTCCTGCCGCCCGGTGACACGCTCGTACTGGCTCCGGGCAAATGCGAACTCCGCCGCTGCCGTGTGTGAGTCGCGGGCGTAGGCGGCGATGAACTCGCCGTCCATGGTCTTGTCCGAGTTTTCGCCGTACCCCATCCTGTCGGCAAAACTCTGAGCGGCGATCCGCCCCTTTCCTATGTGCATGGGGATGATACGGGTGGTAGCCGTGGCATCACCATCCCGTCATTTAAGCGGCGTGAGCCGGGTCAGCAAGTCATTCGCCGCCGCCCACAGCCGCTCTTGGGATCGGAGCAATTCTTCTATGTCCGTGTCGTATATACGGCCCGTGGAGGTGACGCGCTTGGCGATCTGATTGAGGTTGCCGCTGGACCGGCGCAGGAGCGACACCAGCTCCTGAAGCTCCGGTAGCTCCATTTTCAGCGTGTACCCGTCCAGGGCCATCTGGCAGAGGTAGGCCGCCGTGCATTTCGTCCCGGCAAGCTCCATCTCGGGGCACGGTTTGTCAAGAGGTTTTTGTGAGATTTTCTAAATTAAATTTTAGAACGGTGGATAATCCGCCTAAAATCTCCTGCCTGCAGATGTCAAAAAGTGCCTTTTCAAGCGGTTTTTTCGCCTTTTCAGCCTGTTTTACGCAGACGATATAAGTTGTTTTCCCAAGTCATAATTCATAGCTTGTATTCGTTTTTTCCAAGACCACATTGTGGCTCCATCCCAGCATTATCTAAAAGACGGACAGAACCATGAAGCTGGCCAAATGCCACAGCAGGAGCGAGCTCATGGAGGATGCCCTGCAATTCTACTGCGGCTATGTGCAGAGCAAGGACTCCTCAAAGTATCTGTGCCAGACGGTAGCCGAGACGATCCGGAGCGTACTGGAGGACAACGGCCACCGGCTCCGCTCGCTCATCTTCAAGTGTGCGGTGGAGCTGAACATGGCCTGCCACACAATCGCCGCCCACTTTCGGGTAGACGACATCGAACGCATAGCACTCCGGGCTTTCGCGGTGGACGAGGTGAAGAAATCCCGCACAACCACCGCTTACTGTCGCAAGGGGTTTCAGAATTAACAAATGTTTCAGAGCAAAAATGCGTATATGCTTACGAATTGCAATCGCCATAAAAATCCGGGCATTTCTAAGGCTTTCTGCCCCTTTTCTCTCCAAAATCAGCAGCTCATTCGTGCTATCCACTCCACTGTTTCCACCCCCAACTTTCCGCCAGTGGGTCAACTTGTGGGTCAGGCCGCCTTCCGTGCGGAAAGCGGCCTGGACAATTCGGGTAACTCCCCAAAAGAAACGTTAAAAAGACGCTTTGAGGGTTACATAGTAACTCTGAAAAGCGTAAAAGTCAAGGTGTCAATATTTGGACGGCTATAAGCAAAAAGAGCTTTTCGCCTCTGCTGTACAGAATTAACCGGAGCACCTCATATTCTGCGGGGGACCCCCTGCAATTTTGGGGAGGGGAATAGTATTAACAATACGTAGAGCAACAAACATAAAGCCCTTCCAAAAGTCTTCGGCGCACGCGGTTTCTCCGTTTTGCCAAAACGGTTTCTCTCGACTTTTCCGCCCCTCTGCGGTATTGTGTGTTGCCAAGGAGGGTATGAAATGGAGGATCTAATCAACGAATTCTATTACGGCAACATCTGCCCTGTCGAGCAAATGGGCCGACCAACGCCGGGGGAAAAAGAAATTTTAAAACGAATACGCGAAAATGAGGAAAAGCTACGGGCGACCCTCGGTAAGCAAGAGAAAGCCATCCTCGACGCTATAAAGGACGATTGCCTCACTGTATCTGCTTCGATGGGCGAAAGACGCTTCCACGATGCGTTCAGTTTGGGAGCACGGTTGCTGGTGGAGATATTCGCCACCGACCCTCAATGATTGCAGGGATCCCCTGTGCTTTTTGGGAGGGGAATAGCGTTAACAATCAGTCGTGTCCCAACAAGGTAGTTATACCATAAAGGGCTCAAACCGTCAACGGTCTTAACAACGCTGTGAGGGTGTTGTTGGGCCTGTACGCGGTTTTAGGGCAGAGGGTAGGAATGTACACCTCCATGGTGGCAAAACGCCGTGTTGCGCGTTTGTGGGCGAAGTAGATTTTCCTCTCTGCACATAATTCTCCAACTTCGGGAGGGCAAAGTCGAAGCAAATTCCCAGCCCTTTTTCGAGGAAAAAAGGGCGTTCGATTATTGGACAAGATAAAGGACCGCACCGTTTGGCGGCGCGGTCCGGCCACAAAGCCCCGCAGGGCGGGGCATTTTCGGAGAACGGGACCGCACCGTATTTCGGGGGATAGGAAAAAATCCGCACCGGATGGCGCTCCGAAAACACCTAAGTTCTTAGGGCTTCAAGGGTTTTCAGCAATCCATTAACGGTGAGCCCTCAAAAAATTATCCGTTTGTACACAATTTTGCCCTGGCTATTTGGCGGCAAAGCTGGTATGTTGTGTGTTTGCCGAATGGCGGAAAGGAGACATGTAGCATGAGCAAACGCAGAGCGAATGGCGAGGGGAATATACGAAAGCGGCCGGACGGGCGTTGGGAAGGACGATACGTGGCAGGCCACGACGAGAACGGAAAACCCATTAGGAAGAACGTCCTCGGCAGAACCCAGGCAGAGGTGAAGGAGAAACTGAAAAAGGCAATCCGGGAGTGCACCGAGATTGACGTTGAGAAGGCCGAGGAATATACCGTCGGCGGCTGGGTAAGGACGTGGTACGAGACATACTCCAAGCCGCACATACGAGAGAGTACGCAGGAATTTTACGAGGACTATATCGAACACCACGTCGTACCGAGGATTGGAAACATCAAGCTCGCCAAGCTGACCGGGCGGGACATACAGAAGATGTATAACGACGTCAAGGCCAGCGGGCGAATCAGGGTATCCAAAGACGGTAACACAGGCATGAGCGCCAGTTACGTCCGGGGGCTGCACATGATGCTCCATAACTGCCTCGGAAGGGCTGTAAAGGAGAGGCTTATCCGCCGGAATCCAACCGAGGACTGCATCGTACCGAAGCAGGAGAAGAAGGAAATGCACATCCTGCACCCAGAGGACATCAGCGCCTACCTCAAAGAAGCAGATAAACGGGGCGTCTTAGCGATGTTCTTCCTCGAATTGACCACCGGTCTCCGAAAAGGTGAGCTGGTCGCCCTGCTGTGGAGCGACCTCGATGAACAGTCGATGACCCTAAACGTCTGCAAACAGGCCGTCAGAGTCAAGGGCGGAGGGGTGAAGGTTACCCGACCCAAAACTGAAACCTCCATCCGCAGGATTTCACTGTCCCAAGAGACGATAGATGTCCTCAAGGCCGAGCACGCCAAGCACCCGGAACTTGAGATCATGTTCCCCTCCCCAAAGACGCTGGGAATGTACTACCCCGACTCCGTGACCGCCATCCACAACAAAATTCTCAAAAGCGCCGGACTCCCCCACATCCGTCTGCACGACCTCCGCCACACCTTCGCAACCTTGGCCCTCCAGAACGGCGTAGACGTGAAAACCGTCTCCAGCATCCTCGGCCACTACGACGCCGGCTTCACCCTCCGCACTTACACCCACGTTACCACAAAGATGCAAGAAGAAGCCGCGGCGACGATGGGCAAGTTGATCGGGGCGAACGTGTGAGCAAAAACTACCCAGCCATAACTAAAAAAGGCCGTGGGACGCAAACTCCCACGGCCTTGTACTATCCCACCCTTTCCGCTCCGAAATCCCGTTGGGGTCAGAAGTGGGTCAGAAAAGCAGCGTCACCGAGTAAAACAGCCAAAAAAGTACCGGATTTCCCGATTTTCTCAGGAAATCCGGCGGGTATTGGAGCTGGATGCGAGATTCGAACTCGCGACCTCATGATTACGAATTGCAATCGCCATAAAAATCCGGGCATTTCTAAGGCTTTCCGCCCCTTTTCCCTCCGAAATCAGCAGCTCGTTCCTGCTATCCTCTCCACTGTTTCCACCCCAAAATTTCGTCCAGTGGGTCAACTTGTGGGTCAGCCCACCTTCCGGGCGGAAAGCGGGCTGGACGATTCGGGTAAGCTTCAAAAAAGGAGAGAAGCTCAGCGACTTGATGTCTACATAGTAACTCTGAACGGAGGAAAAGTCAAGCCGTCAATAATCTGGACATAGACCTCAATACGGCCCCTCAAATTCTGCGGGGGATCCCCTGCAATTTTTGGGAGGGGAATAGTATTAACAAGACGAAAAGCCAACAAGTATAAAGCCCTTCCAGAAGACCACATCACACGCGGTTTCTCCGTTTTGCCGATACGGTTTCTCTCGACTTTTCTGCTCCTCTGCGGTATTGTGTGTTGCCGAGGAGGGGTGAAGATGGAGAATCTGATCAATGAACTCTATTACGGCAACATCAGCCCGGTTGAGCAAATGGGCGGGCTCACAGCAGAAACGGCGGCAATCATGAAGCGGGTACACGAGAATGAGGACAAGCTGGAAGCAAGCCTCAACGATCAGGAGAAAGAATTGCTCCGCACGATCCAAGATGACCGGCTCGATGCCGCCAGCATCATTGAGGAACAACGCTTCCGTGAAGCCTTCATCCTTGGGGCGAGATTGATGGTCGAAATCCTCACAGGAGGCCCTCAATAATTGCGGGAGTTCCTCGCAAAAGGCAAGCTACATGGTCGGCTGTTCTCCAGCAAGGTAGTTATACCATAAGGGACTCAAATCGTCAACGGTCTTAACAACGCCTTGAGGACGCTGTAGGGCCTGTACACGGCTTTAGGGCGGAGGGCAGGATGAATACACCTCCGAGGCGGCAAAACGCCGTGTCGAGCGTTTGTTGGCGAAGGAGATTCTTCTTTCTGCACATAACCTCAAGCTCCGAGAAGGAAACGCCGAAGCATATTCCCGGCCCTTTTTCGGGCAAAAAAGGCCGTTCGATTATTGGACAAGATAAAGGGCCGCACCGCTTCGCGGCACGGCCCGGCCACTTTGCCCCGCAGTGCGGGGCATTTTCGGAAAACGGGACCGCACCGTATTTCGGGGGAAAGGAAAAAATCCGCACCGGATGGCGCGCCGAAAACACCTAAGTTCTTAGAGTTTCAAGGGTTTTCAGCAATCCATTAGCGGTGAGCCCTCGAAAAGTTATCCGTTTGTACACAATTTTGCTCTGGCTATTTGGCAACAAAGCTGGTATGTTGTGTGTTTGCCGAAAACGGCGGAAAGGAGGCACTCAGCATGGCAAAACGGAGAGCCAACGGCGAAGGGAATATACGAAAGAGACCAGACGGACGCTGGGAAGGACGGTATATCGCTGGGCACGACGAGAACGGAAAAGCGATTCGGAAGAACGTACTCGGCAAGACCCAGGCGGAGGTCAAAGAGAAGCTGAAAAAGGCGCTCCAAGAATGTGCCGAGATTGACATTGAGAAAGCCGAGGAATACACGGTGGGCGACTGGGTGAGGACTTGGTACGAAACATACTCCAAGCCGCATATCCGGGAAAGTACGCAGGAATTTTACGAGGACTACATCGAACATCATGTCGTACCCCGTATTGGGAACATCAAGCTTACGAAGCTCACCGGGCGGGACATACAGAAGTTGTACAACGATGTCAAGGCCAACGGGCGTATCCGAAAAAAGGCTAATGGGGACGCAAGTATGAGCGCCAGCTACGTCCGGGGCCTCCACATGATGCTCCACAACTGCCTTGGCCGGGCGGTGAAGGAGAGGCTGATCCTGCGGAACCCGACGGAGGACTGTATCGTGCCAAAGCTGGAGAAGAAGGAAATGCACATCCTGCACCCCGAGGACATCAGCGCCTACCTCAAAGAAGCAGATAAACGGGGTGTTCTGGCCATGTTCTTCCTCGAACTGACCACAGGACTACGCAAAGGCGAACTCGTCGCCCTTCTCTGGTCTGACCTTGATGAACAATCGATGACCCTGAATGTCTGCAAGCAAGCCGTCAGAGTCAAAGGCGGAGGGGTGAAGGTCACGAGGCCCAAAACAGAGACGTCAATTCGGAGAATCTCGCTGTCGCAGGAAACCATTGACGTTCTGAAACGGGAGCATGAGAAGCACCCGGAACTCGAGATCATGTTCCCCTCCCCGAAGACGCTGGGGATGTACTACCCCGACTCCGTCACCGCCATTCACAACAAGATCCTCAAATCCGCCGGTCTCCCGCACATACGTCTGCACGACTTGAGACATACGTTCGCCACCCTGGCGCTTCAAAACGGCGTGGACCTCAAAACGGTCTCCAGCATCCTCGGCCATTATGACGCCGGATTCACCCTCCGCACCTACACCCATGTCACCACAAAGATGCAGGAGGAAGCCGCCGCCACGATGGGCAAGCTGATCGGGGCGAGCGTATGAGTAAAAACTACCCCGCCATAACTAAAAAAGGCCGTGGAACGCCAACTCCCACGGCCTTGTGCTCTCCTGTCCTTTCCCCTCCAGATTCCCGTTGGGGTCAGAAGTGGGTCAGGAAAGCAGCGTCACCGAGTAAAACAGCCAAAAAAGTACCGGATTTCCCGATTTTCTCAGGAAATCCGGCGGGTATTGGAGCTGGATGCGAGATTCGAACTCGCGACCTCATGATTACGAATTGCAAACGCCATAAAAATTCAGGCATTTCTAAGGCTTTCCGGCCCTTTTCCTTCCGAAATCAGCAGCTCGTTCCTGCTATCCCCTCCACTGTTTCCACTCGCACATTTCCGCCAGTGGGTCAACTTGTGGGTCAGCCCACCTTCCGTGCGGAAAGTGGGCTGGACGATTCGGATAAATCCCTCGAAAGAGGGACGAAAAAGGCGTTTCGAGGATTACATAGTAACTCTGAATGGCAAAAAAGTCAAGCCTTCAATATTTGGACGGCTATAAGCAAAAAGAGTTTTTCCCTCTCTGCACGCTATCGACCGAAACAGAGCTCCAACCATGCCCCCTCAAATTCTGCAGGGGACCCCCTGCAATTTTTGGGAGGGGAATAGTATTAACAAGACGTAGAGCAACAAATATAAAGCCCTTCCAAAAGGTCTGCATCACACGCAGTTTCTCCGTTTTGCTAATACGGTTTCTGACTTTTTTGTTTTCTGGCAAAAGTATTTGTAACCATTATATTTTTATTGGAAACTTCCATTATCAGCGTGACATACCAAAGAGAAATAGTGATGTTTTCGTGATCTCACCCTCGGGGGCTCGACAAAAAGCGTATCGGAGTATTGACGCAATTTTTGGAAGATGGTATAATTGAGCACAAGATTTGTGCTTTTACGATACTCGTAAACGGAGGGATGGGCATGGAACTTTCGGCCAAAAGGGAAGAAGAATTTATTGGCCGGCCTGTGTCCAGAGGATTACGGATGATCTGATAAAACTCATCGAAAATGCCTCCGGCTTTGAGGATACGATAGAGAAAATCGAGCCGGAATTTGTGGAGCTGACTTCAGCCGGTGCCCCAGAGAGCTACGGGGAGGCGCGGCGCAAAGGCGACGGAACTTGCGAAGCTGTCGCTCATGAGCAAGTTTTTCATTTACTGGCTGCGTAGCAACGAGCGGTCACCCGAAACGGAATGTTTTGCTCGCCGTTACGCGGCGTCCGCAAAATACGGTTGCTATTACTCCGTCAGCTATTTAACTGCCAACGGGGTGATGGCAGGGTTCAGAACAGGGGAACGGGGGCATGGCTGCAGCGAGAATCACGAAACCGTTCCTCCCGGTGGTAAGGTGATGCCATGATATTGAGAGTTGGGCTGGCAATTCGCGACAAAAATCAGGAGCGGACGTTATCCGACCAGCTAATCGCCTGGTCCTTGAGCAGCGTCCGGGACGGCGATATAGAAGTGGACCTGGCGCTGCTTCAGGATAATTTCGAACGACTTCGGGAGATTTATCCCCATCTCGATTTGGCGTTCATCTCGTATGATATGCTGGGAGAACATCGGGATCGCCTTTCGGAATTGCGCCGCAGAAACCCCGCGTGTGTTCCGGTTCCGGTGGGTGAGACCGTTGCAGAGCTGCGCAGTTACCTGAGCATTCGCCCGGGAGGGCTTCTTTTGCGGCCCTGGGCCGCCGGGGAGGTGGACGAGCTCTGCCGGATATGCTCCACTGAGTTGGCCGGGAGCCGGGACGTGTTGCAGATCAAAACAAGACAGGGTTGCCGCGCACTGTCCGCCGCGTCCATCCTCTTTTGCCAGAGCGACAAAAAATACGTGTCCCTGGTTTCCGAGGGCGGCGACGCCTTTCGGAGGCTGGGAAAGCTGGACGATCTGGCCGGCCTTCTCCCAGATTATTTTGTCCGGGTCCATCAGAGCTTTCTGGTGAACTTCCGCCGGGTCACAGCGCTGGATCGGGTGACCTGGGAGGTGGTCCTGGACACCGGCGACAGGGTACCGGTGAGCCGTACCTACCGGGAGTCCACTGGCGCGCTCTTTCAAAAATGCCTTTTGAGCGTCTGATTGTGAACTTTTTGTCTATTTGTTGGCAATATGATGTATTCTGGTTTTCGCAAGGGGGAATATACGGATGAGCCTTTCCGAGTTTGGCACAAGAGATCCTGAGCTCACCCACCCGAATGAGCTTGAAGTCCATGAGCTCACCGAGGCCGCAGTCTTGGAGTGCGACGAGCTGAGGGGCCAGGTGGAGTCGTACCGCGACGACCTGGACCTATGGCATATCCGCACCGTGCTGAGGACCGACGCGCCAGAGGACGGGTCGGTCTGGGAGACGCTTACCTGCGAGGAGGACGAATTTCCCTTGGAGCTCATATGCTCCGACTAATTTATAAGAAAGGGTGCTCAATAGTATGAAAAAGCAAGACTTGACTCGCGAGGCCGCGGAACTGGTCCGCAAGCTGGTCCGGGAGGGCGGTGTGATCGGTTCCGCCGAGGTGCTGGACTGCGTGCCGGAGCTCATGTCCAGCGTGGTCATGGACAGGGTCTATATCAAAAACTCCATCCAGCAGGTGCTGAACCGCACCACCGCCAACCCCATCAACGCTCTGCTGAAGCTGGTGGGCCTACGCATTGTGCGCACCAGCAGCGAGGCGGACAACCTCAGCGGCGTCCTGGCCGCCGAGCCGCAGGTGGAGGTCCGGGTCAGCGGCGCCGGAAATCTGGATTCCTTCCTGAAGCTGAACACCGATACCTTTAGGGACGGCCTTCAGAAGATGGCGGACGTCCTAAACCGGCAGGAGGCCAGCCGCCGGGAAGCCCGGGACGCGGACCGGGCGCAGTATGAGCTGGCCCACGGGGAGTTCACCCGCGCGTCCGCCCAGGCAAGTCAGCTGACCTCCGACTATGAGGACGCCCGGCGCTCGGTGGCGGAGCGCGCCCAGATTATGCTGGGCCAAGTGGGCCCTGAGGGCGACGGCTCCCCCATGATCGCTCAGGTCCTGGAGTTGCTGGACGATCTGAGCATGAAGGCGTACTGGAGCAGCGCCGACGCACCGTTCACCGAGAGCGCCATGTTTACCACCTACAAGGTCCACGACACCTCAACCCGCCGTCCCCGTCCCTGCATCGTGTGTGACGGGGCCGTCCTGGCCAAAGGGCTTAAATTTACCGAGGAGCCCGCTCCGGACCCCGCGCCGGAGGAAGCGGAAGCATCCGGAGATCTTGAGGCGTAAAGAGCGAAGCCTCTGAAAATAAAGTACAAGAGAGAAGGCGTAAACATGAAAAAAGCCTATATCGGCTATGATCTGGGTGACGGAGAGACCATCACCGATTTTGTGGTCCTTGACGGCGTTCCGTCCAGGCAAGCCCCAAAGACGGTTTTTGTCAGCATGACCATGCCGGACTGCAACACCCCCGGTCAGGCCATCCCCACCGCCTTTGGCTACAATGAGGAGGGGGCGCTGGTATTCACCTCCAGCATCCTGGCGGACCCGGAATGTGTCAAAAACATCCGCGCCAATTTCAAGCGCCGACCCACGGACCTCATCGGTCCCGTCTCACCGGAGCGGAGAGAGGAGATGCTCAACACCCTCAGCAAGGACCCCGACGCCCGGTTCCCGGAGCTGGAGACCCGGGAGCTCCAGGACTTTCAGGAGGCGGTCGTCGCCTATACGGACGGCATTTTTAAGGACCCCAAGTATTCCGAGACCGTCCGGGGGGCCACGTTGGGCTGCTCGGAGATCATCATCACCGCAGGCCATCCCACCCGCTGGGACGACCTGGATGTGGCGATCTACAAGTCCATCCTTGGCCGTTCCTGCCTTGGCAGCGGCGCGTATTTGGGGCTGAAGATGACGCTGATGATGGCGGCGGAGTCCCGGGCCGCGTACCTCTATATCAAGGATTCGGCCAACGCCAGCCTCCCCAAGGGCACCTGCGCCCTGCTCATCGATGTGGGCTCCTCCACCATCGACCTCACCGCCATGTCCGCCGATTCCCGGAACCATCAGTACAACAGCGGCAACAACTACCTGGGCGTCAGGAGCATCGATTACATGATCCGCGACTGGTACCTGGGCAAGCTCCGGGAGGACGAGGACGACTGGATGGACTTCCAGACGCTGATTGAAAGCAACCCCACGGCGGATAAGGCGCTGACGCTCAGCTGCCGCATGGCGAAGGAGGCCGTGTACAGCATTGCCGCCATGAAGTCCAGGATCAGCTTCGCCGATTTTACCACCATGAAAATCACCCAGGAGACAGTAAACGATCTCATTAAGACCATGCCTATCGGGCCCGTCCTAGACAATTACATAGGCATCCCCCAGGCCCAAGTCCAGGCCATGGGGAAGAAGACCTGGGCCCAGCTTTTCAAGGAGTTCATGCGCGACCAGAAGGCGCAGATGACCGCTCAAAAGCTGACGGTGGGCCGCATCATTCTCACCGGAAGCGCATCCAAGATGCCAATCGTGGGGGAGATCGTCCGGGAGGTCTACCCGGAGCTCAGCGGTCAAGGGGTCATCAGCGACATGAACCCCTCCCGCTCCATCTCCATGGGTCTAGCTCTGGTGGGGACCTCCGAGGAGACCACCAGAGAGCTGGAGGACAAGCTCAACGCCATCCTGGAAAAGGACGTGCCCGAGATCATCGATCAGGACATCCCTGAGCTCTTTTCCAGCCTGTCCGGCGTCATCAGCAAGGTCGTGCGCAGGATCATTCTCCGGTGCGCCGCCGATTGGCGTAAGGGCGTTTACGATACGCTGGACGATATGACGGCCGCCATTGAGCGGGAATGTTCCAAGGAAAAGCTGAATGTCCTCCTCAATAAGGACACCAAATACCAGGAGGCCCTCCGCCACTGGATGGTGGATGTGGTCAGTCAGGACATCGCTAAGCGTCTCCAGGCCCTGTGCAACGAGTTCGGCATGGAGAACATCTCTCTGAACGATCTGAACGTCATGAAGGTGGGGAGCGTCAACGTGGGCACCATCTCTTTCAACCCCGTGGAGGACGTGATGTCCATCGTCTCCAACGTTGTCTCCCTGCTGGCCGGTATCGTCACCGCCGTGATTCTGCCCACCGTGCTGGGGATTGTCATTGGAATTATCGGTATCATTTCCCTTGACTTAGCCCTTCTCCTTCTGAGCCTTTTGATGCTCATTCCCGGCTGGGGCTGGGCGCTCATTATAGCCATCGCCGGCTACGCCGCGTGGAAATTGGTCAAAGAGGGGGCCGCCGGAGCCAAGGAGGCCGTCGCCAAAAAAATTCAGAGCGCAAAATTGCCCACGCGCGCCCGGAAGCTCCTCACCGACCAGAAGATCGCCAATAAACTGGACGAGGCCAATCTCGACCAGAAGGTCCTGGACTCTCTGGACACCCCCGAGTGCCGGCAGAAGGTGGCGGAGTCCCTGACGGACAACCTGAACCGCCAGATCGTAAAGCGCATGGAGAACATCAAGTACTTCATTCAGAACAAATAATTTGGCCGGAACGCCGGCGGGCCGGGGAAACACCCTCCCGCCAGGCGTTCCTTGCCTTTTTTAGTGAGGAAAAGCTATGGACAACAACAAAAAACTCTCCGTGGAGTTGCGCTATGACCCGGTACGTCCCGCTTCCTATGTATCCATCAACGGAAAGGACGTGGACGGCGGGGACATCTACGGCTTTCTTTACCCCGTACGGGGCTGCGCGCTCCAGGCGTGGCTGTGGGAGAGTGGCTCCTGGCCGGGCCTTAGGCGGGAGCTGGAGGAGCTTGGCCGGGACGAGCCCCTGGAGCTTGTCTTCATGGGGCGCGAGTGCGATTTTAAGGACGTGGGCGCCGCCCTGGTCGGGGCGGAAAATATCGCCCTCTCCTTCAAGCCCTGGGAGTGGGACTACCAGCGGCCCCTTTCGGAGGTCACGGTCCAGCTCCGGGATCTCCTGGACGGCAAGATCGAATTGGACATGAGTTTTTACAGGATGAACGGTGCGCCCTCCCGGAGCTTTGCTGATCTATTCCCGGAGAGCGCCCAGCGGGCCCGGGCCCTGCTGGAGACGGCCTCGGCCACCTCCGGCGACGGCTGGATCGCCGAGGTCCGGACCCCGGCGGAGCTCCGGGCCGCCCGGGGCGGGGACGGGTGCGTGAAGGTCTACGAGAGCGCCATCGGCTCGCTGGAGAACTTAAGCTCCCTTCGCGCCCTCACGGGCTCCATGCAGCGCTCGGCGGATATGGTGGTCTGCGTCACGAAGACGCCGGAGAAGCAAAGGGAGTTCGAGGCCTACGCCGCCCAGTTCCCAGGCCCCCGGCCCCTCTTCACCTGGGAGAACGGCGGCCCCCCGGCGGAACAGCTGCTGAAAAAATACGCCGAGCCCCTGGGCCTCCGCCGCCGGGTGGAGGCCGCCCGCGGGGCCTGTCAGGAGCTTACCGCAGTCCGCAGTCAGAAGAAGGAGCTTGAACGGCAGATTGAGGGGCTGACGGACTCCGTCATACACAATTCCCGTGAGGCCGGGGAGCTCAACCGGTGCCGTATGGCGCTTCGGTGGATCGTCCAGCGCGGCGGGAAGTTGGATAAGCTCACGGATACCGCGTCCCAGCTGTCCGCTTCCCTGAAAGGAGACAAAAATGGCTAACGACGCATTGGTCGCCTCGCCCGCTCACGGCGGGCTGAGCGCGGAAAATAACGAGGCCCTTCTCTCCCTGGCGGAGCGTGTGATCCTCCAGGAGCAGTACGAGGGGCTGGACAGACGCAAGCCCCAGCGGCTCTCTTCGGAGGAGCTGGCCATCCGCCCGGGGGACGTGACGTGCCTCTTCCAGGTCCCGGAGCTGGTCTTCTCCAGGAACGAGGGGTGTCAGGAGCGTCTGACCACCGTGATGAATTCCCTCCACGCCTGTGGGGCCAGCGGCGTGCTGATCCTTCAGTGCCAGGAGGGGCGCAGCAGCCTCTATCTCGGGGCCGTCAACAAGCAGCGCCACGATAATCCCTTTTATTTGAACACCATGCGGGACATTTTGCGCAACAGTATCAGCGGAAATTTGCCCGGCACGGAGCTTCGGGAGATCAAGTCCCGGCAGGACATCGAGGAGAAGCTGGGGGAGTGCTTTGACAGCGGCTTCAACAGCCAGTGCGTCACCTCCATATCCTGCGTGTCCGGCGTGGGGGACAACGCCCCCGCCCAGCTGGGCGAGGGGCTGGAGCGGCTTCTGGAGGCCATCGGCGGGAAAAATTTCACCCTGCTTGTCCTGGCCGATCCCGTGTCGCCGGAGCAGATCTCTGAAATTCGCCGTGGGTATGAGGAGCTGAGCACGCAGCTCTCGGCCCTGGAGCAGTCCACCCTGGCCGCCCAGAGGAGCGAGAGCACCTCCATATCCAACAGCTTTTCAAAGACCTTCTCGGAGAGCATCGGCGAGAGTATTTCCATGACACAGACCCACTCCTCCACCTCCGGGTGGAGCAAGCCCGACGAGAGCGTCGGCAAGCGCGTGGCCCGGGGGGCCCTCTCCCTGGGCGGGTATGGGCTCATGTCCGCCGTCATGCCCCAGGCCACCGCCAGCGGGAGCGAGGCCGATTCCTCCGCCAATCAGAAGGGCTCCAGCCGGAACGTCCAGAACGGGACCCAGGAAAACGAGACGAAGACCGTCTCCGGCACCCAGGGTGCAACCTTCACCTTCACCAGCCGCAACCGGCACGTAAAGGAGCTGCTGGACCGGGTGGAGTGGTACCTGGGGTGGCTCAACAAGCGGGAAAATTACGGCATGTTCAGCTGCGCCGCCTACGTCATCTCCAGCACCCCGGGGATCAATCTCCAGGTGGCCAGCCAATATCAGGCCATCGTCCAGGGGCACCGGGAGATGAGCCAGCCCGTGGCCATCAACACCTGGACCCGGGAGAGCGGGGCGGAGATCATCCTGGAGTGCCTGGACCACATGACCCACCCGCGAATGGAGTGCCCGGAGCTGCGGGGCGTTTTGACCCCGGCCATGCTCTTGAGCTCCAAAGAGCTCTCCCGGCAGATGGCCCTGCCGCAAAAGCCCGTGGTGGGCGTGGGCGTCATGGAATACGCCGCCTTCGGGCGGGAGGTCATCCGCAAGACGCCTTTAAGATCCGGGCGCGTGATGCGGATCGGAACCATCTCCCACATGGGCCAGGCCTCCCCCAACCAGCCGGTGCTGCTGGATATGCAGAGCCTCGCCGCCCACACCTTTATCGCCGGCACCAACGGCTCCGGAAAATCCAACGCGGTGTTCCGGATGCTGGAGGAGCTGCTGGACGCCAAGATCCCCTTCATGGTCATTGAGCCCGCGAAGGGCGAGTACAAGAACGTATTCGGGCGGGAGCCGGGGGTCCAGGTCTACGGGACGAACCGGGCCAAAACGGAGCTTTTGCGGCTCAATCCCTTCTGGTTCAACGAGGACGTGGCGGTGCTGGAGCACATCGACAAGCTCATCGAGGTCTTTAACGCCAGCTGGCCCATGTACGCCGCCATGCCGGCGGTGCTGAAGGCGTCCATCGAGAACGCCTACCGGGCCTGCGGCTGGAATTTGACCACCTCCGTGTGCAAGGGGGGCGTCCGGATCTTCCCCACCGTGCGGGACGTTCTCAACGAGTTCAACAACAAGATGGAGTCCACCGCCTTCTCCCAGGAGGTGAAGGGCAACTATGTGGGGGCCCTCTCCACCAGGATGGAGTCCCTGTGCAACGGCATCTACGGCGAGATCTTCGGCGGGCTCAACCTCACCGATCAGGAGCTCTTCGACTCAAACGTCATCGTGGATCTGAGCCGCACCGGCTCCGCGGAGACGAAGGCCATGATCATGGGGATGCTCCTCATACGCCTCCAGGAGTACCGCATGAGCGGGGAGGCCATGAACCTGCCCCTCCGGCACATCACGGTGCTGGAGGAGGCCCACCACCTCCTGCGCCGCGCAAGCGTGGCCCAGAGCGACGAGGGCTCCAACATGCTGGGCAAGTCCGTGGAGATGATCTCCAACTCCATCGCGGAGATGCGCTCCTACGGGGAGGGATTCATCATCGTGGACCAGTCCCCGGGACTTCTGGATATGTCCGTGATGCGCAACACCAACACGAAGCTCATCCTGCGTCTGCCGGAGAGCGGCGACCGGGATATGGTTGGAAACACCATGGGACTCACCGCCGAACAGATCTACGAGCTCTCCCGCCTCAAAACAGGCTGCTGCGCCATCTATCAGAAGGATTGGCTGGAGGCGGTGCTGTGCCAGGTGGACAGGGCCTCCCACGAGGAGGAGCTGTACGTCCGCCCCGCCGGGGTAAGCGGCGATCTCTCCGACAGGGCGAGGATCGCCAAATACCTCCTGTCTCCGTTTCTTGGCGGCAGCTCTGAAAAAGGAGAGGACATCGCGGCTCTTGTCCCGGACTGCGCCGTCCCCGGCGTGGTCAAGCGCCGGGTGCTGAAGCTCATCGCCTCCGGCGGCGAGCCCCGTTGGACGGAGCGCCGGGACATTGTCCAGGCCCTCTGCGCTCTGGAGCTGGAGCGGCCCGAGAGCGCCGACGAGCGGGGCGTGAGCCGTTGGTACGACGAGCTCATGGCGGATAAGGAGCTGCTGGAGCTGTGGGGCGAGTCCTATTTGCCCCTCATCATCAAGGCCGAGGTCCAGGTCCTGGCCCAGTCCGACGAGGGCTGGGACGCCGTGCTGCGCCTTCTCCCCTCCCGCAAGGAGGACGAAACCGTCCGGCGCGCCCGGGGGCTGGTGTTCTCCGCCGTCTGCCCGTCTACGCAGGGCGCCTCCCAGACGGACCGGGCGGCGCTGGAGAGGGCCGTCGAGGAGCTGGAGAGCGCCGGCGGATCGGACGGCGCCCTCGCGGCGCTGGGCCGGGAGTATCTGCGCAGCGGCAAGGTCCGCCGGCGCGGCGAGCTCCACCCCTATGTCTCGCTGGTATCTCAGCTCATGGGCGGGAATGAGCGTTGGAACGATCTCTATCCCGCGCTGGCCTCCGGCGACTGCGACGGCTGGGACAGGGCGGCCCGGGACGCGCTGGGGGCGGTCTGCGAGACGGACCGCACCACCGAGACCTCCATTTTGAGCCTCTTTTTGCAAGCCAAGGGCTCGGACCCCGTTGTGAAAGCCTTCTTCCCCCGGTGGCTCCGGGCGGTCAGGGCGCAAAATATGGATGTTTGAGCACAAAAAATGAACTTCCCGCGCGTTTTCCCAAAATAGCTGTATAATGCGGTCATAACAAATAAACACAAGAGGTGATCCACATGTCCAACGTCTTTGACGATATTGAAAAAATTGAGCCGAAAACACCCGAGGCCGAAAGCCTGGAGAACAACATCACCCCCGTCCCGGAGCTGGGCGAGAGCTGCGAGGTCTACGGCGACCCCTACGAGCTGGGGGAGCGGCTGGACGACGAGCAGGGCGACAACCCCTACGGCGCCGGCGGCGACTGCGGCCTTGTCTCCATCGCCAACCTGCTGACCACCGCCGGGATCGATATGGGCGAGGACGACGTGGTGGGCTACGCCATCAAGAATAACTTCTGCACCTACTCCCCGTTCATCCCCTACGATCAGCGGGGCGGCACCAACTGCTATGACCGGGTGAACCTCCTCCAGAGCCTGGGCGTCGGCGCCAGCGTCTGCTTCAGCAACGAGGCCGGCGGCAGCATCGAGTCCGTGGCGGAGTACATCGAGGACGGCCGGGGCGTGATCCTCGGGCTCAACGCCGGCGTCATCTGGGACGACCCCAGCGCCGTGGGCGACGGTGGTAGCAACCACTGCGTCTTCGCCACAGGCACCGTCCGGGACCCGGAGAGCGGCAAGCTTTTAGGCATCACCGTCTGCGACAGCGGCAGGGTGGGGGAGCCCAGCTCCTCAAACTTCATCTCGGTGGACGTCCTGCGGGACGCCTACATCGACGCCCCCCGGGCCAACTGCGTGGTGACCGACAATCCAATAAGATAAGTGAAAGGAAGTACCGTCATGACAGATTACAGCGTTATTTCTCCCCGGGTGAACCGGGTGGCCGAGATGGTCGTGGGAAGGGATATGTCTCTCTCCTATCCCGTTCCGGCTCTGATAAACGGCATTCTCGCGGATCGCTTCTTTGTTTACGGCACCGGCTTTTCCAAAATCCGCCCGCGTCCCTTCGCGGTACTGACCGTCGCCATGGACGGCGGCATGGTCCTGGAATATGCGGACTGCCACGTCAGGGATTTCATGGACACCGAAAAATATCCCCTGGACGGCAAGATCAACTACACCCTCCCCCAAAAGGTCTCCGTCAAGGAGTTCAAGCTGGAGCAGAGCACTATCAATAAGCTCTATGAGCTGATTCGCCGCGTGGCCTTTAAGGACCAGCTCACGGAGCAGGAGCGAAAGACCGTGGCGGCGTGGTATGTGATGCTGGAAAACTCCGTGCCCCGGGACCTGGTTCCCTTCTATCAGGCCATGGGAAAAGAATTTTATGAATGGGTGGTAAAATATGTTTAACAACAACGAGTTGGAAGAGACCCGCAGGGCCTCTGAGTTCCCCGAAGGCGCCGAGGCCGCAACTCTGGAGGGGTTGGACGACGCGGAGGACTGCCTCCTTGACGGCCCCGAAGTGCTGGAGATCGCCGGCGACAGCCTTGAGGACACGGCGGCCCTCGCCTCCATAGAGGACGTCATTGACGCTCTGGGCCTCAGTCCCGAGGAGGCAAAGGTCTATGCGGACATCGTATCCGACATACCGGTGGAGAATGCCAGCGGCTATGCCAAGGTGTACGGCGATTGCATCTCCACCACCTGCACCTACACCTCCACCTACTACTCCTGCCCCTCCACCGGTGGCTAATATGGAGCGGGTGAAGATTGTCACGCTCCTGCTGACCCACCGGTGCAACCTGCGGTGCTCCTACTGCTATGTGCGGGACTACTCCGGCGGCGACATGGCCCTAGAGACGGCCAAGGAGATCGTCCGCCAGAGCTTCGCGGAGAGTGCCGGGGATTTTGACCTTCTAGAGTTTACCTTCCTGGGCGGGGAGCCCTTCGCGGCCTTCCCGGTCCTTCGGGCGCTGTCGGAGTGGATTTGGGCCGGAAAATGGCCCCTCCCCTACCGGCTGACGGCGGTGACAAACGGGACGCTTCTCACAGGGGAGGTCAAAGCCTGGCTGGAGGAAAACTGGCAGCGGATCGCTCTCGCCCTCAGCTTCGACGGGGAGACGGCCCAGAACGTCTCCCGTTCCGGAAGTCTCTCCCGGGTGGACCTTGACTGGTATCACCAGCTCTGGCCGAACCTTGCCCTGAAGATGACCGTGGCGGAGGAGAACGTGGGCGGCCTTTTCCGGGACATCACAGCCCTCTGGGAGCGTGGTATACCCGTGAACGACACCTTTGCCGGGGGTGTCGAGCCCTGGTCGGAGGCGTCTCTTGACGAGTTGGACAGGCAGCTGGATATGCTGACGGAGTATCTTTTGGAAAAGCGCCCCCCGTTTCGCTCCAATTTTCTGTCGGTGGACCTGACGGTGGTCCTCTCCCCCGCCCCAGCGCGCCCCTTCCGCTGCGGGGCCGGGGAGAGCCGGTGGACCTATGACACGAACGGGAGAAAATACCCCTGCCACCTTCTCTCCCCCTTGGTACTGCCGGAGGATGCCTGTAAGACTGCGGCGGGAGCGCCCTTTTTGAGATCCCCCCGGTGCCGGGGTTGTCCCCTGGACCCCCTGTGTCCCAGATGCGACGGCAACTCCTTTCGTTTCTTCGGGCATCTCGGGGAACGGGAAGCGTGCGTCTGTTCCCTCTTCAAGAGGCAAATCGTCCACGCGTGCCGGTATCAGGTCCGGGAGATCTTGCACCGGGAACGCAGGACCGAGCGTGACGGGCTCGTGATCACCGCAATAAACACTCTGATGACACAGCTCCAAAGCTGGATGCCGTCAGCGGGAGCTACGCAAGAGAGAAAGGGAGCCGATCAAACGTGATCAAATTTGGCCTTTTCAGCGATGTCCATCTCAGTGGGAAAAAGCACCGGCTGTCTCGCGCGCTGGACGCGCTACGGGATGTGGATGTGATTCTGATTGCCGGAGATATTGCCAACGGGGGTGAGAAGGGGCAGTATGCGCTGGCGCGGGAGGCTTTTTCTGAGTACCCGGACAGCATTCCCGTGTTCATCGTCGCCGGAAACCACGATATTTCCGGTGACGATGAAGCCGCTTTTCGGACTTTTGAGCGGAATATGCTGAAAAGATCTGAAGGCGTGTTTGACGTGGAGCTTGGGGGGTGCGGCGCGTTTTATGTCCGGCTCAGCGAAAACCTTGACCTCACCGGGCTCAATCCCCTCTATCATCAGAAGCTGTTCCGTTTTCCCGACAGGGGCGAGCAGCTTATGTTTTTGGAGGAGCGGCTTTCAGGGAGCGGCTGTGCGAACCACATCGTCCTCTGCCATCTCCCGCCGGCGGCCCACGACCCCCAGGGGAGCAGGCCCTATCTAAGCGCGGAGCAGGACGCGCGCCTTCAAAAGATCGTGGACGGACACCCCCGCGTCCTTTTCATCTCCGGCCATACCCATCTTTATCCCCAGATTGAGCCGGACGACGAACACGGAAATATCTACATAAACGACGGGAGCGTCTGTCCCACCCATTCCAAGGCGTCACAGGGCGAGACGTTCCCCGGTAACATAATGCGGTTTGACGTGGAGGACACGTTCACCGGCATCAAAACAGTTTTTTTGGAAAACAGGAGGTAACAGCATGATAAAAGGTAATGTCGCTTTGTCTGAGGTGGATTAAGGGAAAAGCTTCAAAAACCACTTTCCCCTCATTATGAAAAAGACCGGCTCCATGAAGGACCCCAGCATAGCCGTCCGGTTTATCAATAAGATGGGAGAGGGCTCCCCGCCCATCGTGCTGAGGATCCTCTCCCTCATGTCGCAGGAGGAAAAAGCGGAGCTGATGAGCTGCATCATCAACCAGTTCAGAGGCCGCATCTGCGCAACCGTCAACAGCTCGCTGAATGGGCACGGCATTGACGGAGCCGTACAATTCAGCGGCGTGAGCGCCGTGAGGGTCGAGGACGGCATCCGCCTGCTAGCCACCGGTGTCACCATCAATTATAAGACTCTTGCCAAGAGCGAGCTTGTGGAGAAGGTGATAGACGCTTACGTGGACAGCGTGGAGGCGAGACTGGGGCTTCAGGACAGAGACTTCATTGCAAGCGCCGCGAAGTCTTTCCTGAAAACAGGCGCCACCGTGATGCCGGGACAGATTGAGAAGAAGGGTGTCGAGATCATAAACCGCAAGGACGTGAATCAGAAGCTTTCCAATATGCTCACCGGCGCTCTCAAAAAATTCGGGCTTATTATGACCGTGGATTGAATGATCCTGGAGCGGGACGGCAGCGAGGATGCCTCTCCGGCGCTCCCGGAGGACGATGCGGGCTTTGACTTCTCGCGGAATGTGGAGGAAAGCCCGATGGGCGCTGTGGTGAGCTGTCTGAAAAGCGTCAGCGAGAATTGACACACTCCCTCTCCGGCCTCGAGCACACCGGTCCTTACCCGGAAATCTGTCCGTAGAATGGGCGTGGTATAACACCGGCTTTTTCGGGATGGGACAGGATGAGGACCAATGAACTGTACCGCAACTTAGCGGCCGCGCCCGTCCGGGGAATGGTTGCCCGGGAGGAGAGGGCTTTGTCTCCTGAGCTGGCAAAGACACCTTTGGTGGGGCTTTCGTAGGAGGATGCAGACCGGCTTCTGGACTTGAGGCGGGAATGGGGCGTGAAGCTCTATCGCTTTAGGCGGGGGCATGAGGAGCTGTTGCGGGTGAAACTCGTCCTTGGGTACCTCCGGGGAATCATGCCGGAGAGTCTTCTCGACATAGGCAACGGTCGGGGCGTTTTTCTTCCCGTTTCTGGACACCTTCCCGGAATGCCGCGTCACGGCCCTCGACATTCTCCTCCGCCGGGTGGAATTTCTTGAGGACCTACGCCGGGGCGGCGGCGCCCGGCTGAGCGTTCTGAATGCCGACATCTGCGCCATGCCCGTCCCTGAAAAAATCGTGCATCGCATGCGGTTTCTCCATTTTGCCAATAAGGTTTCACTCGACTTTTCCGCCCCTCTGCGGTATTGTGTGTTGCCAAGGAGGGGTGAAAATGGAGAATCTAATAAACGAACTCTATTACGGCAACATTCGCCCTGTCGAGCAAATGGGTCGGCCGACACCGGAGGAAAAAGAAATATTGAAACGGATACACGAAAATGAGGAAAAGCTGAGGACGATCCTTGATGAGCAGGAAAAAGCCATCCTTGACACTATAAAGGACGACTGCCTCACTGTATCTGCTTCAGTGGGCGAAAGGCGCTTCCACGAGGCGTTCAGTTTAGGAGCAAGGTTGATGGTCGAAATACTCGTCTCCGGCCCTCAATAATTGCGGGAGTTCCCCGCAAAAGGCAAGATGCATGGTCGGCTGTTTTCCAGCAAGGTAGTTATACCATAAAGGGCTCAAACCGTCAACGGTCTTAATGACACCGTGAGCGCGCTGTTGGGCCTGTGCATGACTTTAGGGCAGAGAGTGGGATGAATACACCTCCGGTGCAACAAAACGCCGTGTTGCGCGTTTGTGGTCGAAAAGAATTTTCCTCTCTGCACATAATTCTCCGGCTTCGAGAGGGCAACGCCGAAGGGAATTTTCGGCCCTTTTTCGAGGAAAAAAGGCCGTTCGATTATTGGACAAGATAAAGAGCCGCCGTCGTGTACGACGGCAGCTCGGCCACAAAGCCCCGCAGTGCGGGGCTTTTCTGGGTTTCGCTATGCGGTCGGTTTTGAGGCGGCTGTGTGATTTAGGCGGTCGGATAGAACGGATTTGTCAGCAATTCCAAGGAAAAATCCGCAGTCATGAGTACAGAGAAGAAAACTCTCCCGTTTGGGAGAGGCAAGCATCGCATTTGTCTGTACACCGGGCGAGCCCGACGTCCGCCAAATGCGTTTCCGGGCGGGAGCCCGGACCCACTGAGGACGAAAAGTTATCCGTTTGTACACAATTTTCCCCTGGCTATTTTGCCGCGAGAATGGTATGTTGTGTGTTTGCCGAAAGGCGGAAAGGAGGCACACAGCATGAGCAAACGCAGAGCCAATGGTGAGGGAAATATACGAAAGCGGCCGGACGGGAGATGGGAGGGACGGTATGTTGCGGGGCATGATGAGAATGGGAAGCCCATTCGCAAGAACGTCCTCGGCAGGACACAGGCGGAGGTCAAGGAGAAGCTGAAGAAAGCGATTCGGGAGTACGCTGAGATCGACATAGAGAAAGCTGAGGAATACACCGTCGGCGGTTGGGTAAGAACGTGGTACGAGACGTACTCAAAGCCGCACATACGGGAAAGTACGCAGGAATTTTACGAGGACTACATCGAGCACCATGTAGTGCCGAGGATTGGGAGCATTAAGCTGGCGAAGCTCACCGGGCGGGACATACAGAAGATGTACAACGATGTCAAGGCCAACGGGCGCATCCGGAAAAAGGCTGACGGCAACACCGGCATGAGCGCAAGCTACGTCAGGGGCCTCCACATGATGCTCCACAACTGCCTGGGCCGGGCGGTGAGGGAACGGCTGATTGCCCGAAACCCTACGGAGGACTGCATCGTACCCAAGCTGGAGAAAAAGGAGATGCACATCCTGCACCCGGAGGACATCAGCGCCTACCTCAAAGAAGCCGACCGCCGGGGCGTGCTGGCGATGTTCTTCCTGGAGCTGACCACAGGATTGCGCAAAAGTGAACTCGTCGCACTTCTCTGGTCCGATTTGGACGAGAAAACCATGACCCTGAACATCTGCAAACAGGCCGCCGGGGTCAAAGGTGGAGGTGTGAAGGTCACAAGGCCGAAAACTGAGGCGTCGATTCGGAGAATCTCCCTGTCCCAAGAGACCATCGACGTCCTGAAGCGGGAGCACGAAAAACACCCGGACATCGAGTACATGTTCCCCTCCCCTGTCACTCTCGGCATGTACTACCCCGACTCCGTGGCCTCCATTCATAACAAAATTCTCAAAAGCGCCGGACTCCCCCACATCCGTCTGCACGACCTCCGCCATACCTTCGCAACTCTGGCGCTGCAAAACGGTGTGGACGTCAAAACCGTCTCCAGCATCCTCGGCCACTACGACGCCGGCTTCACCCTCCGCACCTACACCCACGTCACCACAAAAATGCAAGAAGAAGCCGCGGCCACCATGGGCAAGCTGATTGGGGCGAACGTATGAGCGAAAACTACCCCGCCATAACTAAAAAACGCCGTGGGACGCAAAATCCCACGGTCTTGTGCTATCCGATCCTTTCCGCTCCGAAATCCCGTTGGGGTCAGAAGTGGGTCATGGCAAGCCGAAAGCCGTCGGAGGGAGAGGAGCTCGAGGAGGACCGTCAGGGTCCCCCTCGAATTTAAATCTTAGCTCCACAAGAAAAGACCGCCTTGCGGCGGTCTTTTCTTGTGGAGCTGGATGCGAGATTCGAACTCGCGACCTCATGATTACGAATCAGGCGCTCTACCGGCTGAGCTAATCCAGCG
>CANRDC010000035.1 GCA_947629245.1 uncultured Oscillospiraceae bacterium | reverse complement strand
GGCAAGATCCAGGGCATCGTGGTCGGCGTGCTGATCTTCACCGCCCTGACCTACTCCCTGACCATCCTGGGCGTGGACACGAACCTGCAGTTCGTATTCTCCGGCATCATCATCCTGTCCGCCGTCACCATCGACTGCCTGAAGTACGTCCAGAAGAAGTAACGGACCCTTTCCTAAAAACACACCGCCCCGGAGACGCGCGTCTCCGGGGCGGTTTTTGTTTGTTGGTCCGTCTATCCCGTCTCCCGCCGTCGGGCCCGCCGGGCCAGGGGGCGCTCCCAGAGATAGGTGATGGCCGCTGCCACGGCCAGAGCCGTGAAGAAGCACAGCAGCGTGTACTTCATCTGCCAGGGGTGCTCGTGGGCCTGATTGGGGGTGTTTGAGACGGAGGGCACGATATGCCAGTCCCGCAGTCTGCAGGCCAGGAATTGGTGCCACATGTAGAAGTTGAAGGACACCGCCGACAGGAACCGGGTGACCCGATTGCCCAGGACCCGGGCCAGTCCCGCCGGGGCCAGACACCCGCACACAAGAAACATACCGCCCGCCAGCCCCAGTACGGGCCGCCACAGAAGCTGGCCCTTGCGCAGCGCCTCGTAATCCGCTCCCCCCTGGACGTCCATGACCCATATCAGCACGGCGAAGCCCCCCAGCATCCCCAGCGGGGCCAGAAACCTGCGCACAGCGGGGCCGGGTTTTCCCTCCCGCTCCAGCCGGGCCAGGCCCCAGGCCGCCCCCATGCCGCAGGCGTACAGGTCCAGCATGGCCGGGAGCTGGTTCACCAGCATGTTTGTATCCGGCTGGGGATAGACCCAGGCCCGGTAGCTGAACGCGATGGCCGTCATCACCGCGCAGACCCGGCCGGGGCGCTTCCGGTAATACAGTGCCAGCATTGGCCACAGCACGTAAAACTGCACCTCAATGGCCAGGGTCCACACCACCACCAGGGAGGGCGTGGCGATGTAGGTATCGTAAAAGAACGTGTGGGTGAAGGTCAAATGAGCCTGCAGGTCCTTCAGCGCCGAGGCCCAGGAGGCGTACTTCCCCTCGGGAATGGCGTAGAACAAAAACACCGTCGCCGTGGCCAGCAGGTAGGACGGGCCGATGCGCCAGAACCGCCGCCGGTAAAAATCCTCCGGGCTCTGCTGGGGCAGCCCCGCCATCTGCCGCCGGGCACAGGGCAGCGCCAGTAGAAATCCCGACAGCAGAAGCATCACGTCCACCATCATGTACCCGTCGCTGATAACGTCCCACAGGTTGATATAGACTTTTCCCAGGCGGATGCTGGGGTCCAGCCAGCTCTGCTGCCAGATGTGATACCAGGCCACGATGAACACGCAGACCACCCGCAGCACGTCCGGCGCGGCCATGTAACGGGCCGGGTCCAGCCTGTCCCCCGCGCCGAGCGCCCCGGCTGTGGAAACGGACGCCGCGCCAGCCTCATTCATGGTGGTCCTCGTCATGGTGGTCCTCGGCGTGGTGCTCCGTCCAGTGGGCGCTGTCCTGGCGGACGTCGCAGCTCTCCAGGTACAGAAGCTTCCCCACCCCTTCGTCGTCGCAGTTATCATAGTCCCGGACCGTGCGCACGTCGATGAAGCCGTCCCCGCTGAAGGTCCGCAGGGTCCCGTGGAAATCCCCGCCGGTCAGGCTCTCGCCGTTGGTGGTCAGAACGTCCGTAAAAACGCGGATGCGCTGGCCGTCTAGATACCAGTGGTGGTGTTCCTCGTCATAGGTGAGCCCGTAGGGGGCGTACTCCGCGGCCATGGCCTCCAGCGTCGCCTGGTCGAAGCCACCGCCGGTGACCGATTCGCCCTCGTAGACATACTCGGTCATGCCGTCCTCCACGGCGTCCGGGTCGGATACCGCCATCTGCTCTATGGCCGGGGGCGCTTCCTCCACCGTATCCTCCGCCGTATTCTCCAGGAACGCCGTGGCCGGAGAGGGCGAGGGCGTGGCGATGGTCTGGCCGGAGGGCAGGTCCGTGACCTCGTCCGGCGCGGGGGTGGTCTGCTCAAGCGGCGCGGGCGTGGCCTTGGCGGGCTTGACCTCCCGGAAGATATATATCCCGGTGGCTGAGAGGACCAGGGGGACGACGAACAGCGCCAACAGCACGGCCGCCAGGACCCAGGGCCACTTCCTCCGCCGGGGCTTTGCGGGCGTCTCCGCCGCCGGGACGGGGCCCGGCGGCGTTTCCGGTCCGGGCGCGGGCCCGGTCTCCGGCTCCGGCTGGGGCCCGCTCTCCGGTCCCGGCCCCTGCTCCGGCTGAGGCTCCGGGTCCGGCTTGGGCGCGTCATCTTTTAAAAGGTAATCGGTGGTGACGGCGAACAGCTCGCTCATCTTGATGATCTTGTCCAGCTCCGGCACGGCCTGGGCCATCTCCCACTTGGACACGGACTGGCGGCTCACGTCCAGCCGGTCCGCCAGGTCAATCTGGCTCCAGCCCTGCTTTTTGCGCAGCTCCATGATCTTATCGGCCAAAGGCATGGCAAACGCCTCCTTATTTGATGTTTTCGGTGGCTCACCTTGCTTCCCAGTATACCGGTTGCGGGTCCAAATCGCAACCAATCCGGCTGGGAAATGTGTCAACCGCCGGTTGCGCGGCCATCCGGACGCGGGAAGCGGGGCTTTGTATTCGGGCCGCCGGGCCATATAATAGACCCGTGGGACAGGCCGGTAAAAAACTTTTCCCGTCGGGAGCGTAGTTTTTGCCGTCAAAACCGTAGATATGAAGCGAACAGGAAAGGAGACAGACCATTCCATGCAGGACAGAGAGATCGTTGAACTGTTCTTTCGCCGTTCGGAGCAGGCGATATCGGAGCTGGACAGAAAGTACGGAAAAGCGTGCTATAAAGTCTCTTTCAACATACTGAACAGCCGCCAGGACGCGGAGGAGTGCGTGAACGACGCCTACCTGGGGACCTGGAACGCCATCCCGCCCGCCAGGCCCGACCCGCTTTTGGCGTTCGTCTGCAAGATCGTGCGAAACCTCTCCCTGAAGGCGTACCACCGGAAAACGGCTGTCAAGCGAAACAGCGTCTACGAGGTGGCTATGGAGGAGATGCAAAACTGCCTGACGGCCTCCGACGACCCGGAGGCCGAGCTGGAGGCCAGGGAGCTGGCCCGGGTCATCGACGACTTCCTGCGGACCCTGAACCGGCGGGACCGGGTGATCTTCATGCGGCGCTACGCCTATGTGGACGCCTACGCCGACATCGCAAGGCAGGTGGGCCTGTCGGAGAAAAACGTGTCCGTGCGGCTGACCCGGCTGCGAAAGCGGCTGCGGGAATATCTGATGGAAAAGGAGGTCCTCGCATGAGCGCAAAGCTGTTTTTCGAGGCCATGGGCCAGGTGGACGACCGGTACTATATGGAGGCCGCCTCCTACCGGGCGGACCGGTCCCGGCCAGCGGTCCGGCTGCTGGTCCGTGCCGCCATCGCGGCGGCGCTGCTGGCGGCGCTCACCGTCACGGCCTGGGCGGTATATCGGGCGGCGTTTCAGGACTATTTCCTGGGCCCGGTCCCCACCAGCGCGCCGGAGAGCGTGAGCCCGCCCTCCGCCAGACTGTCCATGGTGGGGTATCAGGGAACGCCGGAGTATAACGCGTTGAAGGAGTGGCGGGACTGGAAACAGGCGCACCCCAGCGAACAGTACCTGGCCCCCGACGGCGGCGACGACAACGCCGACTACGAATGGCCTGATTACCATCCCTTCTACGGCGCTTACTATACCGAGCAGGGCCAGGCCCTGGACGCGATCCTGAACAAATACGGCCTGGAGCCCCACCATAACGCAGCCGCCGCTTCTGCGGAGGACATATACGACGCTCTGGGCACGGCCCCCCTGCTGCCCGAGGGATATTCCGGCAGCGGGTATCTCTACGACGACGGCACGGTCAATTTGCAGGTCTACAACAAAGCGGAAAGGAGCAGCCTCTATCTGTTCGCCGCCGTCAAGGGCACCCTCACGGACATCTACGGCTTCTCCGGCGCGGACTATGAGGAGTGGGACCATACCGTCCCGTCGGGCGAGACGGTCGATCTGGTCCTGGACAGCCGGGGCGTGGGCATAGCGCTGTTCGAGACCGCCGGGGCCTATATCTCCGTGGAGCTGCGCCACGACTTCCCCGGCCTGTCGCCTATCGCGAGGGACGAGCTGGAGGCCCTGGCGGACGGAGTAAACTTCGCCGCCCTGGCGGACCGGTTCGACGGCAGCGCCCACCCGGAGACGGCAAAGGCCGTGGCGGCCCTGCGGGAGAAAATGGCGGACCCGGACCGCCCCGCCGCCCCCGTGGAAACGCCGGACCCCAACGGAGACCGCGTCATGTCGGCGTCGGATGAAAACATCAGCGACGCGGTCCTGGAAAAGCTGGGCCGGTACGGATTCAGCGGACTGCCGGAAGATTTTGGCGATACGCTGTGCGGGTTTGAAAACGAGCAGGTATACCGGGGCGAGACCTTCCGATACGACAGCGTCTTCGGCCTGTATTCCGACGAGACGAGAGAGTACCGGCTGGAATACGCGCGCTTTTCCGACCGGGACCTGACCGGCGGCGAATACCTGGACCTGGTCCGGAAAACGGTCCTCTGGTCCGTGAGCGGGTCCGTGACCTCCGGCAAGGTGAACGGGTCTGACGCCCTGCTCTGGGACGAGGGCGACGGCTGCAGCGTTTACTGGTACGACGCCGAAGCGGACCTTCTGTTCATCGCGTCGGTCTCCGCCTCTCCGAACGGAAGTGGCGCTGTGACTGCGGAAGAGGCCCTGGCCGCCGCCGAGAGCGTGACGGAAATTTCATAAGGAGGCATATATCATGAGAAAACACATCTCCGCCGCCCTGGCGGCGCTGCTCCTTCTCCTGGGCTGCGGCTGCCAGAAAACGCCGGAAAAGAGCGTCGTCACCAGCAAAAATGACGGGACATTCGAGGCCGCTTTGGAAAATACGCCCCAGGCCCAGTCCACCGCCGAGGCGGAGAGCGACGCCGCCATAGCCCCGGAGAGCGCCGTCTATACGGACAGCTTTGAAAACGCCAACGGCAGCATCCGCTACGAGCTTTCCCTGACCGCGCCCGAGCTGCCCTCGGCCCTGCCGGTGGTCCAGGTCCGGCCCATGGAGATCACGCCGGAGCTGGCCCAAAAGACCGCTCAGGCAGTATTCGGGGACGGGTCGATCTACGAATACACCACGCAGCACACCAAATCGGAGCTGGAGGCGGCCATTTTGGAGATGAAGGAGAGCATCAGCGACTGGGACGCGCTGGTGGAGGGGTGCGGCGGCGACGAGGCCATCGCGGAGAGCTATAAGGCCATGCGGGAGGAGAGCATTGCCGCCATGGAGGCGTCCTACGCCGCCGCGCCCGACACGGTGGACCGGTCCCCCTGCGACTGGCAGTTCCGCCCCTCGACCTATTACGAGGACGTCACCCATTTGGGCCATATCTCGGACAACGGCTATCAGGTCTGCAAGGCCAGCGCCACGTTGGACGGCGTGCCCTTTGTGTTCGACGCCTCCAACCTGGAAAAGGACGACTTTCGGGAGCACTCCATCACCATCGGGGCGGACAGCGAGCTGACAGATACGGACGCCCTGTGGGCCGACACGGGGGAGCGCCCCGACATCCCGGCGGTCCAGGAGAGAGCGCTCCAGATCGCGGGCGCCATGGGCCTGGGCGTCTGGCGCGTGGCTGAGTGCGAGAGCGACATCAACGCCGCCTCTGTCACCTATCTCACCCTGACCAGGGAATATGAAGGGCTGCCCATGACCTTTCACGAGGGCCCCAGCGAGGCCGAGACCGCCTACGGACCCTCCTACACATATGAAAAGCTGCGCATGGATCTCAACGGCGATAAACTCCTGTCCATTCTCTATCAGGGCGCGCTGGAGCAAACGGGAGTGGTCAATGAGAACGTGCAGACCCTCCCCTTCGCCGACATCCTGGCCGCCGCCAGGACGCAGATGCGGCTTCGGGGGACTGTGGACCCTGTGACCGGCGAGGCGCTACCGGCGTCGGAGGACGGAAGCTTC
Organism: uncultured Oscillospiraceae bacterium; assembly: GCA_947629245.1. GTDB lineage: Bacteria > Bacillota > Clostridia > Oscillospirales > Oscillospiraceae > CAJOIG01. The sequence goes on along the minus strand of CANRDC010000035.1, from coordinate 20,148 downwards.
ACGAAGATCGCCGTGGACCGGGTGGAGCTGGGTCTGAGCCGCATTTTCATCAAGGACAACACCGCGGAATACTACCTGGTCCCCACCTATACGTTCTATGGCACTTCCACCGCCCGCAGCGCCGACGGGAGCCCGATAGACTACAGCTTTTTCGACGAGGCCTCCGGCCGGACCGTCGCCTTCCCCAACCCGACCACGGTGGAGCTGGCGGTGATCAACGCCGTGGACGGCAGCGTTATCGACACGGCCCTGGGCTACTGACCACTTGTCACATTTTCCCGAAAAGCGGGTTATTGAAAGAGAAGATCGAAAAGGAGGTCAGGACCATGACCAAAAAGACCGTCTCTTTCATCCTGGCGCTGGCGCTGCTCACGCTGTGCGGCTGCCAGGCCACCCCGGAAAAGGGCGTGGTGACCAGCAAGAACGACGGGGCCTACGAGGCCGCGCTGCAAAGCACCGCCGCCCCGATCCAGGCTCCGCCCCAGACCGACGCGTCCGACGAGCCCGCGCCTCCGACCGCCGCGCCCACCGTGGGCCATTCCCTCTACACGGACAGCTTTCAAAACGCCGACGGGGACATGACCTTTTCCCTCGCCGTCGAGGAGCCGACCGTCAACGCGCCCCTGCCGGTGCTTCGGGTCCGGCCCATGGACCTCACCGGCCAGCAGGCCCAAAAGATCGCCGCCGCCCTGTTCGGAGACGCGCCGGTCTACGAGTACACCGACCAGATGACCAGGGCCGAGATCGAGCAGACCATTTTGGAGCACAGACAGTTTATCTCCGACTGGGACGGGATGGTGGACTACTACGGCGGCGACGAGGTCCTGGCCCAGCGGGTGAAGGAGGACTTTGAAGGGCGCATCGCTGCCCTGGAGGCGGCCTACCAGACCGCGTCCGACGATGTGGAGCTGGCGCTCTGCGCCTGGGAATTTCACAGTGAGGACTACTATATGTCCCCCGACATGGCCGCCTCGTTCCAGGACGAGGGCCACCGGGTCATCAAGGCCACTGCCACTGTGGACGGCGTGCCCTACATGCTCATCGTGTGCAACCGGGAGGCGGAGGACTACCGCATCCACAACGTCAGCGTCTTTACGGATGACCGGCTGGTGTCCTACGAGGATCTGAAGGCCCAGCCCCACGGAGAGGCGGACCCGGACGCGCTGCGCTCCCGGGTGCTGGACATAGTCCGGGCCATGGACATAGGCCAATGGTCCTTCGTGTCCGACGGCGAGGCCGCCGTGAGCGATCTGGCGGGCTTCGACGGGAGCGAGAGCCGCTTTGTGCTCACCCGGTCCTACGAGGGGGTTCGGACCACGTATCACAACGGCGGGCTCACGAAATCGGACGAGTACGCGTCCAACTACTATTACGAATCCCTGACGTTCACCTTTATAGGGGACACGCTCCAGAACATGGCGCTGCAAGGCCCGCTCCAGCCAGTGGAGACGGTGAACGCCAACGTGCAGACCCTGCCCTTTTCGGACATCCTGGCCGCCGCCGCGACCCAGATGCGCATGACCCGCTCCGACTACAGCCAGATGCTGGAGCAGATGGCGGCGGAGAGCGTGGACCCGGCGGAGTTCGATCTTGAAAAGAGCGCCTACCAGGTGCGGGTGGACCATGCGGAGCTGGGCCTGTCCCGGGTCCGGGTCAGAGACAGCGCCACGGACTTTTACCTGACGCCCACCTATACCTTCTATGGCACCGTCGCCGAGTACGACGAGTCCGGCCAGCCGGTCATCGTATACTATTACGGTCCGGACGGGACGGTCACGGACCAGCGCCCCGCCGAGACCGTGCGGGAGCTGGCGGTGATCAACGCCGTGGACGGCAGCGCCATCGACTCCGGCCTTGGATATTGATCCGTGCCGCAAAAATAAGAAAGAATTAACAATTCCGCCCTCGCGCGTTCTTTCGCCATTCCTCTTGGTTTTGTTATAATAAAGACAGTTTATGCTTACCCAGGGAGGGCGCGAGATGAAAAATCGTATCTTGATCGTGGAGGACGACGAGGCCATTGCCAGCGCGGTAAAATTGAACCTGCAGGTGGCGGGCTACGACTGCGCTGCCTTTGACGACGGCCGTCAGGCGGCGGACTCTTTACTGGCCGACCACGCCTACGATCTGGCGCTGCTGGATATCATGCTGCCGGGCGTCGACGGCTTTGCGCTATTCGACCACATGCAAAAATACAATATCCCGGTCATCTATATCACCGCCAAGACCGACTCCGCCTCGGAGATACGCGGTCTGCGGGACGGGGCGGAGGACTATATCGTCAAGCCCTTCGACATGCTCACGCTGATGGTGCGCATCGAAAAGGTCCTGCGCCGGACGGGGCGATTGAACACCGTCTACCGGGTCCGGGACGTGGAGCTCAACAGCGAGACCAGGACCGTGACGAAGGCGGGCCAGCCCGTGTATCTGCAGCCGCTGGAGTTCGGCGTGCTGCTGATGCTGCTGAAATACAAGAACATGACCGTCACCCGTGAGCAGCTCATGACTGAGGTCTGGGGCTACGACTATGTGGGCGAGACCCGTGTGCTGGACGTGAAAATTTTCAGTCTGCGGAAAAAGCTGGACCTGGGCGACGCCATCCGCACGCTGCCCAAGCTGGGCTACCGGTTGGAGGAGCGCTGAGATGAAGCTGTGGCAGAAGGCGGCCGCCGTATGCGCGGGCGTGCTGGCGCTGGTGGTGGCCGCGTGCTCCGTGGCGATGCTCCTGTACGCCCGGCACACCATCCTGGACATGTCCAGGGAGCAGGTCCGGGCCAAGCAGCGGGACCTGGCCACGTCCTTTTCGGAGATGACCAGCTACTACCGGCTGGACACGGACACCGGCCCGGTGCGGGATTCTCTGGTAGACTACTGCTTCTCCCGCTTCGCCGACGAGACCTCCGTGCTGATGCGTGACGGCGAGACGCTCAGCTCCGCCCTGGACATCGACCCCTCGGACTGGCTGGACCTGGACAGCGCGGACCAGGACCTCTGGGTGGACGCGTACAGCGGCCAGCAGACCTACGAGGGCCGGGTCCGGGGCCGGGATGTGCTCATGGCCGCGAGCCTGGTGAGCGTCCGTTCGGAGCAATACGCCGTCTACACGGTGGTGGACGTGACGGACATCCACCGCAGCCTCGCGGTCATGGCCCTGATCTTCCTGGGCGTGAGCCTGGGCGGCATCGCCCTGGGGGCCGGGGCGGTGACGCTTCTCATGCGGCGCGGCGCGAAGCCCCTGGCGGCGCTGTCCGGCGCGGCCCAGCGCATCGCGGGCGGGGCCTACGACGTCCGGGCCGACGTGACCACGAAAGATGAGATCGGCGCTCTGGCGGCGGACTTCAACACCATGGCCGCCGCCGTCCAGTCCCGTGTGGACGAGCTGACCGAGACCGCCCGGCGCCAGCGGCTTTTCATCGGCGGCGTGAACCACGAGTTCAAGACCCCGCTCACCGCTATATTGCTCCACACAAGGCTTCTGCAAAAGGTCAATCTGACCGAGGACGAGAAGGCGGAGTCTCTTGCCCACATCGAAAAGCAATGCACATGGCTGGAGCGTCTGACCCAAAAGCTGCTCAAGACCATCACGTTAAACCAGGCCATCACGAAGACCCCCATCCCGGCCCAGGAGCTCATCGACCGGGTCCGGGCCAGCACCCAGCAGATCATGGCCGACCGGAACGTGACGCTGAGGACATCCTGCGACGGGGCCAGCCTTCTGGTGGACGCCGACCTGATGCAGTCGCTGCTGGTCAATCTGGTGGACAACGCGGGCAAAGCCTACGACCCCGGCGACGAGAACCGAACCGTCTGGCTCACGGTCCGGGACAGCGTGATCGAGGTGTGCGACGCGGGCCGGGGCATCCCGGCGGAGGCCATAGGGCGCGTCTTTGAGCCCTTTTATATGGTGGACAAGTCCCGGAGCAAGAAGCACGGCGGCAGCGGCCTTGGCCTTGCCCTGGTCAAGCAGATCGCGGACGCCCACGGGGCCCGTCTGGAGGTCCACAGCGCGCCGGGGGCGGGCACCACGTTTCGCGTCGAGCTGCCGTCAACATAAGAAAAAAGAAAGAACCAGATGATAGTTTTTCATCCTCCTTTCCTCCATAATTGAATGGACATATCCACAAAAGGAGGCTGACGATATGAAAAAGCTGATATCTCTTCTGCTGCTGACGGCGGCGGCCCTTGCGCTCACCGGCTGCCAGAGTACGCCGGAAGCGCCCATCGTGGCCGGGAAGAGCAGTAACGATCTTCTGGAAAAGGCGTCGGCGGAGACCTCCGGCGCCCTGGGGGCGCGGGTGGACACCCCGGGGCGGTATGAGGACGCCTTCTCCAGCGCCGGCGGGGAGCTTCAAGTGACCGTGGACGCGGCCGTGACCGTGCCCGACGCGGACAAGGTGCCCATCCTCCGGGTCAAGCCCGCCAACATAACCCAGGACCAGGCCTATGCCCTCATGGACACGGTGGTCCAGGGGGAGCTTTACGACTTCGACGCCCCCGAGACCAAATCGGAGATCGCCGACAAGATCGTGGAGGCCAAGCGGCGGCTTGCCGAGGGGCCCACCGAGAACGAGGAGAACACGGTCTACCTGAGCACGGACCCTGATTCTGGCGAGGACTTCGACATGACCTGGGAGGAATACATGCAGGACGCCATCGACCGGCTCACGGAGCAGTACGACGCCGCCCCGGAGACGGCGGAAAAGCAGATCACCACCGGCGAGTTCAAGCCGGACACGGACGACGGCCGCAGGCTCCAGGCCGGGGGCGAGAACACCTCCAGGGAGCACGGCTGGGAGGCCCTGGACATCATTGCGTATGAGGACACCCAATCCCTGTCCCGGGCCTGGTATATCCGGGACCATGAGAACACGGGCTTCACCTTCACGTACTTCCCGGCGGAGAGCTTCAACGACTTCTTCCTCTTTTCCGACGTCGACATCGCGGACCTGCCGGACGTGACCATGACGGAGGACGAGGCCCAGGCTCTGTGCGACGAGGTGGTGCAGGCGCTGGACATCCCCAACATGACCTTTTACGCCATCTGCAAGAAATACGGCGGCGGCCAGGAAGCGCCCCGGTGCTGCTGGGAGCTGCAATACACCCGCAATATCGGGGGCGTGCCTGTCGCCTATTCCAGCATCGACGTGGGCATTACCGGAATGCCCCAGGAGGGGGAGATATTCCAGTTTCCCTGGGGCAACGAGAAGCTGAATTTCTATGTGAACGACGACGGCATCGTGGCCATGGACTGGGAATCCCCCTGCGAGCTGACGGAGACGGTCACCGAGGACGCGGCCCTGCTGCCCTTCTCGGACGTGATGGACATTTTCAAGAAGATGTACGTGGTGGAAAACGACGGACAGAACAAGGATGTGACCATCGACGCCATCCGCCTGAGCTATATGCGCGTCAGCGAGCGGGACAAGAACTACACCGGTCTTCTGGTGCCGGTGTGGGATTTTTACGGCTCGGAGCTGTGGCACCCGGAGGGCGGCGAGGACTATACCTCCTTCTATGACCCGGACCGGAGCTTCCTCACCATCAACGCCGTGGACGGTACCATCATCGACCGGAACGTGGGCTACTGAGGGAGGCGCGGATATGAAGAAAGTTTATCTGGCCGTCGCCCTTTCCCTTTTGGTCCTGTCGGCGGCGGGCTGTCAAAAGACTCCGGAGCAGGCCATCGTGGTGGGAAAGAGCAATGACGCGCTCATTGAGAAAGCACAGGATCTTTCCGAGTCCGAGACCGGCAGCGTATCGGACCGGGTGGGTCTGACCAGCGAGACGCTGCCTCCGCCCCCGGCCGCGCAGGAGCAGGAGCAGGAACCGGACGCGGGAGACGACGCCTCCCCCGCCGCCTATCGGTATCAGGACTCCTTCGCGAACCAGGACGGCTCGATCACCGTGACCGTGGACGCCGAGGTCATCGCGCCAGAGGCGGATTCGGCGGCCATCATCCGTGTGACCGACGGGACCATCACCCAGGCTCAGGCGGATGTGCTGATGGATTCTCTCGTCCACTCGACACTCTACGACCCCTACGCCCCGGCCACAAAGGACGCCATCATGGAGCAGATCCTGAAGAACAAACGGCTGCTCGCCGAGGGCCCCACGGAAGAGGATCTTAAATTTGGTCATATCGATGCCAATGGCAACACGCTCACCTGGGAGCAGTGGATGCAGCAGGCCATCGACCGACTCCAGGAGCAGTACAACAACGCCCCGGAGGAAAATGAGCAGGCCGCCATATCCGGTCAGTTCGTAGAGAAAGACGGGCTGTCCTTTATTGAGGGCGTCGGCTATTCCGAGGAATACGGCTACGAATCGCTCCAGATACAGAATATTATCACGAGCCTTGGCGCCTCCCGTGCGCTCTACGACCGAAACAGCGCCGTCAAGGAGGCATATATCCTCCTTGGCTCCTCCATCCAATACGCGGACGTGACCAGCCGCGAACTGCCCGAACTGACGATCTCCGCCGGGGACGCCCGGACGCTGACCGACCCGCTGGTGGAAAAGCTGGGCATCGATAATATGGCGTTTTACGCCGCCCGAAAGGGATATAGGGCGGAAAACGAGCGATGGCCGGAGCGGGACTTCTGGGTCGTGCTGTACACCCGCAGCTTTAACGGCCTTCCCATCACCTACACCTCCGCCACCGGCGATATGATGACGGACGCGGCGGTGTATAACGAGCCCTGGCGCTATGAGACGCTGGCCTTTTTCGTGAACGACAGCGGGATCGTGGGTATGCACTGGGAGGCCCCCTATACCATTGGGGACGCGGTGACGGAGGACTCCGCCCTGCTGCGCTTTGAGGACGTAGCGGACATTTTTCAGAAGATGTATCTGGTGGACAACGACGGACAAAAGCAGACCGTGACCGTGGACCGGATATGCCTGGGTTATACCCGCATCGCCGAGCAGGACAAGGAGGGCTCCGGCATTCTGGTGCCCGCATGGGATTTCTTCGGAACGGTCACCGACGAAAACGGGAACACGACGGCAGACCCCTACCGCAGCCTGCTGACCATCAACGCCATCGACGGCTCCATCATCAGCCGCGATATGGGCTACTGAGGGAGGCGCGGATATGAAAAAGTTTTTTGCATTCGCCCTCTCCGTTATCCTGCTGTTCGCCGCCGGGTGCCAGAGCACCCCGGAGGCGGGCATCGTCAAGGGCAAGAGCAGCGACGCGCTGATCGAGAAGGCCCAGGCCGAGCCCGGCCAGGGCACTCTGGCCCAGCGGCTGGACGCGCCGGAGACGTATGAGAGCAGCGTATCCAGCCAGGACGGAAAGCTGCACGTGACCATCGACGCCGCCGTCACCGTCCCCCAGGCGGACAGCGTTCCCATCCTCCAGATCACGGCCGCCGAGATCACCCAGGAGCAGGCGGACGTGCTCATGGAGAAGCTTCTCCAAAGCACGCTCCACTCCCCCGACCAGCCTCTTTCCAAGGACGAGATCGCCCAGGCGCTCCTGCTGGCCCGGCAGGAGCAGACCACAGGTCCCGACGAAAGCGACGAGGAATTGTACCAGGTCTATCAGCTGGAGGGCCAGGAGGTATGGGAGAAGGCCCTGCAGGATAAGATCGACTATCTCACCGATATATACGAGGACGCTCCCGAGATGGTGGAGCCGGAACCTATCTCCGGCGTCTTTTCGGACCGGGGCGACGGCATGATGCAGATCGAGGGCGTGAACCGCTCAACGGATGTGGGCTACGAGGCCATTCGGATCGCCAACTATCCCAGCGGTCAGGGCTTCAGCTCGGCGTTTTACAGTTGGAACGTGGCGGACGACGGCCTGGACATTTCCTACGATTCGGCCCAGGAGATGGCCCTGTATGCTCCTGATACGGACCTGACGCAGGTGCCGGATGTGACAGTCCCGGAGGAAGAGGCACAAAGGCTGTGTGACAGCGTAGTGCAGGCACTGGACATCCCCGGCATGGACCTCTGGTCCGTCCGCAGGGCGTACAGCAGCAGCCCCCTGCTCCCTACCCGGTGCTGTTGGGAGGTGCGCTATACCCGGCGGATGAACGGCGCGCCCATCACCTATACGAATGACTCCTATGTCTCCATGAACGTCACCTCAGACGGGTCCTATCAGGTCCCCTGGCCCTATGAATCTCTGGTCTTCTACGTCAACGATGACGGGATCGTGGGCATGAAGTGGCTGTCACCCTATGAGATCGGCGATACCGTCACGGAGGACTGCTCCCTGCTGAGCTTCTCCGACGTGATGGACGTTTTTGAGAAGATGTACGTGGTGGACAATGACGGCGAGGCGCTGGACGTGACTATAAACGATATCCGCCTGGGCTATGCCCGCATTTTGAAGCAGGACGAGATCGGCGTGGGCCTGCTGGTGCCGGTGTGGGACTTTTTGGGAAGCATTACCGATGAGGAAGGCGTCGCCTATGACGATCCTGACAACAGCCTTCTCACCATCAACGCTGTGGACGGGAGCATCATCGACCGGAGCCTGGGATATTAGCTTAAGAAATTCTTAAGATTTTCAGTGAAATAAATCTCCCTCCTACGGGATATTCCCTGTGACGGATGGGCCCGCCCAAACGTCTAAAGAGTATCCAAAACTATGAACGCAGGAGGGAAAGACCATGAAAAAGCGCATCGCGGCCGCCATGGCGGCCATCATACTGCTGCTCTGCGGATGCCAGGCCACGCCGGAAAAGGGCGTTGTGAACAGCAAGAACGACGGGGCCTTCGAGGCGGCGCTGGAGGACAAGGCCAGCTCCACCCTGCCCCCGGAGACGGAGCAGCCCCCGGCGGCGGAGACCTCCCAGCCCACCCCTACCGCCGCGCCCACGATCATCCACGAGGACAGCTTCGACGGCGAGCAGGGCGGAGGCGGCGTCAAATTCCACGTGAAGGTGGCGGAGCCCACCGTGCCCGGTCCCATGCCGGTTCTGCGGGTCCGGCCCCTGGAGCTGGACGGGGAGCTTGTCCATCAAGTGGCCCAGGTGTTTTACGGCGATTCGCAGGTCAACGAGCTCACCGGCCAGATGACCCGCGCGGAGCTGGAAGAGGCCCTTCTGGCGGAAAAGCAGGAGTACGCCGACTGGCAGTACCGGGTGGAGCAGGACCCGAGCACCGACGCGGACGACCGGGACTATGTGCGCGCCAGCTTTGAAGAGCGCATCGCCCGGCTGGAGGAGGAATACGCCGCCGCCCCGGAGACCATCGAGCAAAAGCCCCTGGACTGGCAGTTCCACCCTCAGAGCTATTATCCCGACTACTACGGCGCGCAGGACCTGGGCCACCAATACATGAAGGGCGTGGGCCAGTATAACGGCAAGGACTATGAACTGAGCGCCGTCAAGCGGCTGGGGACCGATTACTCGGTCCAGCGGCTGGGGATCTATCCCTACACGCCTGAGATCATGATGGACGAGGCCCCGGAGCAGACCGAGCCGCCGGCGATCGACATGGACGCCGCCCGGGCCAGGGCCCTGGAGGTGGCGAACAGCTTGGGGCTGGGCGAATTCGCCCTGGTGCCGGACATTGCCATCGAGGCCACCAATGACAACATGATCTTCGACCCCAACACCGTTGTGCTCACGCCGGCGTATAACGGCGTGCCCCTGACCTTCCATTTCGGCGGGTTCAACATCGCCTCCAAAGGCGGCGACGAGTACGCCTCCACCTACGGCTATGAGTATATGACCTTCGATTTCGACGAGACGGGCGTCACGGGCTTTGGCTGGGAGAGCATGCACCAGGTGGTGGAGACCGTGAACGAAAACGTGCAGCTTTTGTCTTTCGCGGATATCCTCTCCGCCGCCGAGGACCAGATGCGGATGATGGACCTGGAGCGCAGTGGACTGTTTACACAGGACGCCGCACTGTCCATCGAGGTGACGGACGTGGCCCTGGGCATGAGCCGCATCCGGATGAAGGACAGCGCCACGGACTATTACATCACCCCGACCTACACCTTCTACGGCACCGCCACCTACCTGGACGAAAACGGCGAGCCCATCCGTTACCCCGTCCTGGACGAGACGGGCAACGAGACCGGCGAGATGGAGACGTTCCAGCAGATCACGGAGCTGGCCGTGCTCAACGCCGTGGACGGCACCGCCATCGACGTGTACAAGGGATACTGATACTGTGATGTCACGCCCCGGCCCTCCGGCGCGTTTCTAAAAGTGATCACATCTATAAGGAGGGTCAGACCCATGACCAGAAGGATCACTTTTATGGCGCTGGCGGCCGTCACGCTGCTCAGCGGATGCCAGGCCACGCCGGAAACGCCCGCCGTGGCCGGCAAGGGCGGCGAGTATATCGAGACGATGGTGGACGCGGAAAGCGCGGACGACGCTTCCGCCTATGAAGCGCCCGAAAGCCTGGAATACGAGCTGGACCATGAGATACAGGGTGTCCGGACCCATGTCCGGGTCTCAGCGGACGTACTTGTTCCAGAAGCATCCGTGTCCGTCGCCACTGTTTCCCCGGCGGACATTTCCTTCGACGCCGTCAGAGAACTTTTGAACGCCGTGGGCTCCGACCGGCCCCTGTATGATATGGATACCTGCGCCGTGGTCGAATTCAAGAGCGATATACAGCGGCAGATCGACAGCTGCGAACAGGAGATGGCGGCGGCCCAGGCGGAGGGCGCGGACACGTCGTTCTATACGGATATGCTCTCGCAGCTCTATCAGGCCCAGGCGGCCGCCCCCGATTCCGTGGAGGACGCAAACGCCATGCTGGCCTCCGGCCAGCTTCAGCCCATCACCGTTTTGACCGGCGGCGGCCTTATGAGCACGCCCGACGAGGCGACCGCCGTGACCAACGACCGGATCGAACCGTTCGAGCTGACGGCGGAGAACTACGACGACAAGTATTATCATTTGATTCTGGGCATGGGAACGGCCCAGACCGCCACGCTCACCCTGAACGCCCGGTATGACAGCGATATGCCGCAGATAATGGAGTATACGGATACCAGTGCCACCGTGGCGCCGATGTATACCAGTGATCTGAACATTATGGACGGGTTTCCCCTCTCATTGGAGGACGCCGTTTCCTCCGCTGAAACGGCGGCGCGGTCCATCGACCCCGGCCTCCGATACTATGACGCCGCCGCCGTGATCGACGGCCTCCGGGCGGCGGAGGATAACGAGACGGTCCCCATTGGATATCAGTTGTTTTTTACCAGGGATTATAACGGCGTCCAGGCCACATACGCCGTGCCCGGCGGCGCGCCGGATGGGGGCGGCCCGTCAGACGCTGTTTACAGCGAGGACTATCCACAGGAGGCGCTGATGATCGTCGTCACAGAAAAGGGAATTTTCAGCGTGAGCTATAGCGCCCCCCAGACCGTGTCCGCCGTCGAGACGGAAAACGCCAGCCTTCTCCCATTTGAAGAAGTCAAAAGGATTTTCGATCAAAACATTGTTCTGACCCGATCCTCCGGGGACTTATATATCCGGATCGATCATGTCCGGCTGGGCATGATGCGGATCGCCCAGCCCAACAGCCAGGACTTTCTTGTCGTTCCTGTTTGGGATTTTATCGGCGGGTCTATTACCGAGTCTGAGTTTACCGAGCATTCCGACGAGGATTACTGGAATATGATCCCGGACAATCCCAATGTGAGTTATTTGACCGTCAACGCGATCAACGGCGCTGTTATCAGTCGAAGTCTGGGCTACTGAGACGTCACGCCCCGGACCAAATAAGGGCCGGGACAGCCAGGAGGGCATATGAGAAACACCATCTACTCCAGCGTCCGGCAGAGCGTGTGCTCCGCCCGGTTCTGGCTGGGCGCGGTGTTCATCGCGCTGGTGCTGTTTTTGTCCTCCGCCGACGCCGTATCGGAGGCGCTTCGCGCCGAGGACCCCCTGGCCTACGGCTACCACGGGGACTTCATCCTAAAAGCCCTGGACTCGGACGCGCTGACCATCTGTCTGCCCATCGTGTGCGCGCTGCCCTACGCGGCCAGCTTCGTGGACGACGTAAAGACGGGGTTTTTGAAGCTCTACATCCACCGCACCTCCCACCGGGGCTACATCCTGGGCAAGGCGGCAGGGTGCCTGGTGTCCGGCGGGGCGGGGGTGGTGCTGGGGCTGTGGCTGGCCTACGGCGCAGCCGCGGCGCTGTTCACGCCCCTGGAGGGGCCCTTGGAGCCGGATACGCCGGAGCCGGAGTACGCCATGACCCTTTTGCGCAACTGCGGCCTCATTTTTCTCTCCGGCGGCTTCTGGTCGTTGTTCGGCATGACCATGAGCGCGTTCATGGCAAGCAAGTACATCGCCTACGCCGCGCCGTTCATTTTCTACTATGTGCTCATCATCCTGTGCGAGCGGTATTTTACCTGGCTGTACGTGGTCTATCCCAAGGCGTGGCTGAATCCCGGCGAGGAATGGGCCATGGGCCGGTGGGGCCCGGCGCTGGTGATCTTGGAGCTGATCGCGGGCACGGTGCTGTGCTTCGGGGCGGCGGTGAGAAAGAGGGTGCGCGGCTTATGAGAGCGTTCCGACAGATCATGGCCGTGGTGGCCTACAACTTCCGCCAGTGGCGGCGCAATCCCCGGATCGCCGTCACCTTCGCGCTGGCGTTCATATTGAGCTTTCTTCTCAGCGACAAGGCGGTCAATTTCGCCGTGGAGCACCATACCACCATGCAGCTGGCCGAGCCCTTCATCTGGACCTTCGGGGACAGCAACTCCATTCTGCTGATCTCCCTGCTGCTGATTTTGCTCTTCACGGACATGCCGTTTCTGTCCTCCGGGACACCCTTTTTCCTCATGCGCATCGATCGGGCCAAGTGGATCACGGGGCAGCTGGTCTATACCATGCTGGCGACGGCGCTGTTTTTGCTGTTCGTGCTGGGGTCCACCATCGCGGTCAGCGTCCGGCAGTCTTACATCGGCGACGTGTGGAGCGAGACGGCGGCCATTTTGGGCTACTCCGGCGCGGGCAAGGAGATCGCCCTGCCCGCCCTGGTCAAGACGTTGGAAATGAGCTTTCCCTACCGGTGCATGATCACCATCTTCGGCCTCATGCTGTGCTACTCGGTGGTGATGGTGTTCATCATGCTGGTGTTCAACCTGACCCGTGGCGGTGCGGCGGGCATCGTCAGCGGCTTTGCCTTCAGCGTGTTCGGGCTTCTCTTAAAGCCGGAGACCATCAAGACCGTGCTCCAGCTGCCGGACGAGATGTTCTATAAGGCCAACGTGGCGGTGGGGTGGCTCTCCCCTCTCAACCAGGCCACATACCACATGCACAACTTCGGCTACGATCTTCTGCCCCGGCTGTGGCAGTCCTTCGCCATCTTCGGCGGCCTGATGCTGTTGGGGTACATCCTGGCCCTCGTGGCCATTCGCAAATACAACTTTGTCTTCACGGGAACGGAGGGATAGCCATGCCGGGAAGCTCTGCCATCAGCGTACAAAACGTGTCCAAGACCTTTGGGGACACCACGGTGCTCCGGGACGTGAGCCGGGAATTTGAGGAGGGCCGGGTCCACGGCATCGTGGGCAACAACGGCTCCGGCAAGACCGTGCTCATGAAGTGCGTCTGCGGCTTTCTGCCGCCCAGCAAGGGGCGCATTCTGGTCCGGGGCAGACAGGTGGGCCGGGACATGGACTTTCCCGACGACACCGGCATCATCATCGAGACGCCGGGATTTCTGCCGAACCTGACGGGCCTTAAAAATCTGGAGCTGCTGGCCTCCCTGCGGCGGCGGGTGGATAAGCAGGGCATCCGGGAGACGATCCGCCGGGTGGGACTGGACCCGGACAGCAAAAAGCCTGTGGGTAAATACTCTTTGGGCATGCGCCAGAGGCTGGGCATCGCCCAGGCCATCATGGAGAACCCCTCCATCCTGATCCTGGACGAGCCCTTCAACGGCCTGGACAAAAACGGCGTGGCCCACATGCGGGAGGTCATCAAGGGCCTGCGGGAGCAGGGCAAGACCATCATCCTGGCCTCCCACAACCAGATGGATATCGACGAACTGTGCGACACCGTGTGCGAGATGGACGCGGGGGTCATGACCATGGTGAAGTGATGGAGCCGATACTGACATTGCAAAACATATCCGCCTATGACAAGGACGGGCGGGCGCTGGTGCCGCCCACCAGCCTCACGGTCCTGTCGGGAGAGCGGGTCCGGGTGGTCGGGTCGCGGCCTCGGTTCGAGGCCCTGGCCCGTATCGCCGGAGGTCTCACAGAGCCGGACGGCGGCGAGATCACGCTGCTGGGCCAGCCTCTCCGGGACTGGCGGCCCCTGGACCGGGCGGCGCGCATCGGTCATATGCCGTCCGACCCCGGCTTTTGGGAGGGCATGACCGTGCTGGATAACACGGCTCTGCCGCTGATCGCGTCGGGCGTCTCCCGGTATGAGCGGCGGGAGGCCGCGATGGCCGTGCTGGAGAGTCTGGGGCTGGGCTACGCCGCCCACGCGTATCCAAAAAGCCTTGGCCTGTGCGAACAGCGGCTGGCAGCCCTGGCACGGGCCCTGGCGCGGGGACCGGAGCTTCTCATCCTCGCCGAGCCGGTTTCCATGCTGGACGAAAAGGAGACGAGGCGCTTTACAACCGCCCTGTCGGAGCGATGGGAAGCGGACCGCTTCGCGGTGGTGTACAGCGGACGGGAGATATTGCCGACGGACAGAACGATCCGTCTTCAGGAGGGAGAATAAATGATGAAACGACCGATCTTGATACTGCTGATACTGCTTCTTTTGACCTCCTGCTTCTCGCTGCCCGTCTATGCCGAGGGCGAGGCCCAGCCGCCGGAGGACGCCGCGCAGGGGCCCTCTGACACGGCCCCGTCGGAAGAAGAAGTCAACACCGCGTCGGAGCCCACGGACGAATCCACGCCAGAGCCCGCGCCTGAGCCCACCACAGGATCCAAGGCGGACCCTGCCGCCAGCTCCGCAGACGAACCCACCACCGAGCCCGCAGACGAGCCCAACACAGAACCTACCACAGAGCCCACGACTGAGCCCACCACCGAGCCCACCACCGAGCCCACCACCGAGCCTACCACAGAACCCACGACCGAGCCCACGACCGAGCCTACCACAGAACCCACGACCGAGCCTACTACAGAACCCACGACCGAGCCTACTACAGAACCCACGACCGAGCCCACCACGGAGCCCACGGCCACCGACGGTCCTGTGACCACCGACGGCCCTGTGACCACCGACGAGCCTGCCGGGCAGGCCGTTCAGTTTACGATCGACGACGCCAACATCTACGAGGGCATGGACAGGGCCTATAAGGACGGCTATGTGCCCCAGGTGGCGGACGGCACGGTGACGCTGGTGCTGCCGCTGCTGGCGACCGGCGGCGTCCGGGACGACCGGATCACGGTCACGCCCGAGCTGGGGGACACGACCGGCTCTCCCATCCAGTACAAGAACTATCAAAAGACCTTTTCTCTGGCGGACAACACCGTGAACGTGCCCGGAAAAAACGGCAAGAAGAGCAAAAAGACCAAGACGGTCTGCTCCTATCTGGTCCGCTTCGACTTTCCCCTCCGGGACGACCGGCAGAACGGTACGTATCCCATCGTTCTGGACATCCAGGCGACGGATGAAAACGGCGGCCAGATCGTGCAGAGCTACAACTGCTTCATCACCATATCCGACGCGAAGCCGCAGAAGGACACCTCCGGCGAGCCCGCCCCCGTGTACGGCGGCGGAGGCGGCGTGCCTGCCACGGAAGTGCCCGTCTCCAACCCCCGCATCCTGGTGAGCAAGTACAAGGTGAGCAAGACCCCCGTGATGGCCGGAGAGGACTTCACCGTGACCGTCACGCTGAAAAACACCAGCGACAAGGGCCCTGTGCAGAACATGCTGGTCACCGTGTCCAGCGACAGCGCGAATCTGGTGCTGAAAAACGACACCAGCACCATCTTCCTGGGCGGCCTGGAGGCCGGAGGGACCAGGGACCTGGAGCTGAAATTCGGCACGGACCGGGAGACCCCCGCCCAGCGATATGACATCTCCCTCGCCATGGATTTCGACGACGAGGAGGCCGTGAGCATGTCCTCCTCCGGGTCCGCCACCGTGGCGGTGGCCCAGCCGGTGGAGGTGGAGCTGGCCCCCTTCACCATGCCCGGCGAGATCAACGCCGGGGAGACGGTGCAGCTTTCCTTCCAGGTGATGAACCTGGGCCGCACGGAGATCTACAACGCCCGGGTGGAGCTGGACGTGCCGGGCCTGTCCCCCTCCGGCAACGCCTTCATCGGCAACATGGAGGCGGGTACATCCGCCACCCAGACCCTGAACGTGTTCGCCGGGATGAAGCAGGACAGCGACGAGCGCTATGGCTACACCTCCGGCGTGGTGCGCCTGATCTATGAGGATGTGGACGGCGAGGAGTACACGGAGGAAGTAAATACGACCACCAACATCAAGGAACTGGTGATCGCCACGAAGGACCCCGTCCAGGAGCAGGCGGAGGTCGAGAAGGAGCAGAAACAGGCCGTTCAGTGGTGGGTGTTCGTGGCGGCCGCGGCGGCGCTCATCGTCGCGCTGGCGCTCATCCTGGGCCTGCGGAAACGGGCGGCGTCCTCTCCCCGGCACGTCAAAAAATGAGGATCGCGGACTATCTGGCTCTGGCCCGCCACGGGCTGCGCCGGGGCTTTGAGACCGCCTCCGTCCTGTTCACGGCGGCGGCGGTCACGGCGCTGTGCTTTTCCGGCGCTCTCCTCGCGGCCATACATGGCGAGAAGGGGTCGCCCTGCGAGCTGGCCGTCACGGCCCCCAGCTATCTGACCGTCACGGAGCAGTCTGTGCTGGATTTTCAGGCCATCGCCGATGTGGTGGACGCGACCGGCGTCGTGGAGGCGCCCGTCACCGCCAGGAGCGGAAAATACGCCGCCAGCCTCACCCTGGTGGGGATTGATGGGGATTATCTGGACGATCTGGTCTATATCACGGGCGAGCGATTTCCGGACAGCGGCGCCATGCCCTGGATCGCGCTGAGCAAAGCGGCGGCCCAGTCGTTCGTCGACCCGGAGGACAAGACGAAGCGGTCCGCCAGCTATATGCCGGACATCGACTGGCTGGGCGCGGACTTCTCGCTGGAGGTGGGCGGCGGTACGCGCGCCGCCAAGGTCAGCGGTCTTTTTGAGGGGGACGAGCCCGCCGCCTATGTCAGCCGGGATATCGCCAGGGCGCTGCTGCAAAGCCAGGGCCAGACCTCCGGTTATGCGGGTGCGCGGGTGCGCGTGACCAATATCGGCGCGGCCGAGGCCGTCTCCAAGGCCATCACGGACATGGGCTACCAGGTGGCCAACCGGGACAGCGCCCGACAGGAGAAGTGGGACGCCCAGACGCGGGAGGCGGTCTACCTGGCGGTGCTGGCGGCGGCGGGCTTTCTCTGCGCCGGACTGCTCCGCCTGACCGGGACCGCCCGGTGCCGGGAGGACGCGCGCCGCCGGGACGACGCCCTTCGCTGGGCGGGTATGAGCGACGCCGCTATCCGGGGCATAAGCGTCCTTCGGGGGACGTATCTGGCCCTTCTCGGCGCGGCTCTGGGCATAGCGGCCCATTACCTGGTCGCGGCCCTCGTCGGTTTGGATGCGGGAACAGCCTCCAGCTTTGCGCTGACGCTCCCCGCCCCGTGGCTCTCGCTCCTCCTCTGCTTTTGTATCATGACCGGCGCCATATCTTCCACCGGGGAGCCTTGACACGCCCCCGAACAAAACCAAAACACAGATCCGGACCCATCCCCTGCGGGACATGGGTCCGGATCGTCATCATAGCTCCAAAGGGCAGGCACGCCGTTTTGAGGTTCGCGCGAGGTCGCGCGTCAATTCGCCGCCTGTTCTGCGAGCGCCGCCTTCATCTCGTCAAAGTTGACGGTCTCTGTCCAATATCAAAAAGCCGGGGGCGAGCGCCGCCCCCGGCCCGAGACCGACGCCGCTTTTTACGCCGTCGGATCGCCGAAAAGCTCTCTGTAGCAGGGGATGCAGTAGGCCTTGCCATCCTTGGCCTTGGCTGCCTTTACCTCTTTGCCGCACTTGGCGCAGACCCAGCCGCTCGCCAGCTTGCTGGCTCTGCCAGTCACGCCGTCCAGCGCCTCGTCCGCCAACTCTTCAAAGTCCAAGGAGAAATGATACTATACTGCACCCCTAAAAAACGGTGGTCCCTTGCGTGACATATTTCAAAAAATTTAAGTAGTTTGGAGGACGATCTTCTTTCGTCCAGCCTCGGCTGGTTTCATAGAGTACAGCGGGTGGCACAAAGTCACCCGCTGTCGTTTTAATCTTGCATGTTGCCATTATCCAAACCGCCCTGGGGCATATCGGGAAGGGCGTCGCCGTCTGGCTTTTCAGGCGGCGTGCCGCCATTATCCATGCCTCCCTGGGACATGTCGGGCGGGGCGTCGCTGTTGTCCATGCCGCTCTGAGGCATTTCAGGAGGAGTGCCCCCGTCGATTTTTTCCGGGGGTGTGTTGCCGTTGCCCATGCTACCCTGGGGCATGTCAGGGGGTGTGCCGCCGCCCATGCCGTTGGTCGTCTGGGAGCCAGTATTGACCTGAGCATCCTCGAAAGCGGTAACTGTCCCTGCGCCGGAGAGGTCGGCGTCCTCGTCATATTCGGAGACCGTCACGGTGTATTTCCCGTCGCCGCTGACATAGACGGTCCCGTCGGCGCCCCGGATCGTGACCGGGCTGCCGTTCTCATCCACGACAGCACCCCCATTGTGCAGCGAAGTCAGAACGCTGTCCCCGGTGACGACCCATTGGGAACCGGCGTCAATGGTGAGCGCGGCATAGCCGTCGCCACCGCTGCCCGCGCAGCTCTCGTCCTGCACCACCGCGCCGGTCAGCGTGCTGCCCTCGGTCACATACAGGTCCAGGCTGCTGATGGAGTCCCAGACCACGTCCCCGTCCATATCCTGGCCGATGGCGGTGAAGGTGCAGTCCGCGCCGTTGCTCCCGGTTTGCCCCCAGCCCCGCTGGTTTTGATTGCCGGTGCAGCGCAGGAAAAAGGGACTATCGTCAGCATAGCCAGCTTGTGCTCCTTCACAGCGGTGGGGGCCATGACCAGGCCCATCATGCCGGAGCAGGAGAAGTGCATGCCGCGCTTTTTCCACCCCTCCACGTAGTCGGGGTAGTACGCCATGCGGTTCACAGCGTCGGACGCAAGGTCCTCCCGGCCGGGGAACCGGTCCGCAGGAGGGGTAACGCTCTCCTCCTGACGGATCAGCTCTCCCAGCTTCAGAAACAGAGGTCCCGCGCCGTTCATGCAGCCGGCGTATGTCTCGTCCTGCCAAAGGAACATGTCGGGATATGTATAGTACTTGTTGTAATAAGCCATAAAAACCTCTCTTTCATCCGGGGAAGAGACTACATATTCCCGACGCACAGGGGACTGTCCACGCTGCGCAGGTAGTTCTGGTACTCTCTTGTGCCATATAGCGCATCCCGGAAGTTGATGAGCTCGATCCGGTTGGCCCGTATCCAGCTCTTGAGCCGATCGGAGGTGAGCGCCGCCACGTCCTCCGTCCGGATGGAGGTAAAGTATCTGGCCCGGGGACCGTGGTCGCCCTGCTTGTAAACGAAATAGTCCACATAGCCTGGGTGCCAGGACTGCTCCACGATCACGTCCTCCGGTAGCTCCAGCAAATGGTCCGGGTCCTCGGTGTAGTACTTCACCGGGTCGTAGCGCTCATATTGGTCCGTGATGGATTCGTTTTCCACTTCCTTATAGGCGTTCACCGGCGAGGGGATGAATATCTTTCGGTCCGCCCATTTGGGCAGGGGCTTCTCCACGCCGGAACGGCCCTTCTTGACGCCGAAATGGTAGGCAATGCCGTATTCGTCGCAGATCTTCCTCTTGACCGCGTTGAACACCGTCTCAGCGTCGGATAGGTTTGTGGTGTCCGGCGCCTTGCCCAGGATGCGGACGCAGCGCTTCATCTGGGCATGGCACTCCGCCTCCAGCTGGGCCTGGTCGATATCCCCGGCGGTCTGGATGTCATGGCGGAACCGGTCCGTGCCGGGGATTACCAGGCTGGGCACCTGCTCCGGCGGCAGCACCGGGCTGCACCAGAAGTGGGAATGCCAGCCAACGGAGATCCAGGGCATATCCTTCAGAAGCGTCAGCGCCTCCTCCGTGCCGGGGGACTCCAGCATCACGTCCGCCGAGGTGAC
>CANRDC010000034.1 GCA_947629245.1 uncultured Oscillospiraceae bacterium | reverse complement strand
TCCTCGCAGCACTGGTGGCTGGCGCCGTCCTCGCCCACGGAGATGCCGCCGTGGGTGGCGCCGATCTTCACGTTCAGATGGGGATAGCCGATGGTGTTGCGCACCTGCTCATAGGCCCGCCCGGAGGCGAACATGGCGAAGGTGGAGGCGAACGGGACCAGTCCCATGGTGGCCAGGCCCGCCGCCACGTCCATCATGTTGGCCTCGGCGATGCCGCAGTCAAAGTGCCGCTCGGGATATGCCTTCTGAAAGACGTTGGTCTTGGTGGCGTTGGCCAGGTCTGCGTCCAGCACTACCATGTCCTCACGCATGCCGCCCAGCTCCTTCAGGGCGTTGCCGTAGCCCTCGCGGGTAGCGATCTTTTTCACGTCCGCCATGTGTCACTCCTCCTCCAGCGCGGCCCGGATGGCGGCCAGATCCGCCATACCGCGGGCGTATTCCTCGTCGTTGGGCGCCTTGCCGTGCCAGGCCGCCTGGCCCTCCATATAGGACACGCCCTTCCCCTTCAGGGTCTTCATCAGGATGGCCGTGGGCTTGCCGCTCCCGTGGTTTTCGTGGAAGCGGGCAAAGGCGGCCTCCAGCGCGTCAAAGTCGTGGCCGTCCACGTTCACCACGTCGCAGCCGAAGGCGGCGAACTTTTCGTCCACCGGCGCGGTGTTCATCACCTGGGCGGTGGGGCCGTCGATCTGCAGGCCGTTCAGGTCCACGATGACGCACAGATTGTCCAGCTTATAATGGGCGGCGAACATGGTTGCCTCCCAGATCTGGCCCTCGTCCAGCTCGCCGTCGCCCACCACGGCGTAGACGTTCACATCCTTGTGCAGGAACTTGGCGCCCTTGGCCATGCCCGCCGCCACGGACAGCCCCTGGCCCAGGGAGCCGGTGGACATATCCACGCCGGGGACGGTGGTCATGTTGGGATGTCCCTGGAGATAAGAGTCGATATGGCGCAGGGTGGCCAGGTCCTCCACGGGGAAAAAGCCCCGGTTGGCCAGCGTGCTGTACAGCCCCGGCGCGGTGTGGCCCTTCGACAGCACGAACCGGTCCCGGTCCTCCCAGCGGGGGTTCGCCGGATCGATGCGCATCTCTCTGAAATAGAGATAGGTGAATACGTCCGCGGCGGAGAGACTACCGCCGGGGTGGCCGCATTTTGCCCCGTGGGTGGCAGTGAGGATGCCCTCCCGCACGCGGACCGCGGTCAGCTGCAGTTGCTTTTTTTCCTTGTCGGTCATGTTGCTTTCCTCGTTTCCTCAGTCTCAGCCCTGGCCGTAGTAGGCGCCGGGGCCATGCTTGCGCAGATAATGCTTATCCAGCAGCTCCCGCTGCATGGGGGGCAGGTCCGGCGTCAGCGCCAGGGCGTGGAAGGCCATGAAGGCCACTTCCTCCAGCACCACGGCGTTGTGCACCGCGTTCATGGGGTCCTTGCCCCAGGCAAAGGGACCGTGGCTGTGCACCAGCACGGCGGGGACCTGGTCCGGGTCGATGCGCCGGTCCCGGAAGGTCTCCACGACCACATTGCCGGTCTCCAGCTCATACGCGCCGCCGATCTCCGACCGCGTCATCAGGCGGGTGCAGGGGATCTCGCCGTAGAAATAGTCCCCCTGGGTGGTGCCGTAGGCGGGGATGCCCCGACCGGCCTGGGCGAAGCTGGTGGCCCAGCGGCTGTGGGTGTGGACCACGCCGCCGACGGTGGGCCAGGCTTTGTAAAAGGCCAGGTGGGTGGCCGTGTCGCTGGAGGGCTTCCATTTTCCCTCCACCCGGTTCCCGTCCATGTCCACCACCACCATGTCCTCGGCCGTCATGGCGTCATACTCCACGCCGGAGGGCTTGATGACCACCAGGCCCGCGCTTCGGTCGATGCCGGACACGTTGCCCCAGGTGAAGGTCACAAGGCCGTGCCTGGGCAGGGCCAGATTTGCCTGGCAGACCGTCTTTTTCAGTTGTTCGAGCATAGGCGCCTCCTCTTTTTGAAAAACCGCCGGGCCGCAAGGTCCGGCGGTGATCATTTTACAACATTTTCAGCTTCCAGGCAAGGTCGTTCCAGAAAAGTTCCTTCTCCAGGCCCTCCACGGTGGTATCCTTCGTGATGTGGACGAATTCGATGCCCATCATATTGGCCCAGTCCTTCATCTGTTCGGCGGTCACGTCGTAGCTGAGGACCGTGTGGTGGGCGCCGCCCGCTGTGATCCAGCACTCCACGCCGGTCAGAAGGTCCGGCATGGCCCGCCACATGACACGGGCCACGGGCAGGTTGGGCATGGGCATGATGGGCTTGACCGCCTCGATATCCTGTACGATCAGCCGCAGCCGCCCGCCCATGTCGATGAGGCTCGCCACGATGGCCGGGCCCGCCTTGCCCTCGAACACCAGCCGGGCCGGGTCCTTCTCGTTCATACCGATACCCAGGTGGTGCGTCTCGATGCGGGGCTTTTTGTCCTTTGCCGCCAGGCTGGGGCACACCTCCAGCATGTGGGCGCCCAGGGAATACTCCTGGCCCTCTACCAGGTGGTAGGTATAATCCTCCATGAAGCCGGAAGCGCCGTTGCCGCCCTCGCCCATGGCCTTCATGATGGCGGTCATGGCGGACACCTTCCAGTCGCCCTCGCCGCCGTAGCCGTAGCCCTGGGCCATCAGGTGCTGGCTGGCCAGGCCGGGCAGCTGCTCCATGCCGTACAGGTCCTGGAAGGTGTTGGAAAAGGCTTTGCAGCCCTCGGCGTCCATCATCTTCTTGATGGCGATCTCCTCGCGGGCCTGATAGCGGATGGCGGCGGTGTCGTCGGTGGCCACGTCGTAGCTGGCCTCGTAGACCTTCACCAGCTCGTCGATCTCGGCGTCGGTGACGGCGTTCATCTGCTTCACCAGGTCGCCCACGGCCCAGGTGTTCACCTGCCAGCCCAGCTTGGCCTGGACCTCCACCTTGTCGCCCTCGGTGACGGCCACCTCCCGCATATTGTCCCCAAAACGCATGACCTTCATGCCTCTGGACACGGCCACGCCCACCGCGGCCTTCATCCAGCCGCCGATGCGCTCCAGGACCTTCTTGTCCTGCCAGTGACCGGCGATGACCTTCCGGGGCATGCGAAGCCTCGCTGCGATGAATCCGTGCTCCCGGTCGCCGTGGGCGGCCTGGTTCAGATTCATGAAGTCCATGTCGATCTCCTCGTTGGGGATCTCCCGGTTGTACTGGGTGGCGAAGTGGCAGTAGGGCTTTTGCAGGTCGACCAGGCCGTTGATCCACATCTTGCTGGGAGAGAAGGTGTGGCACCAGGCGACGATACCGGCGCAGTTGTCGTCATAGTTGGCCTCCCTGACCACGTCCGCGATCTCTCGGTTGGTCTTGGCGGTCACCTTATAGACCAGGGGATAGGGCAGGCTCTCGCTCATTTTCGCGGCCATCTCTTTGGCCCGGGCCTCTACGGTCTCCAATACCTCGGGACCGTACAGGAACTGGGAGCCCACCACGAACCAGAATTCGTATTTTTTCAAAACCTTTCCTCCTTACAGGACCTCCACGGCGGTCTTTTCCACCGCAAGGAGCGCTTTATACCGGGCGATGTAGGCGTTGAAGCCGTCCACGTCCACGCTGTCCGGGGCCACGGTGGAGCCGGTGACGCCCGCGAACACATGCCCGGCCAGGTACTCCTCCAGACTCTCGCCGGGGGCCTTGTCCGCCAGATAGGCGGCCAGCAGAGCCATGCCGTAGGGCCCGCCCTCACCGGCGGTCTCCATGCAGGTGACCGGGGCGCCCGTGGCGGCGGCCATGTACTTCTGCCCCACCAGTGGGGTCTTGAACAGCCCCCCGTGGCCGGTCAGGCTGTCGATGGCCACACGCTCTTCCGCCAGGATATCCATGCCGAGCTTTAAGGTGGACATGGTGGCGTAGAGCTGGGCCCGGAAGAAGTTGGCCAGGGTGAACTTCGCGTCCGGGGTCCGGACCGCCAGGGGCCGTCCCGCGTCCATGTGGGTGACGCCCTCACCGGCCAGGTAGTTGCACACCAGCACGCCGCCGCAGTCGGGCTCGCCCTCCAGGCTCTTTTGGTAGAGCTTGGTGTAGAGCTCGCCGGTGTCGGGCTTTGCGCCGAACAGCTCCGCCGTCTGCTTCAAAATGCCCACCCAGGCGTTGGTGTCGTTGGTGCAGTTGTTGCAGTGGACCATGGCCACGGGCTTGCCCGTGGGGGTGGTCACGATGTCGATCTCCTCATGCACATGCGCCAGGGGCTTTTCCAGCACCACCATGGAGAAGATGCTGGTCCCGGCGGACACGTTGCCGGTCCGGGGGGCCACGGCGTTGGTAGCTGTCATGCCGGTGCCCGCGTCGCCCTCGGCGGGCGCGAAGGGGATGCCCGCAGGCAGCAGGCCGTCCAGCAGCGCCGCGCCCGCCTGCGTGAGGCGGCCCGCGTCCTCGCCCGCCTGGAGCACCCGCGGCAGCAGATCGGAAAGCCTCCAGGGCATGGCCTGGACGGCGGCCAGGCCGTCGAACTTGGCCATCATGGTCCGGTCATAGTCCCTGCCGTCGGCGGCGATGGGGAACATGCCGCTGGCCTCGCCCACGCCCACCGCGTTCACGCCGGTGAGGGCGTGGTGGATATACCCGGCCAAGGTGGTGATGTGCCGTACGCGGGATACGTGCTCCTCGCCGTTTCGCACCGCCTGATAGAGGTGGGCGATGCTCCAGCGCTGGGGGATGTTGAAGCCGAACAGGGCGGTCAGCTCCGCCGCGGCGGGGCCGGTGACGGTGTTCTGCCAGGTCCGGAAGGGGACCAGAAGCTCCCAGTTCTCGTCGAAGGCCAGATAGCCGTGCATCATGGCGGACACGCCCATGGCCCGGATATCCTCCCGGCGTTCGATGCCAGCGAGGGCCGTTTTGAGCCCGGTCCACGCCTGCTCCAGCGGGTAGGTCCACACGCCGTTTTCATAGGCGCTGGCCCAGGTATAGTCGCCCGTGGAGACGGGGCGGTACGCCCCGTCTATGGCCACGGCCTTGATGCGGGTGGAGCCGAACTCCACGCCCAGATAGAGGCTGTTGTCACCCATGGCTCACACCCTCTTCTTGTTCTTGCGGATCAGGACCACGCTCTGGATGACCAGGAACAGGCAGATCATGGCCGCCACGGTGATGTTGGACCACCAGGCCTCGTCAAAGCCCATGCTGGAGACGATGCGCTTGATGGTGTTCAGGCTCAGCACGCCGAAGAAGGTGCCCAGGATGTTGCCCACGCCGCCGGTCAGCAGGGTGCCGCCGATGATGGAGGCGGCGATGGCGTTCATCTCGTCTCCCGCGCCGTTGGCCACGTCGCCGCTGCCGACGTGCAGGAAGTACAGGATGCCGCCCAGACCCGCCAGCAGACCGCACAGCACATGGGCCAGGAATTTGGTGCGGCGGACGTTGATGCCCAGCATATTGGCGCTCTGGTTGTTGCCGCCCACGGCGTAGAAGCTGCGGCCCAGCTTGGTCCAGCGCAGGACGATGAACATGATCACGACCACCGCCAGCGCTATGAGTACGCCGATCTCCACATAGGCCGGGATATAAGCGCCCGTCTTGGAGTTATAGGCCCCCAGACCGGGTACGGTGACGCGGATGTTCTTGATCGCCAGGAAGCTCTCGTTGGTCACCCGCACCGGCTCCTTGCTGACGATGGTGGTCATGCCCTTGGCGAAGAACATGCCCGCCAGTGATACGATAAAGGGCTGGATACCAAGATGGGCCACCAGGAAGCCCTGGACTATGCCAAAGGCAAGACCGACGCCCAAGCCGATCAAAAGCGCGGTCACCAGGTTGCCGCCATGGCCCTCCAGATAGACGGCGCAGCACATGCAGACCAGACCGGTGACGGCGCCCACGGAGATATCGATGCCGCCGGTGATCATTACGATGCTCATACCGCAGGACAGCACGATCAGCGAGGCGTTGTTGTTGAGGATATTGAGAAAGCTCTGGGGTTTGGTGAAGCTGCCGCCCAGGAAAAACACGGCGAAAGCGTATAGAGCAAAGAATACCAGGATCGTGATGGTGAGCAACAGATTGGTATCGCTCATGGAGGCACGGTTTTTGATCCGTCCCTGCTTATCGACTGCGATATTATTCGGCATCTCAGGCCACCTCCTTTGCTCTCTTAGAGGACTTCTTTATGTGGGACATCTTCTCCCGCACCACGGGGGCGCTGAGCACTACCAGCAGGATGATCACCACGGCTTTATAGGCGGGCAGGGCCGTAGAGGGTACGTTGTACTTGAAGAGAGTGGTGGTGAGGAACTGGATCACATAGGCGCCCAGAATGGAGCCGTAGATGTTGAACTTACCGCCGCCCAGAGCGTTGCCGCCCAGAGCCACCGCCAGGATGGCGTCCATCTCGATGTTCTCCGCAATGCGGGAATAGTTGATGGAGCCGCTGCGGCTGACGCGGATGAAGCCCGCCACCGCCACGCACGCGCCCAGGATCACATAGGTGAGCAGCTTGATCATCTTGGGGTCCAGACCGTTGAGCCGGGAGGCGTTGGCATTGATGCCTACCGACTGGGTGTACAGGCCAAGGTTGGTGAATTTCAGTGCCAGCCAGAACGCCAGGATCACAAGAATGGTGATAAAGACCGGTGTGGGGATGGGGATGCCGGGGATGAAGGTCCCCGCGTATTTGAAAACCTGATCGTTGACGATGGGCAGCTGGTTGTTGTTGATCCAGGCGGCGATGGAGCGGCCCGCCGTGAACAGGATCAGGGTCGCCACCATGGGTTGGATCTTTAAGTAAGCTACCAGCACGCCGTTGAACGCGCCAAACAGCATGCTCACCCCGATGCCCGCCAGAACGGCCAGGATCAGAGATGTCTGCATGGTGTCCACGCTGACCCGGCCGCCGCAGACCAGCCGGATGATCACGCTGCCAGCAATGGCCATCGCAGCGCCCACGCTGATGTCCTGTCCGCCGGAGGAGGCGGTCACCAGCGTCATGCCGATGGCCAGGAGCACCAGTTCGGAGGCGTTGTCCAGCACGGAGATGATGTTGCCGCTGAGCACCGGATTGCCCAGGCTGTTCTCCTTCAGGCTGACCGCGAAGAAGGAGGGGTCGGCGATCAGGTTGAACAGCACCAGCAGGACCAGCGCCGCCACGGGGATGAACAGCTGATGACGGGTCATGTTCTTCAGGACCTCACCGACGCTGCGGCTTTTCTTTTTTACGGGGGTCTTTGTCTCGGTGGTCATTGCGCTTCACCTCCTGCGATGGTGGACATGATCATATCCTGGTTCAGGTCCTCGCCCTTCAGCTCGCCCACGACCTTCCGGTCGCGCATGACGATGAGCCGGGAGCAGGTGTTGAGCATCTCGTCGGTCTCGGAGGAGATGAACGTGACGCTCTTGCCCTCGCCCGCCAGTTCCAGGACCAGCTTCTGTATCTCGGTCTTGGTGCCCACGTCGATGCCCCGGGTGGGTTCGTCCAGAATGAGGTACACCGGATCGGTGAGCAGCCACCGGGCCACGATGCACTTTTGCTGGTTGCCGCCGCTGAGGGAGTTGATGGGGGTATCCGAGGACGCGGTCTTGATCTCCAGCTTCTTGATGTACTCGTCGGCGAAAGCCTCCGCCTGGGCCCTGGAGAAGGGTCTGAAGAAGCCCTTCATGACCTGCAGGGCCAGGATGATGTTGTCCCGGACGGACAGGTCGCCTATGATGCCGTCCAGCTTCCGGTCCTCGGGCAGATAGCCGATGCCCTGTTTCATGGCGTCCAGGGGCTTGCGGATCTTCACGCTCTTGCCGTTTACTTTCACGGTCCCGCCGGAGACCCGGTCCGCGCCGAAGATGGCCCGGACGCACTCGCTGCGGCCGGAGCCCAGCAGACCAGTGAAGCCGTTGACCTCGCCCTTGTGGATGGAGAAGTCGAAGGGCTTGATACCGGCGGCGCTGGCAAGCTGCTCCGCCTCCAGCACGGGCACGGAGGTCATGTCCGCCGCCTTGTCGCTGGCCTTCTTGATGTCGGAGATGTCGCCCAGCTCCTTGCCCAGCATTTTGGATACCAGCTGGACCCTGGGCATATCCTCGATGACGTACTCGCCCACCAGCTGGCCGTCCCGCAGGACCGTGATCCGGTCGCTGATCTCATAGACCTGGTCCAGGAAGTGGGTGACGAAGATGATGCCCACGCCACGGGCCTTCAGGTCCCGCATGAGCTTGAACAGCTTTGCCACCTCCGACTCGTCCAGCGAGGAGGTGGGCTCGTCAAGGATCAGCACCTTGCAGTCCATATCCACCGCCCGTGCGATGGCCACCATCTGCTGCACCGCGATGGAGCAGCTGGAAAGCTGCTGGCCGGGAGCGGCGGGGATGCCCAGATCCTTCAGGATCTTTCCGGCGCCCTTGTTCATCCGCTTCCAGCGGGTGAGGTTGCCCTTGGTGCGGCCGATGTACATATTCTCCGCCACCGTCAGGTTGGGGCAGAGGGTGATCTCCTGATAGACCGTGCTGATGCCGATATTCTGGGCGTCCTGGGGGGAGCGGATGGTCACGGGCTTGTCGTGTCCGGCCATATAGATCTCGCCCTCGTCCTTGGGATAGACGCCGGTCAGGCACTTTATCAAAGTGGATTTACCGGCGCCGTTCTCGCCCATGAGCGCGTGGACCTCTCCGGCGCGGAGGGTGAAGTCCACGTTTTGCAGGGCCTTGACGCCGGGGAAGAATTTGCTGATCCCGCGCAATTCCAGTACTGCGCCTTCCTGCATCGAATTCGCCTCCTGTAAATGAAATACACGCGGTGCGGTATGAAAATACCGTACCGCGTGTGGATGATAAGGTTGAAATTATTCGGCGGCTTCCTCTTCGGGAGCTTCCTCCTCGGCCGCGTCGTCGGCGGGAGCCTCTTCCTCGGCGTCCTCTTCCACACCGGTGCCGAAGGTGTCTACGTCTTCCTGGGTGATGGTTTCGCAGTCAAAGCCCGGCTCGTCGGAGTAGATGACCTTCTCGGCGGGCTCGGTGCCGTTCTCCAGGTCCTTGATGATCTTGTCGACCTTCTCAGCCTGCATGGGGTTGCACAGGCCCATGTAGTTCCACTCGCCCTTCAGCACGGACTCCATGGCCCACACGTCGGAGTCGAAGCCCATCACGATGACGTCGCCGTCCTTGCCGTGGGTGATGCCGTTGGCGTCCAGAGCAGCCACGGCGCCGCGGGCCATGCCGTTGTTCTCAGCGTAGATGACGTTGAAGGCCTCGCCGGAGTCGATGACGGACTGCACGATGGTGCGGGCGGTCTCCTCGTTCCAGTCGGCGGACTGCTGGGTCACGTAGTTCCAGCTGTCCTCAGCCTCGACCTTCGCGTCCAGAGCGCCGGTGCGGCCCAGCTGGGCGTCGGAGCCCATGTGGCCCTGGATGTGGATGATGTTGTACTCGTCCAGGCCCTGGTCGGCCAGCCAGTTGACAGCGGTCTCGCCCTCGGCGGGCATGTCGGATACGACAGCGGCCACATACATGCTTTCATCGGCTTCCAGCATACGGTCGAAGAGGATGACCTGGGTGCCAGCGGCCTGAGCGTCCTGCAGGACGGTGTCCCAGCCGGTGGTGGAGCCGGGGGAGAGCAGAAGGTAGTCCACCTCGTCCTGGATCATCTGCTGGGCGGTGGCGATCTGCTGGGCGGCGTCGTTGTTGTTGTAGAACGTGGCGTCGTAGCCGTTCTCCTCGGTGAAGGTGGCGCGCATGGCCGCGTCGTTGGCGGTGCGGTAGCCGGACTCGTTGGGGTCGTTGTTGATGACGCCGACCTTGATCAGGTCGCCATCAGCGAAAGCGATGGCGCCCAGGCTCAGCACCATGGTCAGGGCCAGAACAAGCGCAAGGATCTTCTTCATGATTTGAATGCTCCTTCCTAATATTGTCCGGGACGCGCCCGGAAGATTGATGGTTATATTAAATCAAAAACGTCCGGATAAGTCAATCGAATTTTTGTTTATTTCACCAAATTCGTACCAATTAATAATACAATTTTTTGCGCGGTCACATGTTCTTGATACAAATTTCTTGAAAAGATACCGTTTTTGGCGTATAATTGTTTAAATATTTTAGATTTGTCGGGTAAATTTGTGTGTATTTTTGTGATTTCACACTGGAGCCAAACGGAAGAATCCTTTGGGCAAAATGCTCAGTTCGCGGGAGCCCAGCAAAAAGCTTCCGGCAGAATCACGGAGCGCGCGACAAAATTTGTATTATTTTATTGAAACAAAAAGACAAATTCGAAAAATTTGTATTGTTTTTGGGGAATGTCCGTCGATTTTTGATGACGTTTCGGCGGGGCCGTGATATAATGTGCACAAAACTGCGAGATGCACAAAAAGTGGGAGGAACGGGCGATGGCGCTGAAATACAGGCTCCTTGCGGACCAGCTTCGGGAGGAGATGTACACTCAGGACTGGAAGGGGGGCCACAAGCTGCCCACGGAGGCGGAGCTGGCGGCCCGGTTCGCGGTGAGCCGCCAGACGGTGCGCCGGGCCATCCGGCTTTTGACGGAGGAGGGGGCGGTGGAGTCCCGGCAGGGCAGCGGCACCTACACCACCGGCAGGACTCAGAGCGCCGACCCCCGGCAGGTGGCGGTGATCTCCTCCTTTCTGGACGACTACATCTTCCCCACGGTCCTGCACGACGCCCAGAGCGTGTTCGCCGAGCAGGGCTATTCCATCCTGGTCTTTGCCACGGAGAACCAGGTGAGCCGGGAGCGGGAGATATTGCAGACGCTGCTGGACAGGCCGGTGGCGGGCATCCTGGTGGAGGGGTCCAAGACGGCCCTGCCCAGCCCCAACGCGGACCTTTATCAGCGGCTGCGCCGGGCGGGGGTGCCCATGGTGTTCCTGCACGGGGCGTACAGCGAGCTGAGCGGCATCCCCTGCATCTCCGACGACAACTACGGCGGCGGCTACAAGCTGGCCCGCTATCTCATCGACAAGGGCCACCGGCGCATCGGCGGCATCTTCAAATCCGACGACGCCCAGGGGCCCCAGCGCTATTACGGCTGCGTCTCGGCCATCCGGGACCGGGGCCTGCCCATCTATGACCGGAGCTTCTGCTGGTATGACACCACGGACCGGGCGGAGATGATGGAGCCCCGGGAGAGCCGGATGCTCCACCGGTTCCTGACGGAACGGCTGGAGGGCTCCACGGCGGTGATCTGCTACAACGACGAGGTGGCGTTTTTGCTGATCCGGGAGCTGCTGGCCATGGGCAGGAGGGTGCCGGAGGACGTGGCGGTGGTCAGCTTTGACAACAGCTATTACAGCCAGGTGGGCCCCGTGCACATCACCTCTCTCTGGCACCGGCAGAGCCGGATGGGCCGGGTGGCGGCGGAGGAGCTCATCCATATCCTCCAGGGCCAGCCGGGCACGTCCCGGAGCCTGGACTGGGACCTGATGGAGCGGGCCAGCAGCCGTTGAGGCGTCCTTATTATAAAAGGAGGCGATACCATGCCCCTGGAAGACGTGCTCCGGGACCCGGAGTTCATCCCCTTTGTCCGCCGGTGGCTGTTTGAGCAATTGACGGCGGGACTGCTGCCGTCCGGGCAGGCCGCGGCCGTCGCCCGGCGCATCGGCGTGGTGCTGGAGGCGGAGCGCTATGCCGTCGCCCTGTTCGATCTGCCCGTCCCGGACCGGGAGGATACGTCCTTCTCCGATCCGGCGGTCGGGGCGCGGGAGGCGCTGCTGGCGTTCTTTCTGAAATATTCGCAGTATATGCCCGTCCAGCTGGCCCCCGATCTGGGCGCCGTGCTCATCAAGGGCGGCGCCGACGATATCCCGGCGCTGACGGACCGGTGCGTCCGCAGAGTGGAGGAGGAATATGACCGCGCCGGGGTCGCGGGCTGGCATCTGGCCGCCGGCGGCCCTGTGTCCGGCCTGGAGGGGCTGCCCGCCTGCTGGGAGGAGGCGTCCCGGCTCTGGGCCTTGCGGGTGGTCCATCCGGGGCAGCGGATCTTTCGGCCGGGGACGGAGCGGCTTTTGGACCTGCCGGAGCGGGAGACGGGCCCGCTTCCGGACGTGGACCCGGCCCGGACGGACCCGGAGGTCATACGGGCCTTTCTGGAGACGGGCCGCCGGGAGGACGTGTCCGGCTTCGCGGCCCGGTATCTGCGGGAGCTGGGGCCCGCCATGAGCGTCCGGTCCTTCCGGGACTTTGCGACGCTCAACGTCCGGTTCGCCGCGGAGAGGTTCCTGGGCGGGCTGGGCGTGCCGCGGGAGCGGTATGAGGAGCGGCTCGGCCCCGCGGTCGGCGCCGACGGGGACCCGGAGCGGCTTTTGACGCGGATGCTAACCGCCGCCGTGGAGCTTCGGGAGCAGACGGCTGCCGGGACCCGGAGCGGGACGCTGGGCGCGGCGCTGGGATATGTGGACGGCCATTTCGCCGAGCCGGATCTGACCCTGACCCGGACCGCCGCCGCCGTGTCGGTCACAGCCAGCTATCTGTCCGCCCTGTTCCGGAAGGAGCTGGGCCGGACCTTTACCCAGTATGTGACCGGGCGGCGCATGGAGCTGGCCTGCCGCCTCCTGCGCACTACGGACCGGCGCCCCGGCCAGATCGCCCACGCCGTCGGCTTCCGGGACGGGCGGTATTTCAGCGTCCTGTTCAAAAGGACCGTGGGCTGCGCGCCCTCCCGGTTCAGGGCCGGGCAAAAGTGAGCGGACGACGGGACCCGTCCGGCGGTTTTTGTTGTAACGGACGGATCTTCGTGGTAAGATAAAACCATCGGAAATTTACGGGAGGAGACTTCTATGGACAGCAAAAAGCGGAGGATACACCTGCCGAAGAGCCGCCTGGGCGGCGTTGCGTTCAGCGTGATCGTCACGGCGCTGGTGGGATTCGTCTATTTCTATGTGGCCCTGCCCGCCATCAACCTCCAGGACGGGGACTTTTATATGTTCCTCATCTTCCTGTGCGCCGTGTACATCGGCTGCTCGCTGCTGACGACGGCCAGGGCCAAGAGCCAGGAGGTGCGCACGCCCCAGCAGAAGGCGCGGGACATGCTCGGCTTCGTGCGCCATAACTGCCTGCCGGTGGGCATCCTGCTGGCGGCGGTGCTTTTGGCGGCGCTGGTGGGCAAGATCGTCTCCATCCCCATGTTCCGGGCGGCGGCCTACCGGGAGCTGCTGGACGTGCAGACCGGGGACTTCGCCCAGGACGTGGCCCAGATCTCCTTCAACGAGATCCCCACCCTGGACAGGACCAGCGCCAACTATCTGGGCGACCGGCAGATGGGCACCCTCAGCGACATGGTCAGCCAGTTCGAGTACTCCAACGACTCCACCCAGATCAACTATCAGGGCCGTCCCGTGCGGGTGGCCCCCATCGACTACGCGGACCTGTTCAAGTGGTTCACCAACCGGCGCGGCGGTCTGCCCGCCTATGTGGTGGTGGACATGGTGACCCAGGAGGCCAGCGTGGTCCGGCTCCAGGAGGGGATGAAATACGCCTTCTCCGAGCCTTTGAACCGGAACGTGATGCGCCACCTGCGGTTCCAGTACCCCACCATGATGTTCTCCACGCCGGAATTCGAGATCGACGAGGACGGCCATCCCTGGTGGGTCGCGCCGCGCCTGGTCAAGACCATCGGCCTGTTCGGCGGCCGGGACATCCGGGGGGCGGTGCTGCTGGACGCGGTCACCGGCGAGAGCCAGTACTATGAGGAGGTCCCCGCCTGGGTGGACACCCTGTATACCCCCAGCCTGATCATGGAGCAGTACGACTACCACGGCACCCTGGTCCGGGGCTTCATCAACTCCATCCTGGGCCAGCGGGACGTGACCATGACCACCGAGGGGTATAACTACATCGCCATGAACGACGATGTGTACGTCTACACCGGCGTCACCAGCGCCAACGCGGACCAGTCCAACCTGGGCTTTTTGCTGTGCAATATGCGCACCAAGGAGACAAAGTATTACGAGGCCCCCGGCGCCACCGAGCGGGCCGCCATGGCCTCCGCCATGGGCGTGGTCCAGGACCTGGGCTATACCGCCACGTTCCCGCTGCTTCTCAACATCTCCGGCCAGCCCACCTATTTCATTCCCCTCATGGACGCCACCAATCTGGTGAAGAGCTACGCCATGGTGAACGTGGCCCAGTACCAGATCGTGGCCACCGGGTCCACGGTGCCTGCCTGTGAGCGGACGTATGTGGGGATGCTGTCCGACCGGGGTGTGGTGTCCGGCGGCGGCGTGCCCGACGTGCAGGACGAGAGCGCGGGCGTCATCGCGGAGATCCGCACAGCCGTGCTGGACGGCACAAGCTGGTACTATATCCGGCTGGAGGACGAGGACGTGTTCTACGCCGTCTCCGCCGCCCAGGACCAAAACGTGATCGTGCTGAACGTGGGCGACGCCGTGACGGTGCAGCACGCCGTGCCCGAGGAGGGCGAGAGCCCGGCCATTTTGGAGGCCTACGCCGTCACGGCGGAGTGAGCGGCGGATCAGGGCGCGGAACACAGGTTCGATACAGGGAGCGGAATGGACGTATGATGAAGTATCCTAAAATGATCATATTTGACTACGGACATACGCTTCTGTATGAACCCGGCTGGGACACTGACAGAGGAAATGCGGAATTGCTGAAGTATGCCACGAAAAACCCGGATCATTGTACGCTGGAAGACGTCAGAAAGGCGGCGGAACTGGTTTTCGGAGAGCATATCGAAAGCGTTCGCAAAATCGGCTGTGATATTGGCGGTCAGATCGGCGACAGAGTATTATATGAGTATTTAGGGATCGAATTTTCCCTGACGCCCCTGGAGATGGAAACTGTTTTTTGGAACGGCGCTTCCATGGGCGCCATTATGCCGGAAGCGGATATAATGCTTGATCATATCAATAAAAACGGCATAAGAAGCGCGGTGATCAGCAATCTTCTATGGTCGGGCGACGCTTTGTCCCAGCGGCTCAACAGACTTTTGCCGATGAATCGATTTGAGTTCGTTATGACCTCCAGCGACTATATCGTGCGAAAGCCCGACCGCATTTTGTTTGATATCGCTTTACGGAAAGCCGGTCTCCGCGCCGATGAGATATGGTACTGCGGGGACAATCCGCAAGCGGACGTCGAGGGCGCGTCGCAAGTGGGCATGTACCCCGTCTGGTACGATAATAATACGGAAAGAGAGTATAAAGACCGCTCTGCGGAAAGCGCTCCAAAATGCGAGCATTTGCATATCCGCGAATGGCGCGAGATGATAGAGCTGTTAGAAAAAATGAAAGTATAGCTCACCGTTTCCGCTTGGGGGTATAAGCTGTGCGCCGGGGTAACGGTGCAGCACGCCGTGCCGGAGGAAGGTGAGGCCCCGGCCGATCCCATTTTGGAGGCCTACGCCGTCACGGCGGAGTGAGCGGCGCATAAGGGTGTTTGGTAAATCGGGAGCTGTCACATAGTTTGCACCCAAGGATCCGGCCCCCTCTGACGAGGGGGCTGTCAGCGCCAACGGCGCTGACTGGGGGAGAGATAGTCGGCAGTGCGTCTTATCTCTCCCTCCGTCTCGCCCTCTCGGGCGAGCCACCTCCCTCGTCAGAGGGAGGCGCTGGGTCTGGCGGTGACCTTGACGATTTTTCCCGTTTATCGAAAAAAGAACAGACAAAAAAAGAGGGAGATAGCTTCTTTCGAAGCGTCTCCCTCCGGCGTTTTTCAGCTCAAAACAGCCCGCACACGAGCTCCGTGTACGCCGCAGGGTCGTCCAGGGGCAGGCCCGCGATGAGCTGAGCCTGGGCCAGCAGGACCATAGAAAGCCGCGCGGCCCTGGGCTTGTCCTCCCGGAAGGCATTTTCCAGCGCGGCGAAGGCGGGATGGGCGCCGTTCAGCTCCAGCACCCTCTTGGCTTTGACCCGTTCCGCCTCCGGCACGCCGGGCAGGTTCTGGAAATACTTCTCCATCTCCAATGTCACCTCGCCCTCGGTGGTCAGAAACACCGGCTGGCTCTTGAGCTTGTGGGAAAGACGCACCGTCTCCACCGCGCCGCCCAGGCTCTCTTTTACGAAGTCCAGAAGCTCCTTGGACTGCTCCGCCTTTTCCTCGGTGTCCTTCTTTTCCTCGTCGCTCTCCAGGCCCAGATCGTCGCTGGTCACGTTGCAGAATTCCTTTTCCGCGTAGGTGTGCAGCATCTGCATGACGAACTCGTCCACGCTGTCCGTCAGGCACAGCATGTCGAAGCCCGCCGCCTTCACCGTCTCTGCCTGGGGCAGCGCCGCCGCCCGCTTTTCCGTCTCGGCGCAGGCGTAGTAGATCTTCTTCTGGCCCTCGGGCATGGCGTCGGTATACTCCTTGAGGCTGATAAGCTTCTCCTGGCCCACGCTGTAGAACATGAGCAGGTCCTGAAGCTGGTCCTTGTGCATGCCGTAATCGCCCACCACGCCGTACTTGAGCTGGGGCGCGAAGGACTTGTAGAAGGTCAGGTACTTGTCCCGGTCCTCGGCCATGAGCCGGGTCAGCTCCGCCTGGATCTTCTTCTCCAGATTGCCCGCGATGATCTTCAGCTGCCGGTCGTGCTGCAACAGCTCACGGGAGATGTTCAGGCTCAGGTCGGGAGAGTCCACCACGCCCCGGACGAACCGGAAGTGTTCCGGCACCAGGTCCGGGCACTTGTCCATGATCATCACGCCGGAGGAATAGAGCTGCAAGCCCGGCTGATAGTCCCGGGTGTAGTAGTCGTAGGGGGCCTGGGCCGGGATGAACAGCATGGCCCGGTAGCTGGTCAGACCCTCCGCGTTGACCCGGATCACGGCCACCGGATCGGTACTGTCGTGGAAGTGCTCTTTATAGTACGCCTTGCAGTCGTCGTCGGAGGCCTCGCTCTTGGGCCGCTGCCAGATGGGCACCATGGTGTTGACCACCTGGTCCTCCACGATGGTGTTGTAGGCGCCCTTGCCGTCCTCGCCGCCCTTTTCGTCCCATTCCCGGCGCTCCACCATCATGTGGATGGGCCAGCGAACGTAGTCGGAGTACTTCTTGACGAGCTCCTTCAGCTTCCAGCTCTCCAGATAGGAGCCGTAATCCTCCTGGTCCGAGTCGGCCTTGATGTGCATGATCACGTCCGTGCCCACCGTATCCTTCTCGCAGGCCGTGACGGTGTAGCCGTCCGCCCCGGAGGACTCCCACTTCCATGCCTGGTCCTCCCCGAAGGCGCGGGTGATCACCGTCACCTTGTCGGAGACCATGAAGGCGGAGTAAAAGCCCACGCCGAACTGGCCGATCACGTCCACGTCCGCCGCCGCCTCGTCCTCGGACAGGCTGTCCCGGAACTGCCGGGTGCCGCTGGAGGCGATGACGCCCAGATTGTTCTCCAGCTCCTCCTTCGTCATGCCGATGCCGTTGTCCCGGACGGTCAGGGTCCGCGCGTCCTTGTCCGTCTCCACCCGGATGAGGAAATCCTCCCGTGCCATGCCCACCGTCTCGTCCGTCAGAGACCGGTAGCACAGCTTGTCGATGGCGTCGGAGGCGTTGGAGACGATCTCCCGCAGGAAGATCTCCTTGTGGGTGTAGATGGAGTTGATCATCAGGTCCAAAAGCCGCTTGGATTCCGCCTTGAACTGTTTCTTTGCCATGGTGATGAAATACGCTTCCTTTCATGTGAGTTAGCACTCTTATTCTTTGAGTGCTAATTTACCACGTTTTGTTCCGCCTGTCAAGCCCCAGGGGCCAGGTATTACAAGTGGTTACAGTTTTATTTTACCTCTTTACAATATGTCCGCCCCATGGATATAATAAAAACGCTTAAACTTTACATAATACTATAGACATAATTGGAACACGGTTGTGGAGGTGGGCCATGAAACGGCTTGGGATACTGCTTATAGTGCTGGCGGTCCTGACAGGCTGTTTGGCATCGAGCGGCGCCTCCGCCCCCACCGCCGTGCCGGAGACCGTGATGCTGCCCCAGCCGGCGGAGGGCTGGCAGGACAGTTACCTGGCTTTCCTGGACGCCAACTACGACATTTTTGCCGCCCTGTGGCCCGACGGGCTCGGCGGCGTGGGATTCATCGACCTGGACCTGGACGGCACGCCGGAGTTGGTGGCCTTTGACCAGGGCGCCTCGGTGGCGCTGGGGGTCCAGCTCTTTGACCTGATCGACGGGCAGGTGTACTGCGTGTCCAGCACGCTGGACAGCGCGGGCGGCGCCTTTGACAGCGCGTATCTTTCCTCCGTGCATGTGTGCACCAGCTTTTTCGAGTCCTTCCGCCTGAGCCGCACCGCGGACGGCTGGTGCTTCTGGGTGGACAGCTCCAACGGTACGGAGCAGACCGCCTGGGACGAGATCGTCCGCTTCGGCGGAGACGGCGGGGCCCTGACGCTGACGAGCGTCTGCTACCGGTATCTGGAGTTCGAGCCCGGCAGCGGCCTGGTGGTGGCGGAAAACTACACCGTGGGCGGCGGCGCGTCGGACGCGGCGGGCTATCAGGCGGCGGCCGACGTCTATCAGGAGGGACAGGACACCGGGTATAACGCCGCGGGCGTGTTCCTCTGGAACGACATGGAGCGCTACGGCGCCGGTCACGACGGATTCATGACCATGGTGAAGGACGCCCTGACGGCCTATGTGCCCATCACCGATACGGTGACGCTGGCCTCCCCGGTCCAATAAGCCCGCAAACAACGTGGATCACGGCCTTTCCCGGACGATTTGCCGGGAAAGGTCTTTTTATAATGATCATTATGGGCGTGCCGCCCAGGAAAAGCAAAGAAATTTTGTATCTTTTTTGTAAATAATACTTGTATTTTGTAATTTTTGTAATATAATATTGCAATAAGCTGTCATAATGTGCCCCAGGCACGGAAAGGGGGCGGACGATTTGCCCACCCAGTGGAAGCGCTCTCCGGAGGAGCTGCACAAGACCTATATCGCCAACACGGAGGCGTTTTACCGTGCGGCCGGTCGGTCTCTGGCGGAGCAGATGGACGAGTTCTGTGTCTCCTGCGCCATGCAGCTGTTCGCTCGGGGCTCCAGTCTGGGCCAGGAGCACGCGGACGCGGTGAACGCCCTGTATTCCAAAGGGCGGCCCAAGCCAAGCTGGCTGCTGTGGGCCCTGACCACCGCCGTGAGCGAGAGCGGCCAATTTCTGCCGCCGTTGTTTTTCTGGTCCCTGACGGAGCAGGACGCCCGCCAGGGTACGGACAGCTCACGGGTGTTCATCCGGATGCTGACCAACATCCTGCTGTGCCTGGCGGCGGTGGACGACGACGTGACCTACGCCGAGGCGGAGTACATCACCGAGTGCGCGGACAAGCTCGCCGCCCTGTGCGACGGGGCGGGGGTGAAGAAGGGCAAGCCGGGCCTGCGGGCGGCGGATTTCGTCACCAGCGCGGAGCCGTCCTTTTTGGAAAAGAACCCGCCCCAAACCGCCGCGGCCAACGGGACCGGCCAGGGCCAGGACCAGAATAAGACCGCCGGTCAGGGCCAGCCGGAGAAGCCGGACCTGGACGCGCTCATGGCGGAGCTGGACGCGCTGGTGGGGCTGGAGCAGGTCAAGAAGGACGTCAAGAGCATGATGAACCTGGTGAAGGTCCGCCAGCTCCGAAAGGACGCGGGGCTGCCCGTGCCGCCCATGAGCCTGCACATGGTATTCATGGGCAATCCCGGCACCGGCAAGACCACCGTGGCCCGGCTCATCAGCGGCCTGTACGCCGCCATCGGCGCCCTTTCCAAGGGCCAGCTGGTGGAGGTGGACCGGTCCGGGCTGGTGGCGGGCTATGTGGGCCAGACGGCCATCAAGACCCAGGAGGTGATCGCCTCCGCTCTGGGCGGGGTGCTGTTCATCGACGAGGCGTATTCCCTGGCCAGCGGCGGCGAGAACGACTTCGGCCGGGAGGCCATCGAGACGGTGCTGAAGGCCATGGAGGACCACCGGGAGGATCTGGTGGTGATCGCGGCGGGCTATACCGGGCCCATGGAGAAGTTTTTGAGCTCCAATCCGGGCCTGGAGAGCCGGTTCAACAAGTATATCTTTTTCGAGGACTATAACGGCGACGAGCTCAACGCCATCTTCCACGGCCAGTGCAGGAAAAACGGCTATGAGCTGGACGAAGAGGCGGAGAAATATTCCGGGGAGTTTTTCAACGCCCTCTACGAGAACCGGGACGAGAACTTTGGCAACGGCCGGGACGTGCGCAACCAGTTCGAGGACATGGTGGTCCGGCAGGCCGACCGGGTGGCGGCCATGGATGCCCCCTCCAGGGAGGATCTGGTCCGGTTCACCAGGGAAGATTTTTTGCCGGAAGAGGCCAATGGGTGAAGCGCCCGCAAACGGCCAACAAGGAGACTCTAAAGCCTCCCCTGTGCAAGGGGAGGTGCCGAGCGACAGCGAGGCGAAGGGGTTGTTACCAGTGCGGGATAGCGTAACAATCCCCCAGTCACGGCTGCGCCGTGCCAGCCCCCTTTGCACAAGGGGGCCTTCAATAAGGTAGAAGGATAGAATCATGGCGGATAAACATCTTGGGGTATACATCCACATCCCCTTCTGCGCGTCCAAGTGCGGATACTGCGACTTTTACTCTCTGGCGGGCTGCGACAAGCTCATGGGCAAGTATCAGGACGCCCTGCTGCGCCACATCAGGGAGTCGGCCGGTACCATGGCGCCCTACTATATCGACACCGTATACTTCGGCGGCGGCACCCCCAGCTATTACGGGGCCAAGCGCGTGGCGGAGCTGTTCAACGCCCTCAAGCGGGCGGGCAAGGTGCTCAAGAGCGCGGAGGTCACGGTGGAGTGCAACCCGGACAGCGTCCGGCCCCACGAGCTGGCCCGGCTGAAGCGGGAGGGCGTCAACCGCATCTCTCTGGGCGTCCAGTCCGCCAGCGACGACCTTCTGAAGATCATCGGCCGCCGCCACAACTTCACCCAGGTGAAAAAGGCGGTGAAGGATATCCGGGCCGAGGGCTTCGACAACCTGAGCGTGGACCTGATCTACGGCCTGCCCAACCAGACCAAGGCCGACTGGGCCGAGACCCTGGCCAAGATACTGGACCTGGAGCCGGACCACATAAGCTGCTACGGTCTGAAGCTGGAGGAGGGCACGCCCATGTACGAGACGTACAAGCTCAGCCCCGTCATCCCCACCGACGACGACCAGGCGGATATGTATCTTTACGCCGTGGAGACCTTGAACCACTACGGCTACGGCCAGTACGAGGTGTCCAATTTCGCCCGGCGGGGCAAGGCGTCCCGGCATAATATGAAATACTGGGATATGGACGATTACCTGGGCTTCGGCCCCGGAGCCCATTCCTGCATGGGCAATACCCGCTACAGCTACGTGAAGGACCTGCGGGCCTACATCGACGGCGTGGGCGGCGGCGAGTCCATCCTGGACGAGTACGAGAAGCTGGACGAGCTGGACCGGGCGGCGGAGTATCTGATGCTGGGCATGCGCCGCAGCCGGGGCATCTCCCAGGAGGAGTATCACAGGGTCTATCGCAGCGATTTCGCGCCCATCGAGGCGCTTTTGCAGGAGTACGAGAAGGACGGCTGGACGAAGAAATTCAACGGCCGGTGGTGCTTCACGCCCCAGGGCTTTCTGCTTTCAAACATCCTCATCGGGTCGCTGTGGGAGGCGCAGGCGGAGTACCGCATCAGCGGCAAACCCTGGATGGAGGAGCAGCTGGATACGGACG
Organism: uncultured Oscillospiraceae bacterium; assembly: GCA_947629245.1. Classification (GTDB taxonomy): domain Bacteria; phylum Bacillota; class Clostridia; order Oscillospirales; family Oscillospiraceae; genus CAJOIG01. The sequence continues at coordinate 5,289 of CANRDC010000034.1, read as the reverse complement.
TGAAGGAGCTGACAGGCGCGTCGGAGGGCGCTCTTCGCCTCTGACGGCCGGGAAAGGAGAGGGCTCATGGAAGATCATAACGATCTCGACCTGGAGGGCTGGGCGGAATTCGGCGGCCCGGATCAGGAAGAGGACTATCGCGCGCCGGAGGAGCCTGTAGACCGGGGGTATGCCCGGCATGTCCGGGAGGAGCCCGCGTGGGACGGCGGCGAGCGGCGGGGCGGGGCATGGAACGCCTGGCGGAAGGTGCTCATCCCTCTGGCGGCGTTGCTGCTGGCGGCGGTGGTCGTCCTGGGCGTGAGCTTCGCCTACGCCCAGCGGGTGGCCCGGCTGACCACCATCTATCCCAACGTGACCGTGAACGGAGTTCCCGTGGGCGGCATGACGGTGGACGAGGCCGCCGCGGCCCTGGGGGACGACCCCGGCCGGTATGACAATGCCGCCGTCACGGTAAACTTTTCTACGGGGGACAGCGTGACCGTGACGGCCCAGGACCTGGGCCTGCAGGCGGTGGACGGCACGGCCTTTGCCCGCGCGGCGTACAGCTATGGCCGGGGCGGGAGCATGCTGGCCAATCTGCTGGCCTACCGGGCCTGCCAGTCCGAGCCTGTGGCCCTGTCCGTGGACAGGGCGGAGACGGTCATCGACGAGAACATCATCGCCGCCATGCTGCAGCCGGTGGCCGAGACGGTCAACGGGAAGCTGAACACGGTCCAGGTCCAGGTGGGTCAGGACCAGATCACGGTGGTGAAGAACACCGGCACGGCCCGTGTGGACGTGGCGGCCCTGGCCGGTCAGATCGGAGAGGCCTTCCGGCAGGAAAACTACGCGCCCATCGACTACCGGGCGCCGGAGGCCGCCGCGTCTCCGGCGGGCGCGGAAACTTCGCAGACAGATGTGGACGCGCTGCTGCAAAGGTTGTATAATGAGGTCTATGTGGCGCCGGTGAACGCCGTATACGACCAGGCCACCGGCGGCGTCACGCCGGAGGTGCGGGGCGTGCGCTTCGACATGGCCGCCGCCCGCGCCCTGTGGGACCAGGCGGAAAACGGCCAGACGGTGGTCATCCCCATCCTCCGGGAGGACCCGGAGGTCACCGCCGCGTCGCTTTCCGACCGCCTGTTCGCGGACGTGTTGGCCGAGAAGAGCACCACCCTGGCCGGGTCCACCTCCGCCCGCATCAATAACATCACCCTGGCCGCCGCCGCCATGAACGGCGTGGTCCTGCAGCCGGGGGAGGAGTTCAACTACAACCAGTGCCTGGGCCAGCGGACCGCCGAAAAGGGCTATCAGTCCGCCGGGGCCTTTTCCGGCGGCCAGCACGTCATGAGCATCGGCGGCGGCATCTGCCAAGGCAGCTCCACGCTGTACTACTGCGCCCTGAAGGCCAATCTGACCATCACGGACCGCTGGTGCCACCAGTTTTTGGTGAGCTACCTGCCCCGTGGCATGGACGCCACGGTCAGCTGGGGCTGGCCGGACTTCAAGTTCGTCAACTCCCGCAATTACCCCATCAGGATCGAGGCGTACGTCTCCGGCGGCTACCTGACCATCCGGCTGCTGGGCACCGACGAGGACGGCAGCTATGTGGACATCACCAACGAGACCTGGGAGGACGCCGCCCACTATTACGCCCAGACCTACCGGAACGTCTATGACAAAAACGGCGCCCTCATAAGCTCCCAGAAGGAGGCCTACAGCTCCTACGACAAGGAGGAGGCTCTGGCGGCCGCCGCGGCGACCCCGACGCCCGTGCCTCAGACCCCGGAGCCCGTCGTTCAGGAGCCTGTCGTTCAGGAACCCGCCGTCCAGGAGGCGGAGGCGCCGCCGCCCGCGATAGAGACCGACCCCGAGACGGAGCCCGCGCCGGAGGCGCCGCCCGCCCCGGCGGAATAGGTCCCGGAGCCGCCCGAGGGCGGGAGCATCGAATAAACACACTGTACGTTTGGAGGCAGTCAACATGAGTAAAGGCACATTTTATATCACCACGCCGATCTACTATCCGTCCGACAAGCTGCACATCGGCCACGCCTACTGCACCGTGGCCACCGACGCCATGGCCCGGTATAAGCGGCTTTGCGGCTACGACGTCATGTTCCTCACCGGCACCGACGAGCACGGCATGAAGATCGAGGACAAGGCCAGCCAGGCCGGGGTCACCCCCAAGCAGTTCGTGGACAACATCGTGGAGGGGCCGCGAGGCGTCAAGGACCTGTGGAAGCTCATGAACATCTCCTACGACCGGTTCATCCGCACCACCGACGATTATCATGTGACCGCCATCCAGCGCATCTTCAAGAAGATGCACGACAACGGGGATATCTACAAGGGCAAGTATGTGGGCAAGTACTGCAAGCCCTGCGAGAGCTTCTGGACCGAGAGCCAGCTGGTGGACGGCAAGTGCCCCGACTGCGGGCGGCCCGTGGTGGACGCGGAGGAGGAGGCATACTTCTTCCGGCTGTCGAAGTACGCCGACCGGGTCCGGGACCTTTTGGAGAACACCGATTTTCTCCAGCCCCGCAGCCGGGTCAACGAGATGGTCAACAACTTCATCAAGCCCGGCCTGGAGGACCTGTGCGTGTCCCGCACCAGCTTCACCTGGGGCATCCCCGTGGACTTCGACCCCGGCCATGTGGTCTATGTGTGGGTGGACGCGCTCTTTAACTACATGACCGCCCTGGGCCTTGACAATGACGCCCATGACGATCTGGACAAATACTGGCCCGCCGACGTGCACTTCGTGGGCAAAGAGATCGTCCGGTTCCACTCCATTATCTGGCCTGCCATGCTCATGAGCATGGGCCTGCCTCTGCCCAAGAAGGTGTACGGCCACGGCTGGCTGAACTTCGGCGGCGAGAAGATGTCCAAGAGCCGGGGCAACGTGGTGGACCCCTATATCCTGGCGGAGAAATTCGGCGTGGACGCCCTGCGGTTTTTCATGCTGCGCACCTTCCCCTTCGGCTCCGACGGCAACTTCACCAACGAGCTTTTGATCCAGACCATCAACACGGACCTGGCCAACGACCTGGGCAACCTGGTCAGCCGGACCACCGCCATGGTGAACAAATACTTCGGCGCGAGCCTTCCCGCCGGATGCAGGACCTGGGGGACGCCGGAGAGCTTCGATCAGGAGCTGAAGGCGGCGGCCTCCGGTCTGCGGGACCGCTATGAGGCCGAGATGGAGTGGTTCCAGTTCCAGAACGCCCTAGAGGAGGTTTTCCGGGTCATCCAGCGGGCCAATAAGTATATCGACGAGAACGCCCCCTGGGCCCTGGCAAAGGATATGGCCGCCAACGGCCGGCGGCTGGCCCATGTGCTGTATAACCTGCTGGAGACCACCCGCATCTGCGGCGTGCTGCTCACGCCCTTCATGCCGGAGAGCATGGAAAAGCTCTTCGCCCAGATCGGCGCGGACAGCTCCGTCCGGACCTGGGACAGCGCCAAAGTGTGGGGCGCTCTGCCTGAGACGGCAGCCCCCCAAAAGGGCGAGAATCTGTTCCCCCGCATCGACATGGAGAAGGAGCTGGCGGAGCTGGAAAAGCTCCAGGCCCCGGCAAAGCCCGCCGTCGAGACCGAGCCTCTTGCGGAAGAAAATGTGGATTTCGACACCTTCTGCAAGAGCGATTTCCGGGCCGTGAAGGTGAAGGACTGCCAGAGCGTGAAGAAGAGCGAGAAGCTCCTTTGCTTCACCCTGGACGACGGCACCGGCACGGACCGGCAGATCCTCTCCGGCATCGCCAAGTGGTACAAGCCCCAGGACCTGGTGGGCAAGACCCTGGTGGCCATCGTGAACCTGCCGCCCCGGAAGATGATGGGCCTGGCCTCCAACGGTATGCTCATCTCCGCTGTCCACAAGGAGAAGGGCGAGGAAAAGCTCAACCTTCTCATAGTGGACGACGCCATCCCCGCGGGAGCAAAATTGTGTTAAGTCATAAATAAGACATCCCTCCCATATCCTTGTAACAAAAAGGATATGGGAGGGTTTTTATGGCCTATGAGGAAAAGACGGCGGCGCCCAGGCCGCCCCACCGGCTGACCATGGACGGACGCCGGGACCTTTGGATGAACGGCGTGGAAGAGGTGGTGAGCTTCGACGAGGGCGAGGTGGCCGTGCAGACGAGCCAGGGCCTTCTCTACGTGCGGGGCTCGGCGCTGAAGGTGGATAAGCTGGAAAAGACCTCCGGGGAGCTGAATATCTCCGGGCAGGTATCCAGCCTGGAGTATGAGGAGGTCCAGGGCCGGGGCGGGTTCTGGTCCCGGCTGCTGAAATAATGGCTCTTCCGGCGCTGATACAGCTTCAGGAGGCGGGGTGGTTCCTGCTGCTGGGGGCGGGACTGGGCTTCATATACGACCTGCTGGGCGGCGCCAGGGACAGAGCCTGTCTGCCCGCCTGGGCGGCGGACGGGCTGTTCGGCGGCATAGCGGCGGCGGCCCTGTTCCTGGGGGGCATGGCCAGCCTTGAGGGCCGCCTACGGCTCTATATGGCCCTGATCGCCCTGCTGGGCCTGGTCCTGTGGGGCGTGGCCGTCTCCCCGGTGACCAGGCCGCTCTGGGCCGGGGCGTGGGGCCAGACTGTCCGCGGCGCGCGCTTTTTGGCCCGTCCCGTCCGGAAGGGACTAGATCTTGTGCAAAAATTCGTCAAAAAACTCTTTTCAAATGGGCGAAAATGGTTTACAATAATAGTTACACATTGGAAACAGTCTGCCCAGAAACGGAAAGGAGAGAGACGCCGTGAGACTGCGCCGGGCCAACTGGCTCACACTGGTCGTGATCGTGGGGCTGATCGCCTACGCGTGTATCGCCCTGATGAATATGCGGACAAAGGTGGCGGAGGCCAACGAGACGGAGGCGGACCTGCGCCAGCAGGTGGAAAAGATACAGGAGGAAAACGCCGCGCTGGAATACGCCATCGAGCACCAGAACGACGACAAGACCATCGAGGACATCGCCCGGGATAAGTTGGGCCTGGTCATGCCGGACGAAAAGATATTCTACGACAGCGGACAATAAAAATGGACCGGTCCATAAAAAACAGACAGCAGGCAAAAAGCCCCCTGTTGTAGGAGAATGACTACGACAGGGGGTATTGCTATGGGAAAACGGAATTATACGCATGTAAAGGAATATGAAGCTGTAATTGTCCGAATGCGAGAGGCAGGAAAAACACGGCAGGAAATAGCAGAACATCCGGGCCTGACAAAGAGGCAGATCAAGACATGGGTCACTCGCTATAACCGCAAGCAGGAAAAGATAGCCGCAGGGATACCGCCTAAGCCAAAGGGCCGTCCA
>CANRDC010000033.1 GCA_947629245.1 uncultured Oscillospiraceae bacterium | reverse complement strand
CCACTCCGCTTAATTCCTATATTTCCTACTCAGGGACCTCTTCTTTTTCCTGTCCGTTTCTCCTGGGGCACTACATTTGTTTTCTGCTAAAATGGTCATATCTTTATTGAAACAGGATACGCTAAAATGAACGAAGAATTGGGAGGATTTATGCGGAATGTGGCAGCTCTTCGGAAAAATAACCATCTTTCCAAAAGACAGATGGCGGCGCTGCTCGGTGTAAGCATCAGGACGCTCAATATGTTAGAGAGCGGCGTATTTCCACCGCGTCTGCGCGTCGATGTAGTCTTTCGCATTCAAAAACATTTCGGGATAGCGATGAAGGATCAATGGGGATGATCGTCTCACATCCATTCTATCTCCCCGTCGTACCAGCCGGAGACGCCGTCCTTTTTGCACATATAGCCCCGGCTGGTCTTTCGGACCACGGAGATCACGTCGCCGCTCTCCAGGGGCAGGCGGTAGTCGGTCACGTCGTTCACCGTGGCCAGGGCCCCCTCCCGGCTCAGGATGTGGTCGGCGGGCACGTCCATCTCATAGCCCGTGCGGAGGTGGCGGCAGCGGACGAACTGGCCGTCCTCGCCCAGGATCTCCACCCGGTTGTCCCCGTGGCGGATGTACCAGTGGCGCGGGCTGGCCGCCTGGGCAGAGCTGACGCGGGCCAGGGGGAAGCGGTCGTAGCTCACCCAGGTCATGTCCGGCAGGAAGAAGGCGTTCAGCTGCCCGTCGTCCTTTAAGACGCACCCGCCGTCGATGCTGATAAGGCGCAGGTCCTGGTCCACGATGGGCCGGGCGTCGGTGATATCCTCATGGTACAGCACCAGGGGCCAGTGGCCTACCACCGTCCACTTCTCATGGGGCCTGGCGACGGCGCGGTAGGAGTCCAGCTTCATGCAGGCGAACGCGCCCTTCTCCGGTACGAGCCCGCCGTGGACGAAGGTGTAGTCCTCCGTCTCGATGATGTGGGGAAGGCCCCGCAGAAAGTCCAGCTCCGGGCCGTAATTGTCCCGAACCACGGCCTTCGCGGCGGCCAGATCCATCTTCCAGCCGATCTCCACGCCCTGCTCATGGAGCATCTGGGCGATGACGCCATCCCCCCAGCCCCGGTTCCGGCCCACCAGATATTGCAGGTAAAAGGCATCCTGGGCCTTATCGTCCGGCAGGTCGCAGAAGTTCTGCCAGAAGTCGCAGTTGCCGCAGACCGTGTGGACCTCGCGTTGCCTGGACAGCTCCATCACATACCGCAGCGTGCCCAGCGAGTCCGGTCCCTTTTCCAGCAGGTCCCCCACCAGCACGATCACGTCGTCCGGCCTCAGGGCGCACTTTGCCAGCAGCCCTTTCAGATAGTCCAGGTTCCCGTGGATGTCGGATATGGCCACGATGCGCCGGTCCGGGCCGATGGACAGCCGCTCGACCACCGGCGGCGCGGTCATGAGAAGAGGGTTCGGCCTCATGGCAGCCTCCACACCCGCCGGGCGATGTCCAGCTCCATGAGATACAGGGGCCCTCCCACGCCGTCGGCGGTCCCGGCTTGGACAAAGCCCATGGCATTGTAAAAGGCCAGGGCGTCGCCGTTGGTCCGGGACACGTGCAGCCGCAGCTTGTCCCGGCCCTTTTTGCGGAAGTAGCTCACCGCGTAGCCGATGAGCTGGGCCCCGAAGCGGCGGCCCCGCAGGGGCTGTTCCACCCAGATGAGGCTGATCCAGCCCGCGTTATCGTCGCGGCCCCGGTCCGGGTCCAGCTCGATGAGCCCGGCCAGGTCGTCGCCGTAATAGATCTTCGCCAGGCACAGAGGGTCCTGCCGGACCCGCTGGGCGGCGGTGCGCAGATACAGCGCCGGGGCGAAGCCCTTGAGGGAGCCGTGGCTGGCCGTCCATGTCTCGCTGTAGGCACGGGTGTACAGCTCCTGCTCTCCGGGCAGAGCCAGGGGCTCATACCAGCCGTCGGCCTTTTTGCCCAGGTGGTCGGCGGCCAGGCCCTGGTGGGCGAAGGTGCTCAGGGCCCCCAGATGGGAGGCGTCGGCGTACTGCTCCAGGGTAAGCGCGCCGTTCTCCGCCAGAATGGTGGTGACGGCGGTATTGTCCCCAAAGGGGATGGAGGCGAAGTCCACGCCCATGAGCCGGGAGGCCAGGGCCCGGATGGCATAGGCGTGGCTGACCGCGGCCACGGTCTTGCCGGGATAGGCCGCCGCCAGCTCCAGCAGGGCCCGGCGCATCCGCTCCACAAGGTCGTTGAAGTTCTCGCCGCCGGGGATGGACCAGCGCTCGGGGTCCTGGTTGAAGTTCCGGTACTGCTCCGGGTCGGTCCGGGCGAGCTCCTCCCAGGGGGTGTCCTCCCACACGCCCACGTCCACCTCCCGCAGGGCGGGGGTGGTGTGCATGGTGAGGGAAGGGTGGTATTTCAAAACGGCGCTGGCGGTGGACTGGGTCCGGGTCAGGTCGCTGGACCAGAGGGCGTCGATGGGCGTGTCCCGGAACCGCTCGGCCATGGCGGCCACCTGTCGGCGGCCCAGCTGGGTGATATTGGCGTCGAACTGGCCGTGGGCCCGGCGGTACAGATTGCCCTCCGCCTCCGCGTGGCGTATAAGATAGATCCTGGTCATGGTTGTCCTCTCCCGCAAAACATGATACAATAACTTTGGTAAGTATTTTACATCATTCACGATGCTTTCACAAGGAGTGCGGGATGAAAAACTGGCTGAAACGGCTCCTGGGCCCCCGGCGGGGCGTGGTGATCTGCGGCGCCTACGGCATGGACAACGCCGGGGACGACGCGGCCCTTGCCGCCATCGTGGCCGCCCTGCGGCGGCTGGACCGGGACATGCCCGTGACGGTCATCGCCCGGCACGGGAAGAGGACGGGCAGCCGGGCGGGCGTCTCCGGGGTGGGACGGCTGAATGCGCCCGGCTGGCTGCTGGCCATGGGCCGGGCCCGGCTGTTCCTTTTGGGGAGCGGGAGCCTTTTGCAGGACGCGACCAGCCGCCGGAGCCTGTGGTACTATCTGGGGCTGCTCCGGGCGGCCAAAGCCATGGAGTGCCGGACCATGCTGTACGCCGTGGGCGCGGGGCCCATCGGGCGGGAGAAGGAGCGGCGGCGGACAGCGGAGTATCTGAACCGGTTCGCGGAGGTGATCACCGTCCGGGACGAGGCCAGCCGGGACACTCTGGCGGACTGGGGCGTCACGGTCCCCCGGATACTGCTGGGGGCGGACCCGGCCCTGAGCCTTCCGTCCCCGGCGGGGGAGCGGGAGCGAAAGGCGGGGATCGTGCTGCGGTCCTGGCCGGAGTTTTGGAACCATGTGCCGGAGCTCGCCCAGGCGGCCCGGTATATCTGGGAGACATACAAGCTGCCGCCGGTGTTTCTGTGCATGGCCCCGGAGGACCGGGAGGCGGTCCGGGCCGTGTGCGCCAGGCTGAAGGGCGTGCCCTATACCGTGTCCGCCGACGCCCGGCGGGTGGGTCGGATGAGCATGGTGCTGGCCATGCGGCTGCACGCGCTGGTGTTCGCCCTGCGGGACGGGGTGCCCGCCGGTGGGATCAGCTACGACCCCAAGGTGGACGCCTTCTGCAAGGACGCGGGGCTGCCCATGGTGGCGCTGGAGGACGTGACGGCGGAGAATTTGTGCGAGCTGGCCGACTGGGTCATGCGCATAGACGGGGAGCACCTGTCCGCCGCCCAGAGGACCCTCCGGGCCCGTGAGCAGACCAACCTGAGCGCCGCCGCCCAGCTGCTGGCGGAGGACTGAGCTGGCGCGATATGGAAAATCCGGGGAACGGACACGTCCGTTCCCCGGTTTATATGCTGTGTGCCGCCGTCACTCCGGCAACGTGACGATCTCGGCGGTGAAGGTCAGGTCCTCGTCCACGGTCAGATGAACGCCCCAGACGGGCTGGGCGTCCACGTCCACATAGACGACTTCGTCGAAGGGGACCGGCGACCAATCTCCCTCGGCCTCGTTGAGGACCATGAGCCGATCCGTTTCCTCCTCCTGCTTCCATGCGAAGGTCCGGGACACCTCCTGGCCGTCGTAGACCGCCTCATAGACGCACGCGCCGTTCTTGTCCGGCGTCATGGTCCGCTCCGTGCCGGGGACCGGCTCCCCTGTCATCAGGAGGAACAGCCGTCTGCTGCGCGCCCAGGCGGGCTCATCCAGCATGGGCTCATGTGCCACGCCGTTGTCCGGATAGAAATAGTCGGCCCGTTCTACGATCTCCCGGGCCGCCTCCGGGTCCGCCAGAGAGGGATCCACGGGCAGCTCGAACACCGCGCTGGCCCCCTGGAAATCGGGGTTGGCGGCGATCTCGCCGGTGTCCTCGTCGAAGAGGAAGGCGTCCTGGCGCACGTATCGGCCGGTGCACACGCCCAGATACAGCCCCCGGTCGGCAAAGCAGGTGAAGTCCGCGCAGTCTGTCACGATATACGCCGCGTCCTTGTATGGCTTATACAGGATGACGCGGTCGCCTACCGCGTTCACATGCCAGGGAGCGCAGCCCTTCACCAGGGGCGTGACAGTCACGTCCGCGCTGATCTCGGTATACTCCCGTGGCGGTATTTCCTCCAGGCCCTCCAGGTCCTTCCGGGTCACCGCCACCACGGCGTAAAAGTGGCCCCGGTCCCCCGAGCCGGAGGTATAGACGTCCTGCTCGGAGCGGGTCACGGCCCGGAGGGAGAAGGTATAGTCCCCCGCCGTGACGGACTGGTTCAGTTCTATCACATCCTGCCCCTCGAACAGCTCCGCCAGCTCCGGGAAGTCCATCACCTCCGCCAGCTCTCCTGCCCGGAGGAATCGGCTGGCGGCATAGGCCCCCACGCTCAGGAGCAGTACCGCCGCCGCCACGGCGGCGACGGCCGCCGGACGGGACAGGCGGACCCGCCGCCTGGGCCTCTCGGCCTCAGCCAGCGCTTTGCGTACCCGGTCCGCCAGCCCCGGCGCGGGGACCGCGTCCAGCTCATAGGCCCGGCGCAGCAGGCCGTCCACTTGTCTTTCAAGTTCATGCGTCTCATTCATCGCGTCTCAAAGCCTCCTTGATCATAGCTCTTGCCCGGTGCAGGCGGCTCTTTATCGTGCCCGCTGGCAGATGCAGCAGCGCGCCGATCTCCGCCACGGACAGTTCCATCCCGTAGTAGAGCGCCACAGGCGCCCGGAGCTTATCCGGCAGAGCGTCCGCCAGGGCCCGGACCCTGGCCAGCTCCTCCCGGACGATGGTATCCTCCTCCGGCCCCGGAGACGGCTCCGGCATGGCGTCGTCCAGGGGCTCCATAGGGGCCGCCCGCCGTCGGCGGGCGAATTTCCGCTGCCGGGTCTGCCATTGGCGCAGGGCGACGGCGTATAGGAATTTGTCCGGCTGCCGGGCGTTCTCCAATCGGTCCGGCCTCTCCAGGACCTTGACCAACGTGTCCTGAAAAAGGTCCTCCGCTTCCTCCCGACTGTAGGCCAGGCTCCGGCAAAGCCGGTACAGGCCGGGACCGTATTCGTCCGTCAGGCGGGATATGACGTTCGCGCGCTGATCGTCCATCTCGCGCCTCCTTTCCGCACGTGCTTCTGTCCTAATAGTCGCCGCGACAATGCCGCCGGTTCATTTCTTTCCTCCCATTTTATCGGATTCTGTGTTACAATAAAAGAAACACTAACGAAAAGAGGACCGCGCATGTTTCGTATCGGATGTCACATCTCCGCCTCGGGCGGATATCTGGCCATGGGCCATCGCATCGACGAGCTGGGAGGCAACACCTTTGCCTTCTTCACCCGCAATCCCCGTGGCGGCGCCGCCAAGGACATCGACCCGGCGGATGTGGCGGCGTTTCTGGAATTCTGCAAGGAAAAGGACATCGACCGGCTGGTGGCCCACGCACCCTATACGCTGAACCCCTGCGCGGAGAAGGAAAACGTCCGCCAGTTCGCCCTGACCGCCTTCGCCGACGACCTCCGGCGCATGGAATACACCCCCGGTCAGTACTATAACTTCCACCCCGGCAGCCATGTGGGCCAGGGGATCGACGTGGGCATCGAGAAGATCGCGGAGGTCTTGAACCAGGTCCTGTTCCCGGACATGACCACCACCGTGCTGCTGGAGACCATGGCGGGCAAGGGCAGCGAGGTGGGCGGAAGGTTCGAGGAACTACGGGCCATTATCGACCGGGTGGAGCTGGCGGATAAGCTGGGCGTATGCCTGGACACCTGCCATGTGTGGGACGCGGGCTACGATGTGGTGAACGACCTGGACGGGGTCCTGACAGCCTTTGACAAAGCGGTGGGCCTGGACCGGCTGAAGGCGGTGCATCTCAACAACAGCCTGAACGACGCCAGCTCCCACAAGGACCGACACGCCAGGCTCACCGAGGGACGCCTGCCTCTGGAGGCCATCGAGCGGATCGTAAAGCACCCCGTGCTGGAAAAGCTGCCGTTCATTCTGGAGACGCCCAACGACGACGCGGGCTACGCCGCCGAGATCGCCCTGGTCCGGCGGCTCCACGGGTAAGCGCGCCATACATAGTTTCCCCTCCCGCCGGAAAGACTAAAGCCGGTGATGAAACGATGAAGGACAACTTTGTGGACGGACCGGGCGTCCCGCTGGGCTTCGGCATGGCCCTGGCCCAGAATCCGGACGCCATGGACGTGTTCTCCGGCCTGACCGAGGAGCAGCGGCGGCAGGTGCTGTCGAAATCCCGCCGCATCCGGTCCAAGGCGGAGATGCGCTCCTATGTAGATTCCCTGGTGGGGCTGGACCCCGCGCAATTGGATTGACGGCAAAGCCGGACGCTTGAACGCGTCCGGCTCCCGTTTGCTTGGAAGGACCTTCAAAGCCTTGAAAACAGCGGGATTCTACGATTCGGAGAGAGCCGTTCCCGAACGAATGGGAGAGTGGGCGCGCCGGGAGGAGAGCGTGTATCCAAAGCATGGGTTGCGGTTTTGGGCCACGGCGCGGTATGATAGGCCCGTGAAAGTTTTTTGGGAGGACTGCGTATGTTTCAGATATTCACGGACTTAGGCGCCAACATTCCCCAGGAGCTGGTGGACCGCTGGGGGCTGGGCATCATCCCCATCCGCTGCACGGTGGACGGAGAGGTGCTGGACGTATCGAAGGGCTTTGACGGCCCGGCCTTTTACGCCGCCATGCGCGCCGGGGCCAAGACCAGCACGTCCATGCCCGCGCCCGCGGTATTTTTGGACGCCTTCCGGCCGGTGCTGGAGCGGGGCGAGGATGTGATTTATATCGGCATGTCCAGCGGCATCAGCGGCACGGTGGGCCTGGCCCGGACCGTGGCGGCGGAGTTGGGAGAGGAGTTCCCGGACCGGAAGCTGGCGGTCATCGACACCAAGGGCGCGTCCCTGGGCGAGGGCATGCCGGTGCTGTTCGCGGCGGAGCTGCGGGAAAAGGGCGCGGGGTTTGACGAGACCGTGGCCGGGACCCAGGACAAGTGCGACCATATGTATCAGATCTTCACGGTGGAGGACCTGGATTACCTGCGCCGTGGCGGACGGCTGCACAGCGCCGTGGCGGTGGTGGGCAACATGCTCAACGTCAAGCCGGTGCTCTTCGGGGACCAGGACGGGCATATCGTCCTGCGGCACATGAACGTGGGGCGGCGGCGGTCGCTGGATACCCTGGCGGCGAAATATAAGGAATTTTGCGCGGACAAGTCCGGTCCCGTGGGCCTGGCCCACTGCGACAGCCCGAAGGACACGGACCTGGTGGTGGAAAAGCTCCGGGCGGCGGGCTGCACCGGGGAGATCACGACCGTGTGCTACGAGCCGGTGACCGGCTCCCACGTAGGCCCCGGCACCGTGGCGCTGTTCTTCTACGGCCCCAGGCGGTGAGAGAGAAATAACAGGCCCTGCGGGAGCGTCCGGCGGACGCTCCCGCAGAGCTTTTCCGACCGCTCGCAAGCGGTACTGGTTGACACGCCGGCTTTGCCCAGTATATAATCGGCACGTACAGGCGTTGACCTGGATATACATTCTGGGAGGCGGTTTTTATGAAACGTATCGCGCTCGTCATGCTGGCGCTTCTTCTCCTGCTCACCTCCGGATATGGCATGAGGGACTGGCCGGGCTGGGCCTCCGCCTTTCTTCCGGACGAGGGCGAGGAAGCGGACGCGCCGGAGATACCCGATATGCCGGAGGTCTCCTATCTCAGGGTCAACGGCGAGGATCTGACCCAGGGCGGGTTCACCTATTCCAGCGTTGAGGGTATCGGCGAGTGCTTCCTGGTCATGGGCGTCGCGGACAGCGGCGATGTGGCGCTGGCCCTGGCGCTTTTGGCCCCGGCCGACCAGTGCGCCGACGGGCTGACCGTCGGCCAGGGCGACCTGTCGGACGAGGTGGGCGCGTACTTCCTCTACGCCGACGCCGATGGCGCGCGGGAGATATATTCCTTTGACGAGCCCGAGACCTTCTCGGATGTGGCCTGCCGCCTTTATGACTATGAGGAAGGCGATCATGCCGTGTACTACCTGCGGGCTACCGTGACGGACGACAGCGGCGTGTATGAGATCGAGGCCGCGGGTCAGTCGCCATATATGGAGACGGAGGACGCGCAGGAGACCTCTAGTTCCTCCGACGGGACATGCCTGTACTGTGGCGGCTCCGGCGTATGCCAGACCTGCTCCGGCCTGGGCTATACGAGCTGGGGGATCTCCGCAGTCTGCTCCACCTGCGGCGGTACCGGCGAGTGCTACTACTGCCAGGGCACCGGCGTGCAGGTCTACGTCACGCGGGGCGTGCCGATCAACTGACCATGCCCCGGGACCCAATGTCCAGGGAAACAGATAAGAAACAGGGCGGGAACATCCTACCGATGCTCCTGCCCTGTTCATCTTTCCGACAAATGGGGATCTGTGTTTATAAGTCCTTCATCCTTCAAAACATCATGCCAGTTCTGCTCCGGGTTGTAGTGATAATTCACATCATCCGTTGGTCAGGGGCAGTTCTCTTTTTACTCAGAGGGCAGGTGCGCCCTTTGGGGACGGTCCGTCACTTCCTGTCGTCAGAGCGATACTGGTTCATCTTCTCAATGAATCGATCCGCGTCCTTTTTGTAAGTCCTGCGCGTGAATTTATAGGCGACCACCATCAGGACCGCCATGACCGCTATAAAAATGACCACTCCTATAATGAATCCTCGCATCGTTTACCCCTCCTTGTGGTATTTATTTTGCACCGCACGGTCCGGCGCTGATAAGTATTTTAGCATATCCTGGCGCGTTTGTCTAGTATAATAGACAAAATATATACGTCTCCCCACATACAATACTGTCTGGAGGGGAGGTGACGCTGTGCTTTTCGATTATGCCGTATTGGGGGACACGATACGGGATATGCGCCGGGAAAGAGGGCTGTCTCAGGAGGTTTTGAGCGGCCTTGCGGGGATCGCGCGGACGCATCTGACCATGATAGAGAACGGCACGATGCATCCGACCATCGAAACGCTCTGTAAGATCGCCCAGGCCCTGGGCCTGCGCACCAGCGAGCTGTTCTCCATGGTGGAGGACAGAAACAACAGAGACGAGTAAGTGAAAAAGGCGCGCCGGGCGGCGTGCCTTCGTCTATCTCACCCCGGAACTGCTGGAGACGGTTGACAAGGGGAAAATAGCTTTCACTCCCGGTAAACCGCAGGGCGGGAACATCTTACCGATGCTCCCGCCCTGTTTATGTTCCCGGCAAATGGGAAGTTACTTAACTATTTGATTTGCATCATTTTCAGGCCGAGCTCGAACGCCAGCAGCATAATTTTCATTTTATCATCCAAACGCGCTTGTCCAGATATGCTCCTCGGCTCCCAGGTAGAATGATCCAGATTATCTCCGGCATAAAAGAACTGGAAAAATTCCGCTCCTCTGAAATCGCAGAGTGCCTGCATACCGGCACATTCCATTTCAACGCAGATCGCCCCCTGTTCTCTTCTGCGCCGCACCTTTTCTTTTGTCTCCCTATAACACGCGTCAGTCGTCCATGTTGTTCCTTCCACATAAGAATAGCCGTATTCCTTCAGGACTTCCTTGAATTCTTCCCGGTATTTTTTGTTGACTGCGATGGTGTCGCTCGATTCCACGTAATGATAACTGGTCCCTTCGTCACGAATAGCGAGTGTCGGGATGATGATCCCACAATCTTTGATCGATCGATCCAGAACGCCGCAGTTGCCCAACAGTATGAGCCGTTTGCTCCCCATAGCCATCAGGTCTTCGTATTGAGAAACGCAAAGTGGTTCGCCTATGTAGGATTGAAACAGCGCGAATGCTTTTCCTTTATACTCAACTTGATAAACTGGATTCAATCCTATGCCGGAGTGGATATCTGCGATTTTCCTCGCATCAAACAATGAGAGAACGCCCTCGAACAAATGCCTGGAGAAACAGGAGATGGTCACATCTGGAAAGCCGTCTAATCGGGAATAGAGCATTTCCGGGTTGATGATGGAGTCATACGTACGATCAAATTCCTCCAATAACATCTTTTCTCCTCCAAATTCCTTATTAAATCCCGGTTGTCATTCTTCCCCGGATGACAGCGCGCCGCCCTGGGACGTCTTTATGCCTTTTTGTCCCGCAGGGTGTTCAGCCACGCGCCCAGAAACAGCAGGTACAGCGAGCAGTACATCCAGAACAGCGAGATGATCACGATGGCCAGGCCCCCGTAGATGCTGTAAAATCCGAAGCGCTCCACCGCCCAGGAGTACAGCCGGGAGAACAGCAGCCAGGCCGCCGCCGAGAAGGCCGCGCCGGGAAGCTGCCGCTGGAAGGACAGCTTTTTCCGGGGCACGGTGCTGAACAGCAGCGCGTTGACGGCTGTGACCACCGCGAAAAACAGCGCGCCCCGCAGGTGCAGAACCATCCACCAGAGCTTTGATGTGCCCAGCAGGGACTTGCCCGCGAACAGCAGCGCCACGTTGGCCAGCACCAGCACCATGGCCACCGCCGTATACAGCGCGCCCATGAGCCGCCGACGAAGAAAGCCGCCGTATACCTGGCCGTCGTAGATCTGACCCACGCCCCGCATGATGAGGCTCAGCAGCTTGCCCGCCGACCACAGTTCCACCACAAGGCCCACGCCCAGGGCGGCGGCGGAGTTGGCGTACACGCCCTCCACCAGCCGCTGCACCAGCTCCTGCAGCGGCGCCGGGGCATAGCCCAGCAGCAGGTCCAAAAGCTCCTGCTGGGTGAAGGGAAAGTAGGGCAGCAGACCCAGCAGGACCACGACCAGCGGCCCCAGGGAGAAGAACATGTAATAGGCGCCGCTGGTGGCGTACAGCCACAGATTCGCCTTGCCGTACTCCCCCGAGAGCCATATGAGCTTTTCTCGCAGCGCCTTCCGGTCCATAGGGCCCCTCCTTGCAAAACAAAGCCGCCTGCCAGGGGCGGCCTTGTTATTAATGATGCCGTTACTTTTGCACCGCAAGCGGTACAAAAGTCCTCGCTCCGCTCGCCGCGCAAAGCGCGGGGCGTCAGATCCGATTCGAGGAGGGACTCTCGTCCCCCTCGAGCTCCCCCTTGCGGTAACAGCGCAAAGCGCCTTCGTCAAGGACGGATCAGTGTGATTAGTATGATGAGCCGTGCGCGAAATATGACCGGATCTCACTCCTGTCGTGTGTCGTTACGAAAGCCCCGGCAGGCGGGGCAGACGTGGTAGAGCTTCAAATCATAGCCGGTCAGGGTCACGCCCCGTGCCGCGGCAAAGGGCTCCAGCAGCCCCTCCGGCGCGGGCAGGTCCTCCACCCGGCCGCAGACCTGGCAGACCAGGTGGGGATGGGGCCTCTTCTCCCGGTCATACCGGGCGGGGGCGTCGGCCATCTCCAGCTTGCGTATCTCGCCGTCCCGGACCAGCAGCCCCAGGTTGCGGTACACCGTCCCCCTGGCCAGGGTCGGCATCTCCGCCCTGGCCAGGTCGTATATCTCCTCCGCCGTCCGATGCTCCGGCGCGGCGGCGATGATGTTGTAGATGAGCTGTCTCTGGCGGGTCATGGGAGCACCTTCTTTTAGGATTGATTCCTAAAAAATATTTTACCACAACATCCGGGAAAGTCAACCGGTCAAATGGCCGCCAGATACTGATACAGGGGCAGCAGGGTCTCGTATATATCCAGGATCTGGTCCAGCAACTCCTTACCGGGCGGGTCCGGGTCGAACCAGACCTTCCTGCCCAGCTCCACGGACCGGGCGTTGTACCAGTCGTACAGCAGGGGACCGGGGTCGCCCTTGGGCTTTTTATAGACCTGCCAGTACCGCTCCAGCTCCGGGTGCTTGTTGAGGGCCCGGACGATCCTGGCCAGCCTGGCGGGCCGGGCGTCGATGCTCTTGCGCCAGCGGTCCAGCAGCTCGCCCTGCATGTTCCAACAGCCCATGCCCGCCTCCCAGCTCTTGGCGTCGATGCCGAACCAGAACTGGGGCAGGGGCGTGTATATCTCCCCGGAGAGCCCTAAGGAGAACCACATATGCTCCTTGAAGGGCCCCCGGCCGAACAGCCGCCGGGCGTCCCGCCAGATGCGGGACACATGCAGCGCCGGGGCCAGCCCCGGATGCCGGTCCTGCATGACCTGCCGGGCGTCCTCCGCCAGGGACTGGATGGGCCCGTTCAGGCACCGCTCGAAATCGGCCCGGTGCTCCTGGAACCAGGGCCGCTCGTTGTTAAAGGAAAGACCCCACAGAAAGTCGGGCAGATCCTTGGGAAAGCCCTCGAAGGGCGGGATGTTTTTCGGCATGCGCGTCACCTCGGGGGATATGATACCACGTTTCGGCGGGAAAAAACAAGCCTCGGGGACGGCCGATCCGCGCCGCAGGCGCACACCTTATTGAAGGCTCCCTTTACATAAGGGGGGCTTTTTCCCCTCTGACGAGGGAGGCGGTCCATAAGTTATCCCCTCCGGCGCGGGCCGGAGGGGATAACTTATTTTCGCGTTATTTTTTGTATCTCAGGGAATTGCTGGCGGCGTAGCCGCTGAGGAACGTCGTTTTGTCGTTCTTCACGCACCGGACCGTGAACTGATATGTCACGCCAGATCTCAGGTACTTCGCCGCCCTGGTGTAGCTGGTGGCGGTGGTGGTGCCGATCTTCTTCCAGGACCCGCCGTTCTCCCGGTAGTACACCATGTATCGGCTCGCGCCCGACACCTTGTTCCAGGTGACCTTGATGCCGTTGGACGCCTTGGATATCGTCACCTTCGGCGCGGACAGGTATTTCAGACTGTTGCTGGCGGCGTAGGAGCTCAGCATGGTCTTTTTGTCGTTCTTCACGCACCGGACTGTGAACTGGTATGTCACGCCGCTTTTCAGCTTGGACGCCGCCCTGGTGTAGCTGGTGGCGGTGGTGGTCCCTATCCTCTTCCAGCTTCCGCCGTTCTCCTTATAGTACACCATGTACCGGCTCGCGCCCGACACCTTGTTCCAGCTCACCTTAATACCGTTGGCGGCGATGCTGATCTTCACCTTCGGCGCGGCATAATAGGTGATAGACTTACCGGAACTCTTGGAGTTGTACAGGCTCTTGCCGTCCTTGCTCACCACCTGCACCGCAAAGGTGTACTTGGCGCCGCTCTTGGCCCCGGTCCAGGTGTAGCTGGTGGAAGTGGAATCTCCCGCCTTCGTCCAGTCGCCGGAGCCGGTCTTGTAGAAAACGCGGTACTTGGCCGCGCCACCGACTTTGCCCCAGGTGAGCTTTACGCCGGTGGGCGCATTCTCCACTTTGCTGAGCTTTGCCTGACCGATGTACGTCTTGCTCAGACCAGCGCTCTTGGCGCTGTCGGCCTTTCCGTCCTGGCTGAGAGCCTGGACGGCGAAGGTGTACGCGGTCCCGCTCTTGGCCCCGGTCCAGGTATAGCTGGTGGAAGTGGAATCTCCCGCCTTCGTCCAGTCGCCGGAACCGGTCTTGTAGAACACCCGGTACTTGGCCGCGCCGCCGACCGCCCCCCAGGTGAGCTTCACGCCGGTGGGCTTATTCTCCGCCTTGCTGAGCTTGGGCTGAGCCAGACGCGTGATGCTCTTGCCGGTGGCATCGTAAGAGCTGACCGAGCCGTCATAGGCGACAGCCGTTACGGTAAAAATATACTTGGCGCCGCTCTTGGCCCCGGTCCAGGTATAGTTGGCGAACGCCGCATCCGCGATCTTGGTCCAGTCGCCGGAGCCGGTCTTGTAGAACACCTGGTACTTGGCCGCGCCGGTCACCTTGCCCCAGGTGACCGTCACGCCGGCAGCCGTATTCTCCAGCTTGCTGATCTTCGGCTGGGCCAGGCGAGTGACGCTCTTGCCGGTCTTGTCATAGCCGGTGAGCGCGTTTCCGTTTTTGTCCAGCGCCTGGACGGAGAAGCTGTAGCCCTCGCCGCTTTCGGCTTTCGTCCAGGTATAGCTGGTCCCCGCTGCGGCGCTTGTGATCAGCGTCCAGTCCCCAAAGCTCTCTTTATAGTACACTTTGTACTTGGCCGCGCCGCTGACTGCTCCCCAGGTGATCTTCACGCCGTCGGCCGCATTGGCCGCCTTCTTGACCGTGGGGAAAGCCGGACCAAAGGCCTCAAAGGCACAGCTGGTCCTGGCGGCGTATGCTTCCGCTGTGGAACCGGCCAAACCACGAATGGCCGGTCTTCTGCTATTGTAAAACAGCGATGTCGCCAGCCTGCAATCCGGATTGTGGATCGTCAGGGAGTCGAGGTATGTGCCGCCGCCAAACGCATCATAGCCCACTGACGTCACGCTGGCCGGGATATTCATGGCTTTCAGGGCGGGACAATCATAGAACGCGCAATCGCCAATGCTCGTTAGTCCACCCGGCAAGGTGACAGACGGCAAATTGGCGTCGTCATAAAACGCCCATTCGCCAATACCTGTAATCGTTTTTGCAAGAGACACGCTCGTCAGGTTATCAAGATGTTGAAACGCCCGGTCGCCAATATATGTAACGCCGCTCTTAACGACGACCGTCGTGATACCGTCACGATACTTCAATGTATCCCAGGGCGCATAGTTTCCAATGGAGTAATTTGTCATCTTGCCCGTGCCGGAAATAGTAAGCGTTGCGCCGTCGGCCGATAGACGCCAGGTGACGCCAGTGCCGCAGGTGCCGGAGACCTCCTCCGCCGCCATGGGCTCGTCAACGGTCTCCGGCTCTGCGGAGGTCTCGGGAGCTTCCGTTGCCTCCGGTTCCTCGACGGGCTCCTCGGTGACCTCAACGGGTTCCTCGGTGACCTCGACGGGTTCCTCGGTGGCCTCGACGGGCTCCTCGGTGACCTCAACGGGTTCCTCGGTGACCTCGACGGGTTCCTCGGTGGCCTCGACGGGTTCCTCGGTGACCTCAACGGGTTCCTCGGTGACCTCGACGGGTTCTTCGGTGACCTCGACGGGTTCCTCGGTGGCCTCGACGGGTTCCTCGGTGACCTCGACGGGTTCCTCGGTGACCTCAACGGGTTCCTCGGTGACCTCGACGGGCTCCTCGGTGACCTCAACGGGTTCCTCGGTGACCTCGACGGGTTCTTCCGTGACTACGGGCTCTTCGGTGACAACGGGCTCCTCCGTTACGACGGGTTCTTCCGTCTCGACGGGTATCTCCGTCACTTCGGCAGGCTCTTCCTCCGCGAAAGCAGGGACCGCCAGGGAGAAGAGCGTCGCCAGTGCCAGGAGTATACATAGACCGCGCTTTGCCATGGTATGTGCCTTCCTTTCATTTTTATCGTGCTCGCGACAGTACCGGCCCGAGGGGCATGTCCGCCCCCGGGCTTTCCTGCCGGAACAACAAAAGCGGTGCAGGGCATCTTTTCCCTACACCGCCATAGACTACAACACAGGTCCCATCGGCCCTTCCGTCCCCCTTGTAAATGGGGAAACAAACGGGTATAATGAGGCTGGCGCAGGTTACTGCTGTGTGGGAGAGCGCTCTTCTCCTGCATAGGGGCGTGGGGTGCTGGTAACGCCTCACGTCCCGCCTTTGTTATTCCGTTGGAATCATTATAGCGCGCCGCTGTGCCCAATGCAAGCGGTTTTTTGCGAGCGCTCCGCACATCACCATGATCGCCGCCCTCCGGGCGGCAACTTTGTTACCGGGGTCCCCAAAGGGCACGCCTGCCCTTTGGGGAGAGGAGGAAGGCCCCTGACCGACGTGTGGGGACTTGCTTGCAAGTTCCCACCGTCTTCAGGAGCCTTCCGACGACAAGACCGGCCGCCTTTCGGCGACCGGCCCTGCAACAAAGAAGAGAGGAGTGAAAAATGAAAAGTATCAAACGGCTGTGATGCTCTGCTCCGCGAGGCCTCGGCATCGGCCTCTTGGGACCCTGTGACCGTATCATACGATATCCCGCCCGGCCAATGGTGAATAAATTCCCAACGATTTGTAAATAAATGATGAATGCCGCATTAATTCCGACGCTCTCAGGCAAAGATTGACAGCCGCCGGGTCTTTCGATATAATGATGCGGCTGTGGGAGCTCACAGCCTTCCGGAAATCGGTTTTTCTCCTGAGAGGAACATATCTGCATGAACATCCTGTACGACTGCTTTGACATTGAGGACAAATCCCCGTTCGGGCCCGTGTGGGCGGGGCGGCCCTGCCGGGTGCGTATCCGCGTCCCCGCCGAGTGCGGGGCCTGGCGGGTGATACTGACCGCCGAGGGCCTGGAGACGGAGCTGGAAAAGCGGGGCGCGGAGGACGCCTACGACGTGTTTGCCGCCGCCTTTACCGCCGAAACGCCGGGTCTTTATTTTTACCGCTTCCACATCTGGGACAAAAACGGCGATTATGACCTGTTCCGGGACGGGAACGGCACCAACATCGGCCTGGGGGACCTGTGGCAGCTGAGCGTTCTCCCGGCGGATTACCGCCCGCCGGAGGCGTACCGGGGCGCGGTGTATTATCAGATCTTCCCGGACCGCTTCGCCAAGAGCGGGGACTGCGACCTGACCGGCAAGCTGGAGCCCTACACCGTCCGGGACTTCGCCACCTTCGTCCCCGGGACCGGGAACGCCACCGATTTCGCCGGAGGCAATCTGCGGGGGATCATGGAGAAGCTGGATTATATCCAGAGCCTGGGCGTGAAGGCGATCTATCTGAACCCCATCGTCATGGCCTGGTCCAACCACCGCTACGACGCGGCGGACTATATGCGGCTGGACCCCATGCTGGGCGCCGAGGCGGATTTCACCGCCCTGTGCGCCGCGGTCCATGAGCGGGGGATGAAGATCATTCTGGACGGGGTGTTCTCCCACACCGGCAGCCACAGCGTCTACTTTGACTGCGACGGACACTTCGGTGGGGGAGCGGTGTCGGCGGGACCCGCTTCAAAGTACTATAAGTGGTACGATTTTCAGGAATTCCCCGGAAAATATACGGCCTGGTGGGGCGTGGACGTGATGCCCTGCGTCAACGAGCTGGACCCGGACTATATGGAATACATCCTGGGCGAGAACGGCGTGGTGGCCACGTGGCTGCGCCGGGGCGCGGACGGGTTCCGGCTGGACGTGGCCGACGAGATACCGGACGCGTTTTTGGCGGCTCTGCGCCGCCGGGTGAAGGCGGTGGACCCGGAGGCGGTGGTCATCGGCGAGGTCTGGGAGGACGCCTCCAACAAGATCAGCTACAGCGTCCGGCGGGCGTATTTCACCGGCGCGGAGCTGGACGGGGTCATCAACTATCCCTTCCGCACGGCCATACTGGATTTCGCGTCCGGCCGGGACGACGGCCAAGCCCTGGCGGAGACGGTGCTCGACATCGCGGAGCACTATCCCGCCCCGGCCCTGGACTGCACTATGGCGGTGCTGGGCACCCACGATACGGAGCGGGTGGGCACGGTCCTGCCGGATAAAAACGCCCGGCGCGCGGCGGTGTTTTTGCAGTTCGCGCTGCCCGGATCGCCGGTGATCTACTACGGCGACGAGGCCGGTCTCACCGGGGGCCGGGACCCCATGAACCGGCTGCCGTTCCCCTGGGGCCGGGAGGATGGGGAGCTGCAGGCGCTGTACCGGGAGGCGGCGGCGCTGAAAAACGCCCATCCGGCCCTGCGGACCGGGGACATCCGGTTCGAGTGGGCGGAGGGCGGCATTTTGCGGTTCGTGCGCTCCTGTCCCCAGGAGACGGTATTCTGCGAGCTGGTCCGGGACACGGGCGCGTTCTCGGTGGAGACCTGCTGAAAAGAGAAAAGAAACATCCCCGCGGCAGAGCGTGCCGCGGGGATGTTTTGCCGTCATGTCCCGGTCACATAGCCGAAGACACCGTCGTATGCGGCGTTCGAGGCCGGGTCGAAACCGGCGGGGACGGAGATATAGCACCAGCCGTCGGTCTCCGTCATGGCCATGAGCAGGTGGGCGTCGCCGTCGGCGGGATAGCCCGCGCCCCAGTGGGCGTCGCTGGCGTCCAGCACGGAGCCGTCGGCCCAATGCCAGCCCTCGCCATCGTTTTCCGCGCCCAGCCAGGCGAATTGCAGGCCCTGGGTCTGCATCTGCGCCGTCACCTCGTCAAAGTCCATGTCGTTGGTCACAACGGCCAGCGCGTTGCCGGAGGCCGTCACGGCGTCCTCATAGGTCAGCGCCGAGCTCGCGGCGGTGAAGGAGGGCGCGGCGGGAGGCGGCTCCGGCGTCGAAGCGGGCTCCGCCGTGGGAGCGGACTCCGGCGTCGAAGCGGGCTCTGCCGTGGGGGCAGGCTCCGCCGTTGTGGCAGGTACGTCGGTGGGCGCCGGGGTGGCCGTGGGGGCCGCGTCGGTCAGATACTGGCTGTATACATAGCCGGTGACGCCGTTGTAGGTCACCTGGGTCCAGCCGTTGGCCACGGTGCCGGTGCGGGAAAGACTGTCGCCCCGGCTCACCGCGCCGATGATGCCGTAGTTGGTGCCGGGACCGGTGCGGACCCGCACGCCGTTGCCGGTGAGGTACACCGTGCCGCTGGCGGCGTCCACGGTAAATCCGCCGGTGCCGGTGCCTGTACCCGTGCCGGTGCCGGTGCCGGTACCTGTGCCTGTGCCGGTGCCGGTGCCCGTACCCGTGCCCCAGCCGGAGCCGGAGCCTGTACCCCAACTGGAGCCGGTGCCCGTACCAGAGCCCGTACCAGAGCCCGTACCTGTGCCAGAGCCAGAGCCAGTACCAGTACCAGTACCTGTACCTGTACCAGTGCCCGTACCTGTACCCGTACCTGTGCCCGTACCAGTGCCCGTGCCGGTCCCGCCGATGGTCACGGTCCCGTTTTCAGAGGCGCCGCCTCCGGGGATGATCGCACCGGCGGCCACGTCCGGACTGGGCGAGGGCGAGGCTTCCGCGGGGTCCTTTGTAGGCGCGGGCGTGTTGGTGGGTCTGGGCGTGGCGCTGGGGGAGGGGGATACCACGATGGGGGTGGGGACTTCGTTGACCGCTTCCGGCGTGGCGAAGGCGTCGGACGTCTCCGGAGAACCACGGAAAAGGCCGGTCATATATCCCACGCTGCCCAGCAGGACGGCGGCTGCGACGCCGCAGAGGATGGGAATGGCCTTGGAGGTCTTTTTCTTCCTCTGGGCGGCGGGGACGGCGGTCTTGCGCTGCTGGGTCCGGGGCTTCTTTTCAAAATCCTTCTGTACGCTGTATTGAGGACGGCGGGCCGGTCCGGAGGCTGCGTGCGCGCCGGACTTGCCTGTGCGGGAGCCGCTGACGGCGCCGCCCGCCCCGACCACTGCTGCCGCCGCGGCGGCCACAGCCGCGTCATCGGCGGGAGCGGAGGGCTCTTCGGGAGCTGCGTCACCGGCGGAGGCGGAGGGCTCTTCGGGGACCGCGTCACCGGCGGAGGCGGAGGGCTCTTCGGGGGCCGCGTCACCGGCGGGAGCGGAGGGCTCTTCGGGAGCCGCGTCACCGGCGGGAGCGGAGGTCTTTTCGGGGGCCGCGTCACCGGCGGGGGCGGAGGTCTCTTCGGGGGCCGCGTCACCGGCGGGAGCGGCGCTTTCAGAGGACGCCTTCGTTTCAGTGGGAGCGGCCTTTTTGGACGCGGAGCCGCTGCTGGACGAGCGCTTTTTGCCTTTGCCGGACCGTTTCCGCGCGGCCTTGCCTGCGGCAACGGCGGCTCCTGCCGCAACGGCGGCTCCTGCCGCAGCGGCGGCGACACCCACGGCGACGGCGGCCTTCTCCCCGGCGGCGTCCTTTGCCTCCTGCGTTTCGGCGGGAGCGGAGGGCTCTTCCGCCGCAGCGGTCCCGGCCGACGCGGCGGCGCTCGCCGCCGCGACCGCCGCTGCGGAGGGCAGCGCCTCGTCCGTCCTGCCAAGGGCGGAGAGGAACTCTCTGGCCGTGATATACCGGTCCTCCGGCTCATAGGCCAGGGCCTTTTCTATGACCTTCTTCAGCTCCGGGCTCACGCCCGCGGGGGCCGCGATCTTCTCGCCCTTCATCCGGCGGCGCAGAGCGGCTGAGCGCTCCTTGTCCGTCAGCGCTCCGCCCTTGGCCTGGAAGGGGAGATATCCCCCGTTGCAGCCCGCGTAGAGCATCAGCCCCACGGAGTATACGTCCGCCGCGGCGGAACCGGCCCCGTCCCAGAAGTGCTCCGGCGCCAGATATTCCACCTGGTCCGCCGGACGCCGGTTGGGCGCGGTGTGGTTGGGCGCGCCCAAAACGGCGTTGCCTTCCACGTTCAGCTCCACATTGCCCGGCCAGACGCCGCCATGGAAGCTGTCCGGCTCCTCCTCCAGCTGATCGCACAGCTCCCGCGCCAGCTTTACCGCCTGGTCCGGGTCCGTCTCCTTCAAATAGCCCGCCAGTACCGCCGTGGGCTTAAATCCTGCGTCTGTCATACCGCTCACCAAGTCCTCTCTCCAAAAAGTTACAATATGGTTACGATATGGAACAAACTTAACACAAATATTACGAATTGTCAACATCTGCGGCGAAAAAAACGACAAAAAATCGACCCCCGTCCAATAGGACGGGGGGTTGAGACGGGAAAGGGGTCAGGCGGCGGGGCTGGCCAGCTTTTTCTCCATGTCCCGCAGGGCCTTGCGCAGGAAGAATATGCTGGCGGCCAAGCTCACCAGCTCCGCGATGGGGAAGCACCACCAGACGTTGTCCACGTTCCCGGTGAGGGAGAGCAGCCACGCCGCGGGGATGAGAGCCACCACCTGGCGCAGCACGGACACGAAAAAGGAGAACATGCTCTTGTCCAGAGCCTGGCAGGCGGAGCCCGCCACGATGCAAAAGCCCGCCAGCAGGAAGCTTATGCTGATGCGCCGCAGAGCGGGCACGCCGATGGCCAGCATGGTCTCCGAGGGGCTGAACGCGCCCAGGAACACCTGGGGGATCACCTGGAAGCAGACAAAGCCCAGGACCATGAAGAAGCAGGCGAACAGCACGCCGAAACGGATAGTGCGGTAGATGCGCTCCTTTTTCCGGGCGCCGTAGTTGTAGCCGATGATGGGGATGATGCCGTTGTTCAGGCCGAACACGGGCATGAAGAAGAAGCTCTGGATCTTGAAGTACGCCCCGTAGACCGCCACCGCCGTGGAGGTGAAGGCCCCCAGGATGATGTTCATCAGGTAGTTGGTGACTGAGCCGATGGCCACCATCAGGATGGAGGGGAAGCCGATGCGGTAGATGTCCCGGACGATGTGCCAGGGCAGGCGGATGTCGGACAGACGGATGGGCAGCTCCTTGTTTTTCTTAAAGTGGAAGAAGAAGCCCAGGGCCGTGCCCACCGCCTGGCCGATGACCGTGGCGATGGCGGCTCCGGCGGTGCCCATGGCGGGCAGGCCGCACCAGCCGTAGATGAAGAAGGGGTCCAGGATGATGTTGGTGACGGCGCCCGCCATCTGGGTCCACATGGACAGGGTGGTCAGGCCCGTGGACTGCAGCAGCCGCTCGGCGTTGATCTCCTGATAGACGAAAAGCGACCCGATGGTGACGATGCGAAGATACGAGTCGGTGTAGGCCCGGATGCTCTCCACGCTCGTCTGGGAGCGGATGAACCAGTCGGCGCCGAAGACGCCGAACAGGGCCATCAGCGCCCAGCAGCATACGCCCAGAGCGATGGCAGTACCGGCGGTCTGGCTTGCCAGCTTATTATTTTTGCTGCCCAGGGCCCGGGATACCAGGGTGCTCACGCCCACGCCCGTACCGGTGCCCAGGCCGATCATGATGTTCTGGGCGGGGAACGCAAGGCTCAGGGCCGACAGGCAGTCCTCCGACACCCGCGCCACATACACGCTGTCCACGATGTTGTACAGCGCCTGTACCAGCATGGACAGCATCATGGGTACGGCCAGTGTGATGAGCAGCTTGCCCTCCGGCATCTCGCCCATGCGGCTGGAATCAAGTTTCTTTTGTGTTTGTGCCATGTGTGTGCTTTACCTCATGAATTCATATATTACCTATCATTATTATGAAGGATTATTTTTCTTTGCACAAGGGACAAAATAGCCAAACCGTGTCCCCTGTTGGGAGACACGGTTTGTAACGAGTGGGCGGGGCCGTCAGCTTCTGTGCCACTTGACGCCCTGGGGGGTGTCCTCCAGAACGATCCCAGCGGCCTTCAGCTCGTCCCGGATACGGTCGGCCTCGGCCCAGTTTTTGGCCTTGCGGGCGGCCTGCCGGGCGGCGATCTTCTCCTCGATCTCCCGGTCCAGGTCCTCCGCCGCGGCGAAGGGGATACCCAGCACGCCGCACAGCTCCAGGAAGATGTCCCGGCAGGCGGCGGCCAGGGCCTTGGTCGGGTCGGCGGCGGGGGATACGGCGGCGTTCACGTCCCGGACCAGCTCGAAGATGACGCTCACCGCGTCGGCGGTGTTGAAGTCGTCGTCCATGACCTCGATGAACCGGGCCCGGTACTTGTCCAGCCCCGCGACGAAGGCGGCGTCGGTTTCGCTGAGCGCGCCGTCTTTGCCGTTGGCGGCGAAGAAGTCCAGATTGTCCCTGGCGGTCTGGAGCCGGTCCAGGGCCGCCTGGGCCTGGGTCAGCACATCCACGGAGTAGTTCAGCGGGGACCGGTAGTGGCTCATGAGCATGAACATGCGGATGCAGTCGTAGCCGTAGGCCGCCGCCGCGTCCCGGACGGTGAAGAAGTTGCCCAGGGACTTCGACATCTTCTGATTGTCCACGTTGATGAAGCCATTGTGCAGCCAGTAGTGGACGAAGGGCACGCCGTTGGCGGCCTCGGACTGGGCGATCTCGTTTTCATGGTGGGGGAATACCAGGTCCTTGCCGCCGGTGTGGATGTCGATGGTCTTGCCCAGATAGCGGTTACTCATAGCCGAGCACTCGATGTGCCAGCCGGGACGGCCCATGCCCCAGGGGGACTCCCAGTCGGGCTCGCCGGGCTTGGCGGCCTTCCACAGGGCAAAGTCCATGGGGTTTTCCTTCACGTCGTTGACCTCCACACGGGCGCCGTGCATGAGATCGTCCAGATTCTGGTGGCTCAGCTTGCCGTAGTCCCGGAACTTTCCCGTGCGGTAGTACACGTCCCCGTTGACCTCGTAGGCGTAGCCCTTATCGATGAGGGTCTGGACCAGCTCGATGATCTGGGGGATATTCTCCGTAGCCTTGGGGTGGACGGTGGCCTCCCGGACGCCCAGGGCCTTCACGTCCTTCCAGTACTCGGCGATATACTTTTCGGCGATATCGGCGGAGGACACGCCCTCCTCGTTGGCCCGGCGGATGATCTTGTCGTCCACATCGGTGAAGTTCTGCACGAACGTGACCTCATAGCCCCGGTATTCCAGATACCGGCGCAGCACGTCGAACATGATGATGGGCCGGGCGTTGCCCACATGGATATAGTTGTATACCGTGGGACCGCAGCTGTACATGGTGACCTTGCCCTCGGCGATGGGGACGAAGTCCTCCTTCTGCATGGTCAGGTCGTTATAAAAGCGCATGGTCTTACTTCTCCTTTGCGAGTTGCTGTTCCAGTTCGATGACCCGGCCGCGCAGGGCGCACAGCTCCTGAGCCACGGGGTCGGAAACGCTGATCTGGTCCACACGGGCGGCGAAATCGGTCCGCTCTCCCGCGATGCGGGCCACATGGGCGGGCACGCCCACGGCGGTGGAGTTGGGGGGCACCTCCGAGAGCACCACGGCGTTGGAGGCGATGCGGCTGTTGTCCCCCACCTTGAAGGGCCCCAGGACCTTGGCGCCGGAGCCGATGAGCACGTTGTTGCCGATGGTGGGGTGGCGCTTGCCCTGGTCCTTGCCGGTGCCGCCCAGGGTCACGCACTGGTAAAGCAGCACGTCGTCTCCGATCTCCGCCGTCTCTCCGATGACCACGCCCATGCCGTGGTCGATGACCAGGCGGCGGCCGATGGTCGCGCCGGGGTGGATCTCGATGCCGGTCTTGCGGCGGGTCCGCTGAGAGATGGCCCGCGCCAGGAATTTGAGCCCGTGTGTCCAGCACCAGTGGGCCCGGCGGTGGCGCATGACCGCCTTCACGCCGGGGTACAGCAGCCAGATCTCCAGAGCGCTCCTGGCCGCCGGGTCCCGTGCCTGATAGGCGTGTATGGTCTCTTTCAGATAGTCAAACATCTATATCAAGGTCCTTATTTGCCGTTTTCTTCCACTTTTCCTGTTAGGCACCCGTCCTCCAGGGCCTCCAGCCGCACTATGGCGAACTGGCCCGGCCGGGCGTCCCCGGTGAAGAGCACCTGTTCGTCCACGTCCGGGGAGTCGGCAAAGCTGCGGCCAAACCAGCGGCCGTCCTGGCCCACGCCCTCGCACAGAACGGGCAGCACGCCGCCGAGCCGGGAGCGGTCGAACGCGTCCATGACGGCGTTTTGCAGGTCCATCACGGTCCGCTGCCGGGCCTGGGCCTCCTCGGGGCCGCACCGGTCCGGCATCTCCGCCGCCGGAGTGCCCTCCTGGGGCGAAAAGACGAATACCCCCGCCCGTGGCAGCCTCTGCTCCCGCAGAAAGTCCAGAAGCTCCCCAAATTCCGCCTCGCCCTCGCCGGGCAGCCCCACGATCAGGCTGGTGCGCAGCACCACGCCGGGGATGCGCGCCCGGAGCTTGGCGAACAATGCCCGGATGCTCTCGCCCGTCTCGGGCCGCCGCATCCGGCGCAGGATGGCGTCGTTCACATGCTGGATGGGGATGTCCAGATATTTCACGATCTTGGGTTCGGCCGCGATGACGTCGATGAGCTCGTCGGTGATCTCGTTGGGGTAGAGGTAGTGCAGCCGTATCCATTCTATGCCGTCCACCTTCACCAGTTCCCGCAGCAGGGAGGCCAGGGTCGTGCCGTCGCGAAGGTCGTGGCCGTAGCGGGTCACGTCCTGGGCCACCAGAATGAGCTCCTTCACGCCGCTCTCGGCCAGCGCCGCCGCCTCCGCCAGCACGGCGTCCATGGGCCGGGACCGGTAGCGGCCCCGGATGGAGGGGATGACGCAGTAGGCGCAGCGGTTGTCACACCCGTCCGCGATCTTGATGTATGCCCAGCCCGGCCCGGTGGTCACAGTCCGGTCCAACTCCGGCAGAGGGGCGTTCTTGTCCAGGAACCGGGCGAAATGGCGCTCGCCGGACTCCAGCGCCGCCACGATGTCGGGAAAGCTCCCCACCCCCAGCACCGCGTCGATCTCCGGCAGCTCCTTCAGGATGTCGTCCTGATACCGCTCCGCCAGGCAGCCGGTGACCACCAGCCGCTTCAAAGAGCCGGTCTTTTTCAGCGCCCCCAGCTCCAGGATCGCGTCGATGGCCTCCTGCTGGGCCGCCTCGATGAAGGCGCACGTATTGACCACCGCGGCGTCCGCCTGGGCGGGGTCCTCGGTGATCTCATGACCGGCGGCCCGTATGAGCGCCAGCATTTGTTCGGAATCGATCAGGTTCTTGGCACAGCCAAGGGAGGTGAAGTGTACTTTCATATGAAATCCTTGCTGAACGCCTCCCCTGTGCAAGGGGAGGTGGGCGCCGCTCTGCGGCGCTCGGAGGGGTTGTCTAACAATCCCTCAGTCTCGCTTCGCTCGACAGCTCCCTTTGCACAAGGGAGCCATAAAATGTGCGGCTTTGCCGCATTTCTGTTAAGGAGGCGATGTTTCATTCGTCCGTATCCGCGCCGTAGCGGTTCAGAGCCGCGCGGATATCGTCCCAGGAATAGCCCTTGCGGAAAAGGGCGGCGGCGGCCTTGTCCCGCTCCTTCCGGTCGGAGGGGTCCCGGCCCCGGAGCCTGGCGGCCAGCAGCCGGTCGATGGTCTCCGAGCCCTCGGGCATCTGCTCCAGCGCGTCCTCCCACAGATCCCTGGGCACGCCCCGGCGGGCAAGCTCCGTCCGGACCCGGCCCGGACCGTAGCCCATGGCGGCGTAGTGCCGACAGATCATCCCCGCGTACTCGGCGTCGT
The DNA here is from genome assembly GCA_947629245.1 of uncultured Oscillospiraceae bacterium. Taxonomy (GTDB): domain Bacteria; phylum Bacillota; class Clostridia; order Oscillospirales; family Oscillospiraceae; genus CAJOIG01. The sequence continues at coordinate 718 of CANRDC010000033.1, read as the reverse complement.
TGACGAAGCCGTAGTCCACACACAGGGCGGTCACCGTGTCGATATCCTGCTGGGAACAGCCCTTATCCGCCAGCTTCTTGCGCAGCTCCTTTTCCGAGTGGGGGCGCTTGAGGTATTCCACGGCCCACTTCTTCGCCCTCTCCAGCGGGTCCTCCGGCGTTTTCCGCTTTTTCGGCGGCTCCAGCTCTCCTGCCGGATCGTTCATCACCGACCGGACGGTGTATTTAAACTCTTCGCTCATAGCCTCGCAGAGTTCGCCGCCGGAGCGGCGAATGAATTTGGATATGATTTCCGAGGGCGTGTACCTCGGAAATCATTCTTTGCGGTCTGCAAACGTGCGGGCCGCTTGCGGCCCGTGCGCTGCAGCAGACCGAAACCTTCTCGTTTGCATGCTTGCATGCAAACGACTATTCTCCGTCGTCGAAGTCCTCCGCCGACACGTCCACGGCCCGACCGGCGGCCTTGGCGGCCTTCAACGCCTGGGGGCTCATGAGCTTGTGAGCGTTGGTCCGGATCTGCTGCTCGATCTCGTCGGCCTTGTCCGGGTTTGCCATGAGGAATTCCTTCACCCCGTCCCGGCCCTGGATGCGTTCGCCGCAGCAGGTGAACCAGGCGCCGGCCTTCTCGATGATGTCCAGCTTCACGCCCAGGTCGATGATCTCGCCGATCTTGGAGATGCCCTCGCCGTAGATGATGTCGAACTGGGCCTCCTTGAAGG
>CANRDC010000032.1 GCA_947629245.1 uncultured Oscillospiraceae bacterium | reverse complement strand
ATGGCAAAGCGCGGTCTAAGTATGCTCCTGGCGATCGTGACGCTCTTCTCTCTGTGCGTCCCTGCCTTCGCCCAGGAAGCCCCGGCGGAAGAGCCCATCGTCACGGAGGAACCTGTCGAGACGACGGAAGAGCCCATCGTGACGGAGGAACCTGTCGTCGTGACAGAGGAACCTGTTGTGACGGAGGAACCCGTCGTGACAGAGGAACCTGTTGTGACGGAGGAACCGGTTGAGGCAACGGAAGAAACCGTTGTCACGGAAGAACCCGCCGCGACGGAGGAACCCATCGTGACGGAGGAACCCATCGTGACGGAGGAACCCATCGTGACGGAGGAACCCATTGCGACGGAGGAACCCGTCGTGACGGAGGTACCCGTCGAGGCGACAGAGGTGCCGGAACCGGTCGAAGAGCTGGAAACTATTGACATGCCTATGCCGATAGCGGATACCTCCGGGACGATCGGCGAGCAGCTGTCGTGGAGCTATAGCGGCGGCGTCCTCACCATCTCCGGATCGGGGCGCATGCAGGACTTTGACGACGGTCATCAGGGCGGATTGACGCCCTGGCGCGACTATAAGAGCAGCATCACAAAGGTGGTCATCGGCAGCGGCGTGACCAGCATCGGTGGTCAGGCGTTTATGAACTGCACGCTTCTGACAGATGTGACCATACCCAACGGCGTAACGAGCATTGGCGGTGGGGCATTTGCCTCCTGCGGTAGTCTCACGGCCCTGACGATTCCCGACACTGTGACAAGTATTGGGGGCAATGCTTTCAGCGGCTGCGGTTCCCTGACCGGGATGGATCTTCCCGATAAGCTCCAGTCCGTCAGTGACTACTTGTTTTCCGGGTGCAGCAAGCTGGCGAGCGTCCAGATCCCCAACGGCGTGCAGGGCATAGGCGCTTCTGCGTTCGAGGGGTGCTCAAGTCTGACCGAGCTCCAGATCCCGGAGACGGTGACGAATATAGGCCGCGGGGCATGCAGAAGCTGCAAGAATCTGATCCGCGTCAATATCCCGAAGAATATCGTGGCCATCGACGAGCAGGTGTTTCTCGGCTGCGGCAGCCTTTCCTCTATCGTTATCCCCGAGAAGGTGACGACCATCGGCAACGGGGCGTTCCGTGGGTGCGATTCCCTGGTCTCCGTGACCATCCCCGCCAGCGTTGCCAGCATCGGCGATGGCGTGTTTTATAGCTGCCCCGGTCTTTCCGCCGTCACTTTTAAAGGCGGAGTGACCACGATCGGCAAGGAAGCATTCGCCCATTGCGGAAATATCGCGTCTATCACTCTTCCCTCGGGGCTTGGCAGCATCGGCGACAGCGCGTTTATCAACTGCACCAAGCTGGCGAGCGTCAGCATTCCCAGCACTGTGAGCATCATCGGCAACGACGCGTTCAATGGTACTGGTCTGACAAAGGTTGAATTGCCCAACGGTCTGGCCAGCATCAGCAATGGAGCGTTTAGGGAGTGCGCGAGCCTTGTCAGCGTCACGATCCCCGACAGCGTGAGCGCCATCGGCGACTACGCGTTCTGTAGCTGCAAGGCGCTTACGAAGATCAAGATACCCGCCGGGGTAGTGACGATCGGCAAGAACGCTTTCGAGGGATGCGGCTTTACCACGATCGCCATTCCCGACAGCGTACAGAGCATGGGAACGGGTATGTTTTATAACTGCAAAAGCCTGAGACAGGCCACGCTGCCCAGTGGTATGATTACCATGCCGGAAGGATTGTTCAGCAACTGCACTGCGCTGAGCAATGTGAACATCCCGACCGGCGTGACCGGCATCGGTTCCCGCGTATTCTACGAATGCATCAGTCTGGGCAGTATTGATATCCCTGCCAACGTTGCCAGCATCGGCGACGAGGCGTTCTATCATTGCAGTGCGCTGACCTATGTGGATATCCCTGACAGTGTGGACAGCATCGGACGCTCTGCCTTCGCCGCCAGCGGTCTGACAGTGGCTATCGTCCGGAATCCGGCCTGCGCCATCTATGAGGGTGAAGACGCCATGGGAAAACCGGCGCAGACTGTAATCTATGCGGATGAAAGTTCCACAGCCCAGTCCTATGCGAAGCAGTACGGGTATACGTTCAAACCGATCGGCCAGGCGCCGGGACCCGGAATGAAGCCCGTCCCTACACCCACGCCCACCCCCACGCCCACGCCAAAGCCCACGGCGACGCCAAAGCCCGTGCCCACGGCTACGCCGGTCCCCTCGTTGGCCGCGCCCACGGTGAAGATCACCAAGGTCTCCAACGGCATCCAGGTGAGCTGGAACAAGGTATCCGGCTCGGCTCGGTACATGGTGTACTACAAGGAGAACGGCGGCAGCTGGCAGAAGATCGGCACCACGGACAAGACCAGCTACACCCGCGGTGCGTCCGCACTGAAAAACGGAGCGACCTACCAGTTCACGGTCCGTTGCTGCGCCGGGGATAAGAAGACCCTGCTCAGCGGCTATAAGGCCAGCAACAGTCTGCAATATGGCGGTCAGCTGGCCGCGCCCACGGTGAAGATCAGCAAGGTCTCCAACGGTATCCAGGTGAGTTGGAACAAGGTATCCGGCTCGGCCCGGTATATGGTGTACTACAGGGAGAACGGCGGGTCCTGGCATAAGATCGGGACCACCGCCAGCACCAGCTACACCAGGGCGGCGTCCAAGCTGACCAAGGGCAAGACGTACCAGTTCACGGTCCGCTGCTGCGCCAGCGACAAAAAGACCCTGCTGAGTTCTTATAAGGCCAGCAACAGTCTGCAATATAACGCGGGCTTCCAACTGGCCGCGCCCACGGTGAAGATCTCCGCGGCCTCCGACGGCGGGATCAAGGTGAGCTGGAACAAGGTGTCCGGTTCGCCCCGGTACATGGTGTATTACCGGGAGAACGGCGGGTCCTGGCATAAGATCGGCACCACGGCTAAGACCAGCTACACCCGCGCGGCCTCGAAGCTGAAAACCGGCGTGACCTATCAGTTCACGGTCCGGTGTGTGAAGAACGACAAGAAGACCATGCTGAGCTCCTATAAGGCCAGCAGCAGTCTGCAATATCTGGCCGCGCCGAAGGTGAAGATCTCTCTGGCCTCCGGCGGCGGGATCAAGGTGAGTTGGAACAAGGTGTCCGGTTCGCCCCGGTACATGGTGTATTATCGGGAGAACGGCGGGTCCTGGCATAAGATCGGGACCACCACGGCCACCAGTTACACCCGGAAGAACGCGAATCTGAAAAGCGGCAGGACGTATCAGTTCACGGTCCGGTGCGTCATGAACGACAAGAAGACGATGCTGGGCGGCTACAAGGCCAGCGGCAGCCTGAAATACATCGCGCCGCCCACGGTGGAGGCGGCTCTCACGGACAGAGGCATCCAGGTGAGCTGGAACAAGGTGACGGGCGCGGCGGCCTACCGGGTGTTCTGCAAGACCGAGGGCGGCAAGTGGTCCGTCATCGGGGACGTGCCGGGGAGCCTGACCAGCTACGTCTGGACGGACGCCGAGGAGGGCGTTACCTACTGGTTCACGGTGCGGTGCATCGAAAACGGAAGCGATAAATACACCAGCTCCTATGACACGAAGGGCGTGTCCGTCGCCTATACGAAGCCGGGGGTCGTGGACTCCGGGACCTGCGGAGACCAGGGGGACAATGTGAAGTGGGTCCTCACCGACGACGGCACCCTGACCATCTCCGGCACGGGGAAGATGGCGGACTATGCCAGCAGTGAAGAGCAGCCTTGGGGCGACTATGACCGCTACGGCGCATACGTACACAAGATCGTGATCGACAGCGGCGTCACCTCCATCGGTTCGTGGGCATTCGTAGGACTTGACCAGTTGACCGGCGGCATCAGCATTGCCGATACGGTGACCAGTATCGGGGACTGCGCTTTCTACCAGTGTTTCGGGTCGGGCTACCCGACCGGGGCCATCGATATTCCCGCCAGCGTAGCTTATATCGGCAGCGGCGCGTTCGGCTATGATATATGGTTCGAGGGGTCGGAGGACGAACCCTATGTCCGGCATTTCTATGTGAGAAATCCCAAGTGCGTGATCGCGCCGGATTATGAGGAAACCTTATATTACGGCAAGGAGATCTACTACACGCTGGGCATGGAGCGCCACGCCTATTGCACCATCGTCATCCACGGCTATGCGGGCTCCACGGCGGAGACCTATGCCAAGGAGAAAAACTTCGTATTCGAGCCGCTGACCTGAACAGGACAGACAATAAACGCGAATATCCCCCGGCTCAGTCGAGCCGGGGGATGATCATATTTCGCGCTCCGACGTCAATTCTCCTGGCCCCGGTCCGCGACGATGTGGAAACCGGCGCGGGTGAGCTCGTCCTTGATGGTGGCGATCTGCTCAAAATCCCTCGTCTCCATGCCGATCTTGAGGAAGCAGCTGGAGATGGCCATGTTGGCGTCGGACCGCTCGTGGTGGACGGAGACCACGTTGCCGCCGCAGCGGGAGATGATCTCGCTGACGCCCAGAAGCTGGCCGGGCTTGTCCTCCAGGGCGATCTGCAGCACGCTGTTGCGCCCGCCCATGACCAGGCCGCGGGTGATGACCCGGGAGAGGATGTTCACGTCGATGTTGCCGCCCGAGACGATGCACACGGTCTTTTTGCCCGCCAGAGGCAGCTTGTTGAAGATGGCCGCCGCCACGCTCACGGCCCCGGCTCCCTCGGCGATGAGCTTCTGCCGCTCGATGAGGGCCAGGATGGCCGCGGCGGTCTCGTCCTCGGAGACGGTGACGATGTCGTCCACGTACCGCTTCGTCATCTCAAAGGTCAGCTCTCCCGGCGTCCTGACGGCGATGCCGTCGGCGAAGGTGGAGGCGCTTTCCAGGGTGACGATATGCCCGTCGTGCCGGCTTTGGGCCATGCAGGGGGCCCCCGCCGCCTGGACGCCGTAGACCTTCACGTTGGGGTTCAGGTTCTTGACGGCGCAGGCCACGCCGGAGATGAGCCCGCCGCCGCCCACGGGCACCAGCACCGCGTCCACGTCCGGCAGCTGGTCCAATATCTCCAGGCCGATGGTGCCCTGACCGGCGATGACCAGCTCGTCGTTGAAGGGGTGGATGAAGGTGGCTCCCGTCTTTTTTTGCAGCTCGACGGCGTAGGCGTGGGCGTCGTCATAGCCGCCCTTGACCAGCACCACCTCCGCGCCCAGGCGCTTGGTGGCCTCCACCTTGCTGATGGGGGCCCCGTCGGGCATGCAGACCACGCTGTGAGCGCCCACGCGGGAGGCGGCCAGAGCCACGCCCTGGGCATGGTTCCCGGCGGAGCAGGCAAGAATGCCCGCCTGCCGCTGCTCCGGCGTCAGGGAGGCGATCTTGTTGTAGGCACCCCGGACCTTGAAACTGCCGGTCACCTGTAAATTCTCGCTTTTTAAGTATATCTCCGCCTCGCCGGGCAGGTTGTCGGCGTGCAGAAGGTCGGTCCTGCGGGCCACGCCCTTGAGGGTGAAGGCCGCCTGATAGATCTTGTCCAGTGTCAGCATGGGTCATGTCTCTCTTTCTTCCGGGGCGCGGCACAGAAGGTCCTGCACGAACTGCTGGGCCGTGCGGCCCGAGCGGCTGCCGTGGCGGACCTGCCAGGTGGCCGCCGCACCGCGAAGGGCCTCGTCGGTCATCGTGTCCAGAGCGCCGGTCCGCCGGGCCAGGGTCCGGACGATGGCGTGGTATTCCTCGAAGGTGGGGTTGGGGTAGTAGATCTGCAGCCCGAAGCGCCCGGCCAGGGACAGCTTCTCCTCCATGGTGTCGGAGCGGTGGACGTCCCCGTCGTGCTCCATGTCGGACCGGTCCGCCCAGGTCTCCTTGACGAGATGCCGCCGGTTGCTGGTGGCGTAGATGAGCACGTTTTCCGGCGCGGCCTCGCCGCCGCCCTCCATGACCGCCTTCAGGTGCTTGTACTCCACCTCGTTCTCCTCGAAGGACAGATCGTCCAGCAGCAGGATGAAGCGGTAGTTCCGGCCCTTGATGCGGCTCAGAAGGTCGGGTATGAGGCCGAACTGGTGCTTGTAGAGCTCGATGAGCCGCAGCCCCTGGGGGGCGTACTCGTTGGCCAGGGCCTGGACGCTGGTGGATTTGCCGGTGCCCGCGTCGCCGTACAGCAGCACGTTGTTGGCCCGGCGGCCGGAGAGAAACGCCAGCGTGTTTTCCAAAAGCTGGGATTTTTGGCTCTCGTAGCCCACCAGGTCGGCCAGCCGCACGTCCCGGCGGCCCTCCACGGGGAACAGCTCGGCGTGACCGGCCTCTCCGGTGACCCGGAACAGCTCTCCCAGGCCCAGCAGCCCCAGGCCGTGGCTCTGATAAAAGACGGTCAGGGCGTTCAGCATGGCAGTGGGACTGTCCGTCCCCGCCAGCTTTTCCGCCAGGGCCTGGATACGGCGGCCCGCCTCCTTCCGGGGGGCGTTGGGGTTTTCGTGCCGGAAGCGCCGGACGGCGTCAAAGGGGGCGGGCAGGTCCAGGGCGAACAGCGCCTTGTAGACCGCCATGTCCGCCAGGGCGATGAGCCACAGGCTGTCGTGGGCGGCCTCCCGGCGCTCGCAGGCCAGGGAGAAGGGATTCTCGCTCTCCGCCAGGGACTGGGCCAGGGCGCACTGCCACAGGTCCCCCTGCCAGTTGTTGGCGACGGCCTGGTCCAGCAGCGCGCGTAAGGCGGGAGCGGCGCTCGCCGCCCCGTCCAGAGCCGGGGCCAGCCGGGCCAGCAGTCCGGCGGGCCGGTACAGGACCAGTTGGTCCAAAAGCTTGCTTACATTTTCCATAGCTTACTGCAAGATCGCGCCCTTGTCGGCGGAGGAGACCAGCTTGGCGTACCGGGCCAGATACCCGGTCCTGACCTTGGGCTCCGGGCAGACCCAGGCGGCGCGCCTGGCGGCCAGCACGTCCTCCGGCACGTTCAGGGAGATGGTGTGGTTCGGAATGTCGATGCAGATGCGGTCGCCCTCCTCCACCAGGCCGATCAGCCCGCCGGAGGCGGCCTCGGGGCTCACGTGGCCGATGGACGCGCCCCGTGTGGCCCCGGAGAACCGGCCGTCGGTGATGAGGGCCACGCTCTCTCCCAGACCCATGCCGCAGATGGCGGAGGTGGGGTTGAGCATCTCCCGCATGCCGGGGCCGCCCTTGGGCCCCTCGTAGCGGATGACCACCACGTCGCCGGGCTTGATGCCCCCGGCGTAGATGACGGCGATGGCGTCCTCCTCCGAGTCGAACACCCGTGCCGGGCCCGTGTGGACCAGCATCTCAGGAGCCACGGCGCTCTGCTTCACCACGCAGCCGTCCGGGGCCAGGTTGCCGTAGAGCACCGCGATGCCGCCGGTGGGGGAGAAGGGGTCCTCCAGAGGCCGGATCAGGGCCGGGTCCCGGTTCGTGACGCCCCGGAGGTTCTCGCCCACAGTGGCGCCGGTGACGGTCATGCAGCTCGTGTCCAGAAGGTCAGCCTTGGTGAGCTCCGCCATGACCGCCCAGACGCCGCCAGCCTGGTCCAGGTCCTCCATGAAGGTGTCCCCGGCGGGGGCCAGGTGGCACAGGTTGGGGGTCCTGGCGCTGATGGCGTTTACCATGTGCAGGTCGATGTCCACCCCGGCCCCATGGGCGATGGCGGGCAGGTGCAGCATGGTGTTGGTGGAGCAGCCCAGGGCCATGTCAACGGTCTCGGCGTTGTGGAAGGCGGCGGCCGTCATGATGTCACGGGGCTTGATATCCTTTTCAATGAGCTCCATGATCTTCATGCCGGTGTGTTTGGCCAAACGCAGCCGGGCGGAATACACGGCGGGGATGGTGCCGTTGCCACGCAGGGCCATGCCGATGGCCTCTGTCAGGCAGTTCATGGAGTTGGCGGTGTACATGCCCGAGCAGCTGCCGCAGGTGGGACAGGCGTTTTCCGTGTATTCTGCCACGCCCGCCTCGTCCAGCGTCCCAGCGTGATAGGCGCCCACGGCCTCGAACATGTGGGAAAGGCAGGTGCGCCGACCGTCGGAGAGCCGCCCCGCCAGCATGGGCCCGCCGGAGACGAAGATGGCGGGGATGTTCAGCCGGGCCGCGGCCATGAGAAGGCCGGGCACGTTCTTGTCGCAGTTGGGGATCATCACCAGGCCGTCGAACTGGTGGGCCAGAGCCATGGCCTCGGTGGAGTCCGCGATCAGGTCACGGGTCACCAGGGAGTATTTCATGCCGATGTGGCCCATGGCGATGCCGTCGCACACGGCGATGGCGGGGAACATGATGGGCGTGCCGCCCGCGGCCCGGACGCCCGCCTTGACGGCCTCGGCGATCTTGTCGATGTTCATGTGGCCGGGAACGATCTCGTTGTAGGAGCTGACCACCCCCACCAGGGGGCGGCTCAGCTCCTCGTCCGTATAGCCCAGGGCGTAGAACAGACTGCGGTTCGGCGTCCGCTCCACACCCGTCTTGACTTGCTCAGAACGCATTCAAAATTCCTCCTTAAATGAGCCTCGCAGAGTTTGCGCCCGCAGGCGCAAATAAGGTGGGATCATGATTTCCGGCGGCGTGTACGTCGGAAATCATTCTTCTCGGCCTGCAAACGTGCGCGCTTGCGCGTGCGCTGCAGCAGGCCGCAGCCTTCTCGTTTGAAAGCCTCCGGCTTTCAAACGACTTAGTTGGACGCAGAATCCAGGCCCTTGTCGCCGTCGGCGGAGTCCTTCCAGAGCATATTGTCCCGAAGCTCCTTGCCGATGATCTCCATGGGGTGCTTGGCAAGCTGGGCCCGCTTGGAGTTGAAGAAGGTGCGGCCGTTCTTGTTCTCGGCGATCCAGCGGCCTGCGAAGGTGCCGTCCTGGATGTCGGAGAGCACGGCCCGCATGTTGGCCTTGATCTGGTCGTGGGGCAGTACACGGGGGCCGGAGACGTACTCGCCGAACTCGGCGGTGTCGGAGATGGAGTAGTTCATGGCCGCCACGCCGCCCTTGTTGATCAGGTCGATGATGAGCTTCATCTCGTGGATGCACTCAAAATAGGCGTTCTCGGGGGCGTAGCCCGCCTCGCACAGGACCTCGAAGCCGCACTGCATCAGGTCCACCACGCCGCCGCACAGCACGGTCTGCTCGCCGAACAGGTCGGTCTCGGTCTCGTCGTGCATGGTGGTCTCCATGATCCCGGCGCGCGCGCCGCCGATACCGGCGATGTAGGCCAGAGCGATCTCCAGCGCCTTGCCGGAGGCGTTCTGCTCCACGGCCACCAGACAGGGCACGCCCTTGCCCGCCACATACTGGGAGCGGACGGTATGGCCGGGGCCCTTGGGGGCCGCCATGAACACGTCCACGTCGGCGGGCGGCACGATCTGCTGATAGCGGATGTTGAAGCCGTGGGCGAAAGCCAGGGCTTTGCCAGCGGACAGGTTGGGTCCCACGGACTCCCTGTAGATATCGGCGGCCCGCTCGTCGTTGACCAGCATCATGATGATGTCGGCGGCCTTGGCGGCGTCGGCCACGGTCATGACGGTGAAGCCGTCCTCGGTGGCCTTGGTCCAGCTCTTGCCCTTGCGAAGGCCCACGATCACGTCGCAGCCGGAATCGCGCAGATTCTGGGCGTGGGCGTGGCCCTGGGAGCCGTAGCCGATGATGGCGATCTTCTTGCCGTCCAGCACGTTGAGGTCGCAGTCCTGCTCGTAATACATCTTTGCCATGGTAATAAACTCCTTTTATTGAAATTTAAATTAATTGACCTTATAAGCCTCCCCTGTGCAAGGGGAGGGGGACCGCACGAAGTGCGGTGGAGGGGTTGTCTAACAATCCCCCAGTCTCCGGCTGTCGCCGGAGCCAGCCCCCTTTGCACAAGGGGGCCTAAGAGGAAGGCGCCTTCGGCGCAGTCAAAGCACGTTTTTGCCGTAGTTGAATTCGCCCTTGACCTTGGTGTCCTCGTCGATGGTGAACGCGCCCCGCTCCAGAGCTACCACGCCGGTGCGGACCAGCTCCAGAATGCCGTGCTTCTCCACCAGGTTCCGGATGGCCTCGGTCTTCTGCTCCTCGCCGATGACGGCGATGGTCAGGGAGGCGGGGGCCACGTCGATGATGCTGGCCCGGAAGATGTTGGCCACCTGCATGATCTCGCTGCGGGCCCCGGCGGTCTCGGCCCGGACCTTCAGCAGCACCAGTTCCCGGCGGATGGAGTGCTCGCTGTCCAGCAGCTTCACCGAGTGGACTGGGAAGAGTTTTCTAAGCTGGTTGCACAGCAGCAGAACCTGCTGCTCTGTCTCCGCCAGCACCTCGATGGTGATGCGGCTGACGGCGGGATTGTCGGTGGTGCCCACGGCCAGGGACTCGATGTTGTAGCCCTTCCGGGAGAACAGCCGGGACACCTGGCTGAGCACGCCGGATTCGTTGTCCACCAGCACGGCCAGGGTATATCGGATCTTTCTCATACTCATCGCGCCGCCCTCCTTAATTCAACAGGAACTGGGTGATCCGGTCGCCGCCGTTGACCATGGGCCGGACCTTCTCGTCCGTGTCGATGACCGCGTCGATGACGTAGCCGTGGCCGCAGGAGAGCGCCTCCTTCAGGGCGGATTCGAAGTCCGCCGCGTTGGAGACCCGACGGCCGGAAAGACCGTAGGCCTGGGCCAGCTTCACCCAGTCCGGCTCCACGGCGATGTCCGTCTCGCAGTAGCGCTTGTCGTAAATGAGCGTCTGCCACTGGCGGACCATGCCCAAGGTCCGGTTGTCGAAGATGATGGTGACGATGGGGATGTTGTAGTAGGCCACGGTGGCCAGCTCGTTGCAGTTCATGCGGAAGCTCCCGTCGCCGGTGATGTGCAGGACGGTCTTGTCCGGATGGCTGACCTTGGCGCCGATGGCGGCCCCCAGGCCGAAGCCCATGGAGCCGAAGCCGCCGGAGGTGAGAAGCTGGCCGGGGTAGTCGTAGTGGAAGTGCTGGGTGACCCACATCTGGTGCTGGCCCACGTCGGTGGCCACGATGGTGTCCCAGGGGGCGATGCGGGCCACGGCGTCGGAGATCTGCTTGGGGGTCAGCGCGTCCCCGGCGAGAGAGTATTCCGTCTCGGTGGGGAAGGAAAAGACGTAGTTTTTCCAGTCGGAATTATCCTTCTGCTCCACCCGCTCGTTCAAAAGCTGCAGCACCCGCTTCACGTCGCCCACGATGTGGTGGCGGGTCTGGACGTTTTTGTTGATCTCGGACCGGTCGATGTCCACCTGGACGATGACGGCCTGGCTGGCGAAGGTCTTGGGGTCCAGCGCCACCCGGTCGGAGAACCGGCAGCCCAGGGCGATGAGCAGGTCGCAGCTGTCCACGGCCATGTTGCTGGCCTGGGAGCCGTGCATGCCGATCATGCCGGTGGTGAGGGGGTTGCGTCCGTTGAAGCCGCCCGCGCCCATGACCGTGATGGCCACGGGGGCGTCGGCCCGCTGGGCAAAGACCTCCAGCTCCTCATGGGCCCGGCCCCGGACCACGCCGCCGCCGCAGATGAGAAGGGGCCGCTCCGATTCCTTGATGAGCTGGACCAGGGTGTCGATGTCCTCCAGATCCGGTTCGGGGGCGGTCATGTCGTGGCTGGCCCGGCCCAGCAGCGCGGCCAGGCGGCCAAACTTGTAGTGCTCCTCCAGGGGCAGGGAGGTATATTCCGCCTCCTCGGCGGTGGCGTTTTTCAGGATGTCGATGAGCACGGGGCCGGGACGGCCGCTGCGGGCGATGGCGAAGCCCTCCCGGACCACGTCCGCCAGCTGGTCCGCATGGCGGACCAGGTAGTTGCACTTGGTGATGGGCATGGTGATGCCGGTGATGTCCACCTCCTGGAAGGAGTCTTTGCCGATCAGGTTCTCGCCCACGTTGCAGGTGATGAACACCACGGGGGAGGAGTCCATATAGGCGGTGGCGATGCCGGTGACCAGGTTGGTGGCGCCGGGGCCGGAGGTGGCGAAGCACACGCCCACCCGGCCGGTGGACCGGGCGTAGCCGTCCGCAGCGTGGGCCGCGCCCTGCTCATGGGCGGTGCGGATGTGGCGGATGCGGTCCCGGTAGTCGTACAGGGCGTCGTAGACGTTCAAAATGGTGCCGCCGGGGTAGCCGAAGACCGTGTCCACCCCCTGCTCCAGCAGGCATTCCAGCAGAATTTTCGCGCCGGTGATCTTCATGGCGTCAGTCCTTTCCGATGCGGTCCAGAACGGCCCGGACCATCCCGGCGCAGCTGAGCGTCTCGTCGCCGGGGGCGGCGATGTCCGCCGTGCGGCAGCCGTCCGCCAGGGCCCTGTCCACCGCCGCCTCGATGCAGTCCGCCTCCGCGCCCAGGTCGAAGGAGTAGCGCAGCATCATGGCCGCGGAGAGGATGGTGGCGATGGGATTGGCCTTGCCGGTGCCCGCGATGTCCGGCGCGGAGCCGTGGATGGGCTCGTACAGGCCCCGTGTCCCGTCTCCCAGGGAGGCGGAGGGCAGCAGGCCGATGGAGCCGGTGATCTGGCTGGCCTCGTCGGAGAGGATGTCCCCGAACATGTTGGTGGTGACGATCACGTCGAACTGGGCCGGACGGCGGACCAGCTGCATGGCGGCGTTGTCCACCAGCATGTCCTGCACCGTCACGTCCGGATACTGTTCCGCTACCTTATGGACCGTCTCCCGCCAGAGACGGGAGGTCTCCAGCACGTTCGCCTTGTCCACGCTGACGACTCTGCCCCGGCGCTTCCGGGCCGCGGCGAAGGCCACGTGGGCGATGCGCTCGATCTCCAGAACGGAGTAGCTCTCCGTGTCGTAGGCCTCCGGGCCGAGCTTGCCCTCCCGGCGGCCACGCTCGCCGAAGTAGATGCCGCCGGTCAGCTCCCGGACCATGAGCATGTCAAAGCCCTCCGCCACGGTCTCCGCCCGCAGGGGACACTTGCCCGCCAGCGCCGGATAGAGCCTGGCCGGGCGCAGGTTGGTGTAAAGCCCCAGCTTGCTCCGCAGGCCCAGCAGGGCCTTTTCCGGCCGGATGTCGCCGGGGAGCGTGTCCCACTTGGGTCCGCCCACCGCGCCCAGGAGCACGCTGTCGCTGGCAAGGCACCCGTCCACGGTCTCCTGAGGCAGGGGCACGCCGGTGGCGTCGATGGCGCAGCCGCCCGCCAGATAGGACTGGAAGCGGAAGGTGTGGCCGAACTTCCCGCCCACCTTTTCCAAAACCTGTACGGCCCCGTCCACGATCTCCGGACCGATGCCGTCGCCCTTCACCAGGGCAATGTTGAATTCCATACGGTTCACTCGCCTTTCTGCCGGGCCTTCAGATAGGGCAGAAGGCCGCCTTTTTCGATGATGTTGTTGATGAACGCCGGGAAGGGATTGGCCTGGAAGGTCTGGCCGGTGGTCTCGTCGGCGATGAGGCCGGAGGCAAAGTCCACGCTGACCTTATCGCCGTTCTGGATGGCCTCCGCCGCCTCCGGGCACTCCAGGATGGGAAAGCCGATATTGATGGCGTTGCGGTAGAAGATGCGGGCAAAGCTGGCGGCGATGACGCAGGCAGCGCCGCTGGCCTGGATGGCCATGGGGGCGTGCTCCCGGGAGGAGCCGCAGCCAAAGTTCCAGCCGCCCACCAGGATGTCTCCGGGCTTCACGGCGGAGGCGTAGGCCGCGTCGATGTCCTCCATGCAGTGTTTGGCAAGCTCCGCCGGGGACGGGGCGTTCAGATACCGGGCGGGGATGATCACATCGGTGTCCACATTGTTGCCGTATTTGAAAACAGTTCCGGTCGCCATCGTTCAGCCCTCCTTCATAATGTCCAGGGGCGAGGCCAGCACGCCCGCCACGGCGCTGGCTGCGGCCACGGCGGGGGAGGCCAGGATCACTTCGCTCTCGGTGTGGCCCATGCGGCCCACGAAATTCCGGTTGGTGGTGGATACGGCCCGCTCGCCCTGGGCCATGCAGCCCATGTGCCCGCCCAGGCAGGGCCCGCAGGTGGGCGTGGAGAACACGCATCCGGCGTCGATGAATATCTCCGCCAGCCCCTCCTGGATGCACTGGAGGGATACGGCCTGGGTGGCCGGGATGACGATGCAGCGGATGCCGTCGGCCACCTTTTTGCCCTTCAATATCTCCGCCGCGGCCCGCAGGTCGGAGATGCGCCCGTTGGTGCAGGAGCCGATGACCACCTGGTCGATGGCCATGCCCTTCACCTGGTCGATGGGCTTTGCGTTGCTGGGCAGGTGGGGCAGGCTCACGGTGGGGGAAAGGCTGCTCAGGTCGATGACGACCTGGCTTTCGTACTCCGCGTCCGGGTCCGCCTCATAGGCCGTCCAGGGCCGGTCCACCCGGCCGGAGACGTATTCCACGGTCTTTTCATCCACCGGAAACACGCCGTTTTTCGCCCCAGCCTCGATGGCCATGTTGGCGATGGTGAACCGGTCGTCCATGGAAAGGGACGCCACGCCGGGACCGGTGAATTCCAGGGACTTATAGAGCGCTCCGTCCACGCCGATGCGGCCGATCAGATGCAGTATCACGTCCTTGCCGCTGACGTAGGGGGGCAGCTCCCCGGTCAGGACCACCTGGATGGCGGCGGGGACCTTGAACCAGTTCTCCCCGATGGCCATGCCGGCGGCCATGTCCGTGGAGCCCACGCCGGTGGAGAAGGCCCCCAGAGCCCCGTAGGTGCAGGTGTGGCTGTCCGCGCCGATGACGCAGTCGCCGGGGGCTACCAGACCCTTTTCCGGCAGCAGGGCGTGCTCGATGCCCGCCTGGCCCACGTCATAGAGATGGGTGATGCCGAAGCGCTTGGCGAAGGCGCGGGCCTGCTGGCAGAGCTGGGCGGATTTGATGTCCTTGCAGGGGGTGTAGTGGTCCAGGACGATGGCGATCTTGTCCTTGTCGAAAATTTTCGTGAGGCCCGCCTGGTCAAAGACCGTCACGGCCACGGGGGTGGTGATGTCGTTTCCCAGCACCAGGTCCAGCTTGGCCTCGATCAGGTCCCCGGCCTTGACGGAGGGCAGATTCGCGTGGGCGGCCAAAATCTTCTGGGTGATGGTCATGCCCATATCATGCACTCTCCTTTTCCTTCGCCGTGGCGGCGCACAGCTTGTTCATGGCCTTGATGTAGGCCACGATACTGGCCTCCATGATGTCGGTGGACAGGCCCTTGCCGGTGTAGGTCCTGCCTCCGGCGGCCAGCTTGATGGTCACGTCGCCCAGGGTGTCCTTGCCCTCGGAGATGGAGTGGATGTTGTAGATGTCGAAGGTGTGGGGCACGGGCCGGACGATCTTGTCGATGGCGTTGAAGGCCGCGTCGATGGGGCCGTCGCCCAGGCACACGTCCTCGAACTTCTCCCCGTCCCTGATGAGGCTGACGGTGCAGGTGGCGGTGGTGAAGTTGCTGGTGTGTACGGAGAACCAGTCCAGCTTATAGCCGTGCTCGTCGGCGCTCTCGCTTACCACGGCCCGGTGCTCGGCGATGGCCTCCAGGTCCGCGTCGGTGACCACCTTTTTCTTGTCGCACAGGACCTTGAATTCCTCAAAGCAGGCCTCCAGGTCCTCCTTGGAGAGGGTGTAGCCCAGGCTCCGGAGCCGGTCGTCCACGGCGTGCTTGCCGGAGTGCTTGCCCAGGACCAGGTTGTTGGTGGACACGCCCACGGATTCGGGGGTCAATATCTCATAGGTGAGCTTGTTGGCCAGCACCCCGTGCTGGTGGATGCCCGCCTCGTGGGCGAAGGCGTTGCGGCCCACGATGGGCTTGTTGAGCGGCGCGCTCTGGCCGATGATGGAGTAGACCGTGCGGCTGGCGCGGGCGATCTGGGTGGCGTCGATGGCGGTCTCGTAGGGGTAGGCATTGGGCCGGGTGCGCATGGCCATGACGACCTCTTCCAGGGCCGTGTTGCCAGCCCGCTCGCCCAGACCGTTCACCGTGCACTCGATCTGCCGTGCGCCGCCCTGGATGCCCGCCAGGGTGTTGGCGGTGGCCATGCCAAGATCGTCGTGGCAGTGGGTGGAGAACACGGCCTTGTCCGCGTCTTTGACGTGCTCCCGGAGATACTCGAACAGGGCCCGCATCTCCGCCGGGGTGGTGTAGCCCACAGTGTCGGGGATGTTCACGGTGGTGGCGCCATTGGCGATGGCGGCGGAGATGACCTTGGCGAGAAAGTCCCAGTCGCTGCGGGTGGCGTCCTCGGCGGAGAACTCCACGTTGGCGCAGTACTTTTTCGCGTAGGCGGTCATGGAGGCGGCGGCCTCCAGGACCTGCTCCGGGGTCATCTTCAGCTTATACTGCATGTGCAGGTCGCTGGTGGCGATGAACAGGTGGATGCGGGGGTTGGCGGCTCCCTTCACCGCCTCCCAGGCCGCGTCGATGTCCTTGACGTTGGCACGGGCCAGAGACGCCACGGTGCACTCCTTCACCGACTGGGAGATAGTCTTCACGCTCTCAAAGTCGCCGGGGGAGGAGATGGCGAAGCCCGCCTCGATCACGTCCACCTTCAGCTTCTCCAGGCAGCGGGCCACCTCGATCTTCTCCCGCAGGTTCATGGAGCACCCCGGCGACTGCTCTCCGTCCCGGAGGGTCGTGTCAAACACGATGATCCGATCCATGTGCAATATGCCTTCCTTTCTGGATTGATACCGTTAAAACAAAAGCCGTATGGCCTGAAAAGTCAGACCATACGGCACAGATCACGATTTGCTCCGGTCTCCCGGAAAGATCACCCGGCGTTGACAGTATGACTTTTCGCACTATTGTCGTTCCTGCACAGTCGAACAACGATAGCGCTAATGATCAGGCTGCCAATAATGAAGAAACGCATAACTTTTCCTCGCTTGGATGATTTACATTATTATAGTTGAAAGCGGCGGTCCTGTCAAATGCCAGGTTCCATAAAAAATCGGCGGGATATTCGTCCAATTTTGTGAACAGCACCACATCTTTCACGGGGCGGGACTCACTTGGGCTTCCGCTTGCGCAGCAGATAATAGTCCAGCTCCTCCTTCATGTTCTCCGGCATCACCCGGCCCACGGGGCACTTGACCGCGTTGGCCATGCGTTCGGCGAAGGCTTCTATGAAGCCGATATCGGCGGCCAGCCGCTCAGGGGAGAGGATGTCGGCGGTATCGTAGGCGTTGTGGATGGTGGCGGTGCTGTGAGGGGCCAGCCTTGCGAAGGACACGGCGGGCACGCCCTTGTCGGCGAAGGGGGTGGAGTCGCTGGAGTAGACCCCCTGCCGGGCGGCCATGCCGAAGCCCAGCTCCGACGCCATGTACTCGATGTAGTGGACCAGCTTGTCCTCGCCGGTGACGCAGGCGATGAATTTGCCCATGACCGAGCCGATCATGTCCAGGTTGACGTTCAGGGCGAATTTCTCCAGCTCCGCCTCGTGGGCGGCGGTATACGCCTTGGAGCCCAGCAGGCCCCGCTCCTCGCTGCCGCACCAGACGAAGCGCAGGCCGTGCCGATGGGGATTTTTGGAAAAATGCTCCGCCAGGGCCAGCAGGCCCACGCTGCCGGACATGTTGTCGTAGGCCCCCTGGGACAGGCTGGTGGAGTCGTAGTGGGCGGTAAAGACGATCTCTTCCTCCGTCTCGCCGGGCAGGTCCAGCGTTACGTTCCGGGACTGGCCCTGGTACTCGTCCTGCTCCAGCTCGATCCTGGCCGTGCCGCCGCCCCGGCGGATGAGCTGGACCGCGTCCTTGGCGTTGATGTTCACGCCGGGGAGCTTTTTGCCCTGGCTCACATAACTTCGCAGCTCCCGCTGGTCCATGTCCCGGTCGGCGTAGTGTACGTCCCCGTCATAGGTGACGAAGCCCACGGCTCCGTTTTGGAGGATGTCCTGATAGGTCCAGCGGCCCAGATGGCCGTCGGGCATCACGATCTTCCCCCGGCATCCGGCCAGGGAGGCCGGGTCGGTGTTGGGCAGGTAGTAAAGGGGCGCTTCCACCTGGCCGCTCCCGGCGCATAGATACCCCTTGCAGGGGATGGGCTCTCCGTCCACGGTGAAGCGGGCGGTCTTGAGCTCGGCCATATCCACCGGGAAGGGCTCGATGGCGGCGGAAAGGCCAAGGCTTTCACATTGAGCGGCGATATATTCCGCGCAGCGAAGCTCCGCCTCGCTGCCGCCTGTGCGGACATAGGCCGTGTCCGCGAACAGGCGCATAAGCTGTTCTCTGTTCATGATACCTCCTTATTCATGGATAAGAAACATGGGTCCGCCGCTTTTTTGCGTTGCGGCAGACCCATGAAAACGCGTCGTATCGGGTTCGGGTCAACCGGCCTGGTTGGCCTCGGCTACGTTGCCCGCGATGGTCTGAAACAGGGCGATATAGTCGTTAAAGCCGTCCGCGAGGACCTGCTTGACCTGCTCCAGGGACATCTCCGTGAGGACGACGGTGTCCTCGCTCAGCTCGGTGGGCAGCCAGTCGGCCTCCTCCACCACGGTGGCGGCAAAGGTCATGGACAGAGCGCCTACGCTCTGGCCATCCTGCTGGGCGGACAGAGAGACAGCGACGGCGCCGTCCCCGGCCAGGTTTTCGATGTTGACGTTAAAGGAAACTTCCTTACCCTCAACGGTGACGGTGGGCGTGAAGTCGATCTCATACTTGGAGAAGTCCGCGTTGCCGGTGACAGTGCCCTGCAGAGCGACGGTGACATTGGCGGCAGCCAGGGCCTGGCCGAGGGTGGCGCCGGGCGTCCCCGCCGCGCTGAAGAGGAACATGGGCGGGACCGCGTCGAGAAGCTCCGTCATATCGTCGGGGCCGATGTCGATCGTGACCACCTGGAAGTCCTCGCCGTCGATCTGCGTCATGCTGCCGGTCATGCAGCGGGACATGATCTCATTGAGCTTCTCCTCCATCGCCTGCTGAGCCGCCATTTCTTCCTCGCTCATGCCCGGCACGGAGGTGATCGTCTCGTCGTTTTCCGCTTCCGGAGCATAGCCGTCCTCCTCCAGCCCGGCCATAGCTTCCTCCAACTCGGCCATGGCGGCCTCCAGCTCCTCTTCCGTCATCTCGGGCACGTCCTCGTATTCCGCGGGGGCCTCCCCGTCGGACTCGCCGGTGCCGGGGAAGATGGCGGGGATGATGCCGCTGATCTCCTCGGAGATGCCGTCAACGGCGTCGGAGAGGACCTGGCCCACCTTGGCCAGATCGAGGGCGTAGCTGTGGGCCGCCTCGGCGCCGGGCAGGGAGAGGTACAGATACTGGCCCACGACGGCCCAGATGATATCGGCGCTTCCCTGGCCGTCGGTGGAGATGTGGGCCCGGCTGCCCATGCCCGTATCGGACTCGGCCAGCTCGAAGTTGATGGACAGACCGGTCAGGTCCAGGGTCTCGCCGGTGCTGCTGGTGATGACCAGGTCGCCGATCTGAAAGCCCGTGCCGGGTCCCTCTGCGGTCACGGCGGTGCAGCCGCTGAGCAGCAGCATCGCGCACATCATCAGAGCGATCAGTTTTTTCATAGCTTTTCTTTCCTTTCCATTCCAGTATGTTTCAATGTTGCATGGGGCGTGAAACGCTCCTCTGATTATAGAATATTTTTTGGGAAAATACCAGAGGTTTGTACAGTATTTTTAGGGAAATGCGGGCAATGCCGCGAGACCGTCGTCCCCGGCTGTCGGAGCCGGGGGCGACGGCGATTTTGCGCTAAAGGTTCGTGTATCCCTCCAGGTATTCGTCCACGGCCCTGGCGCAGGAGCGGCCATCCGCGATGGCGGTGACCACCAGGGAGGCGCCCCGGCGCATATCGCCGGCGGTGAAGACCTTTTCGTTGGCGGTCCGGTGGTCCGCGCCGCCCAGACGGCCCCTGTCGTCCAGCTCGAGACCGAAGGCGTCCGCCACGGAGGCTTCCGCCCCGGAAAAGCCCGCGGCGATCAGCAGCAGCTCCGCCGGGAGCGTCCGCTCCTCCCCGGCGGTATCCACCACCACGGCGGTGAGCGCGCCGGATTCATCCGTGACGAGCCTCTTGGCTACCGTCTCATACAGCCTGGGGTCCGCGCCGAATTTGGCGATGGCCTCCTCCTGGCCGTAGTCGGGCGCGCCGGAACGGCTGTGATAGGGCCAATGGCGCTGGGCGGGACCGGCGGCGGGCTTTCGCACCAGCTGCCGGACGGACACGGCCCCCTGGCGGATGGCGGTGGCCACGCAGTCGGTGGCGGTGTCGCCGTTGCCGATGACGACCACGTTTTTGCCCCTGGCGGAGATATCGCTCTCCCGGCCCGCCAGGACCGCCTTGGTGCTGGCGGTCAGGTATTCCAGGGCCTGGTGGACCCCGGCGGCGTCCCGGCCCTCCACGGCCACGTCACGGGCGTTCCGGGCCCCGCAGCACAGAACCACCGCGTCATATTCCCGCAGCAGCCGCTGGGCGATGGCGGCCCCGTCCACGCCGGTGACGAAGCTGACGCCCTCCGTCTCCATCCGGCGGATGCGCCGGTCCACGACGGATTTGTCCAGCTTCATGTTGGGGATGCCGTACATGAGAAGCCCGCCTACCCGGTCGTCCCGCTCCAGGACGGTCACGTTATGGCCCCGGCGGTTGAGCTGGTCCGCCACGGCCAGACCCGCCGGGCCGGAGCCCACCACCGCCACCTGACAGCCCGTGCGCACCTGGGGGATCCTAGGCTCGATCAGACCGTTGGCGTAGGCGTGCTCGATGATGGCGAGCTCATTGTCCCGCACGGAGATAGGGGAGTCCCCGTACAGCCCGCACACGCAGGCGCTCTCGCACAATGCCGGACATACCCGGCCGGTAAATTCAGGGAAGTTGTTGGTCTTTAACAGCCGGTCCAGCGCGTGGGTCCAGTTGCTGTTGAACACCTCGTCGTTCCACTCGGGGATCAGGTTGTGCAGCGGGCAGCCGAAGTCCGACTGGCAGAAGGGCACGCCGCAGTTCATGCACCGGGCCCCCTGGATCTGCCGCTCGGCCTGGGACAGATCGGCGTGGAATTCCTCAAAGTTCTCTACCCGCAGAGCGGGGTCGGTCACGGGCCGGTCGACCCGCTTGTAGTCCAGAAATCCTGTGGGCTTTCCCATGTTCACATGCCTCCCTTCTGCACGGCGTAAAACGCCTCCAGCTCCGCCTGCTGGCGGGGCATGCCCTTTTCCTCGAACTGGGCGATGGCGGCCAGCATCTTGCTGTAGTCGTTGGGGGTGATCTTCTTGAACAGCGGCAGCATGTCGTCCCAATTGTCCAGCACGGTCCTGCCCCTGGCGGAGCCGGTGGCCGCCACATGGTTCTCGATGAGTGTCTTCAGCTGGGCCGCGTCGTGCTTGGCGGTGACGCTGGTCATGGTGACCATGTCCTTGTTCAGCCGCAGATACAGCTCGTACTGTTCGTCCAGCACGTAGGCGATGCCGCCCGACATGCCCGCGGCGAAGTTTTTGCCCGTGGGGCCCAATATGACGGCCACGCCGCCGGTCATGTACTCGCAGCCGTGGTCGCCCACGCCCTCCACCACCGCCATGGCGCCGGAGTTGCGCACGCAGAAGCGCTCGCCGGCCATGCCGTTGATGTATGCCTCCCCGGCGGTGGCGCCGTACAGGGCCACGTTGCCGATGATGATGTTCTCGCCGGGGTTGATGCGGCTGTTTTCCGGGGGCTTGACGATGAGCTTGCCGCCGGAAAGGCCCTTGCCCAGATAGTCGTTGCTGTCGCCGGTCAGGCGGATGGTCATGCCCTTGGGCAGGAAGGAGCCGAAGGACTGGCCGCCGCCGCCTCTGGCGTCGATGACCACGGTGTCATCCGGCAGGGTGTTGACGAATTTTTTGGTGATCTCGCTGCCCAGGATGGTGCCGAAGGTCCGGTTGGTGCTGGATACGTCCACGCTGATGCGGTGGGGCTTACCGGTCTTCAGGGTCTTGGCGAAGGCGGGCAGCAGCACGCTCTCGTCCAGGGTCTTTTCCAGCTGGAAGTCGTAATCGTTCTCCGGATGATGGTGGACGGCGTTCTCCGCGGTGTGGCCCGCGTTCAGGATGCCGCTCAGGTCGATGGACTTGGCACGGGCCGCGGGCAGGTCGCCGCGCATCCGGAGAAGGTCCGTCCGGCCCACCAGTTCATCCACCGTGCGCACGCCCAGCCTCGCCATGATCTGCCTGAGCTCCTGGGCCACGAAGCGCATGAAGTTCATCACATATTCCGGCTTGCCCTGGAACCTGCAGCGAAGGTCCGGGTTCTGGGTGGCGATGCCAGCCGGGCAGGTGTCCAGGTTGCACACCCGCATCATCACGCAGCCCAGGGCGATCAGCGGCGCGGTGGCGAAGCCGAATTCCTCCGCCCCCAGCATGGCCGCCACGGCCACGTCCCGGCCCGTCATCAGCTTGCCGTCCGCCTCCAGGATCACCCGCTCCCGCAGGCCGTTGGAGATCAGGGTCTGGTGGGTCTCCGCGATGCCCAGCTCCCAGGGCAGCCCCGCGTTGGGGATGGAGTTTCTGGGGGCCGCGCCGGTGCCGCCGTCGTAGCCGGAGATGAGCACCACCTGAGCCCCGGCCTTGGCCACGCCGGAGGCAATGGTGCCCACGCCCGCCTCGCTGACCAGCTTGACGCTGATGCGGGCGGCCCGGTTGGCGTTCTTCAGGTCGAAAATGAGCTGGGCCAGGTCCTCGATGGAGTAGATGTCGTGGTGGGGCGGGGGCGAGATCAGGCTCACGCCGGGGGTGGAGTGGCGGGTCCGGGCGATCCAGGGGTAGACCTTCTTGCCGGGCAGATGCCCGCCCTCGCCGGGCTTGGCGCCCTGGGCCATTTTGATCTGTATCTCCTGGGCGGAGCAGAGGTATTCGCTGGTGACGCCGAAGCGGCCCGAGGCCACCTGCTTGATGGCGCTGTTTTTCTCCGTGCCCAGACGCTCGGGCTCCTCGCCGCCCTCGCCGGAGTTGGACTTGCCGCCCAGCCGGTTCATGGCCAGGGCCAGGCACTCGTGGGCCTCCTGGGAGATGGAGCCATAGCTCATGGCGCCGGTCTTGAAGCGCTTCACGATGGCGTCCACGCTCTCCACTTCCTCCAGAGGCACGCCCCCGTCAGGGTCCCAGACGAATTCCATCAGGCCCCGGATGTTGAAGGGGGCCTGGTCGCGGGTGACCCGCCGGGAGTATTCCAGGAACCGGTCATAGTCGCCGTTCCGGGCGGCCTCCCGCAGCGCCACGATGGCGGCGGGGTCGAACAGGTGCTGCTCGCTGCCGTCGCCGGAGCGGAGCTTGTGGAAGCCGATGCTGTCCAATGTGGTGTCCACCCCCAGGCCCAGCGGGTCGAAGGCGTGGCTGTGGTGGTATTCCACCGCCCGGCCGATGTCCTCCAGACTCACGCCGCCCATGCGGCTGACCGTGTTGGTGAAGTACCGGTCGATCACGTCCTGCCGGATGCCCACCGCCTCGAAGATCTGGGAGGACTGGTAGGACTGGAGCGTGGAGATGCCCATCTTGGAGGCGATCTTCACGATGCCGCTCAAAATGGCCTTGTCGTAGTCGTCGATGGCGGTGTGCTCGTCCTTGTCTAGAAGGCCCAGCTGGATGCACTCGGCGATGCACTCATGCGCCAGGTACGGCTGGATGGCCCGCGCGCCGTAGCCTAAGAGTAGCGCGAAGTGGTGAACGTCCCGGGGCTCCGCGCTCTCCAGGATGATGGACACGCTGGTGCGCTTTTTCGTCCGGACCAGGTGCTGCTCCATGGCCGCCACAGCCAGCAGGGAGGGGATGGCAATGTGGTTCTCGTCCACGCCCCGGTCGGACAATATCAGGATGTTGGCCCCGTGGCTGTACGCCTTGTCGCAGGCGATGAACAGCCGGTCCATGGCCCGCTCCAGGGGGGTGTTTTTATAGTAGAGGAGGCTCACGGTCTCCACATGGAACCCGTCCCGGTGCATGGCCTTGATCTTCATCAGGTCCACGCCGGTGAGCAGGGGATTGTCGATCTGCAGCACGTTGCAGTTTTCCGCCCGCTCCTCCAGAAGGTTGCCGTCGGAGCCCACGTACACGGTGGTGTCCGTGACGCATTCCTCCCGGATGGCGTCGATGGGCGGGTTGGTCACCTGGGCGAACTGCTGCTTGAAGTAGTTGAACAGCGGCGGATATTCCTCCGACAGCACCGCCAGGGGCGTATCGCAGCCCATGGCGGCGGTGGGCTCGGCGGCGGTGCGGGCCATGGGGAGGATGGCGTCCTTGACCTCCTCGTAGGTGTAGCCGAAGGCCCGGTACAGCCTGTCCCGGACCGCCTGGGAGTGGACGTCCACCTTCTTGTTGGGGATGGGCAGGTCCTGTAAGCGCACCAGATTCTGGTCCAGCCACTCGCCGTAGGGCTGGCGGGAGGCGTAGAAGCTCTTCAGATTCTCATCCTGCATCACCTTGCCCCGGCGGGTGTCGATGAGCAGCATCTTGCCGGGCTGGAGCCTGCTCTTGAGGGTGATATGCTCCTCGGGGATGTCCAGCACGCCCACCTCGGAGGCCAGGATCAGCCGGTCGTCGTCGGTCAGGTAATACCGGCTTGGCCGCAGGCCGTTCCGGTCCAGGATGGCCCCCACCAGCTCGCCGTCGGAGAACAATATGGAGGCCGGACCGTCCCAGGGCTCCATCATGGTGGCGTAGTACCGGTACAGGTCCCGCTTCTTCCGGTCGATCATCTTGTCGTTTTTCCAGGGCTCGGGGATGGTGATCATCATCGCCAGTGGCAGGGGCATGCCGTTCATCACCAGAAATTCCAGGGTATTGTCCAGCATGGCGGAGTCGGAGCCGTTGGGGTTGATGACCGGGAAGATCTTGTCCATATTCTCCCGCATGACGGCGGAGCTCATGGTCTCCTCCCGTGCCAGCATCCGGTCCACGTTGCCCCGGATGGTGTTGATCTCGCCGTTGTGGAGGATGAAGCGGTTGGGATGGGCCCGCTCCCAGCTGGGGGTGGTGTTGGTGGAGAAGCGGGAGTGGACCATGGCGATGGCCGCCTGGAAGTTCTCGCTCTGCAGGTCCGGATAGAACTGGCGCAGCTGATGGACCAGGAACATGCCCTTGTAGACGATGGTCCGGCTGGACAGGCTGGCCACATAGGTGTTGTCGTTGCTCTGCTCGAACACCCGCCGGGCCACGTACAGCCGCCGGTCAAAGGCCAGCCCGGCCTTCACGTCCCTGGGCCGCTCCACGAAGCACTGGAGGATGTAGGGCATGCAGTCCCGCGCCTTTTTGCCCAGGATCTCCGGGCAGGTGGGCACTTCCCGCCAGCCCAGCAGCCGCAGGCCCTCCTTGCCCAGGATGACCTCGAACATCTTCTTGGCCTGACTGCGGCGCACCGCGTTCTGGGGGAAGAAGAACATGCCCACGCCGTAGTCTCCGGCGTTGCCCAGACTGATGCCGCACTCGGCGGCGGCGGGCTTGAAAAAGCTGTGGGACACCTGGGTCAGGATACCGACGCCGTCTCCGGTCTCCCCGGCGGCGTCCTTTCCGGCCCTGTGCTCCAGCTTCTCCACGATCTTCAGCGCGTCGTCCACCGTGGCCCGGCTGGGTCGGCCCTTGATGTCCACCACCGCGCCGATGCCGCAGGCGTCGTGCTCGAACTGCGGCCGATATAAGCTGCTTGTCGTTTCCATGGCTGCCTCCTTCTGGCCGCCGACGGATATGAGCGGCACAGAAAATAGAATAGAAAAAATTTCTAATGATTTAAATGATTAATTTTAATAATTGTACCTCGCTTTAACAAGTAATGCAACCCTTTTCGGATGTAGACCTTCACAAGAATGCGCGGCGGTGGGCGGGATGTTTTCCGGCGATTTTCCCAATTCCGGGTGCCGCGGGCGATTTTTGCGGAGCGGGAAGGCCGCGCGCATTCTGCGGCGGGCGGGTACAAGGCTGGCGACGCGCTGATATTCAACAGGATGATGCAAAATAGTATTTTTGACAGACCGAGGGCCTGGCGCATGCGCCAGGCCCTCGGTCATGGGGGGTCTTATTCCTGGGTAAAGCTGTCCTTGCCTACGCCGCACAGGGGGCACTCGAAGTCGGCGGGCAGGTCCTCCCACTTGGTGCCGGGCGCGATGCCGTGCTCCGGGTCGCCCGCAGCCTCGTCATAGATCCATCCACACACGTCGCATACGTATTTCATGTTTTTATCCTCCAAATTTTATTGTTCAGCCCAGAGGCTCAAAGTCCTCGGGACCGTGCTTACACAGCGGGCACACAAAATCCTCGGGCAGCTCGTCGCCCTCGTAGATATAGCCGCAGATCTTGCACACGAAGCCCTTTTTCTTCTCCAGCACCGGGGGCTTGGGCTTGATGTGGTCGAAGTAGTACTGATAGGTGACGCTGGGCTCGTCGGAGAGCTTTTTCGCCTCGGTCACGTCCGCGATGAACAGCGTGTGGGTGCCGCAGTCCACGGCGTTCGCCACCTTGGCGGAGATATAGGCGTTGGTGCAGCCGGGGATGTAGCACAGGCCGTTGGCGCTGCGGGCCTCGTCGGGCCAGTTGGCCAGCTTTTCCGCGTCCCGGCCGGACTGGAAGCCGAAGTGCTTGAAAAGATCCATCGTCGCGCCGGTGGACAGCACCGAGACGTTGAAAACGCCGGTCTTGGCGATCATATCGTGGGTGAGATTTTCCTTGTTCACGGCGATGGAGACGCGCAGCGGCGTGCCGGTGACCTGCTGGACGGTGTTGATGATGCAGCCGTTGTCCTTGTCCCCGTCCCTGGCGGTCAGCACGAACAGGCCGTAGGAGAGGGTCCGGATGGCGGCGGAGTCCACGGCGGAGTCGCCGGTCTTGCCGCTCCTGGCGTGGGCGGCCTGCTCCTGGGCGTGGATAGACGCGGCCACCGCGTCGGCCAGGGCCTGCAGCTGGCCCAGCTGGTCCTCCTTCAGGGCGGAGCGAACCGTCAGGCCCGCGTCCAGGAAGGTCATGTTCTTCAGCGGTTCCAGGATGTCCCGCATGAGCTTGCCCGCCGTGGGGGCCCAGGAGCCGTTCTCCACGAAGGCCACGGTCCGGTTTTGCAGGTTGTGGGCGGCGATGTCATGCAGGAGGTTCTCCATGTTGACGAAAATACCCGCGTTGTAGGTGGTGGAGGCGAACACGAGGTGGCTGCACCGGAAGGCCTCCGCCACGATATAGGACGGATGGGTCACGGACACGTCATAGAGCACGCTGCGCACGCCCTGCTCCGCCAGACGGGCCGCGATGATCTCTGCGGCGTTTTCCGTGTGGCCGTATACGGAGGCGTAGGCGATGAGAACCTGCCGGTCCTCGGGGGCATAGCCGCTCCAGGCGGCGTACTTTTCGATGAAGTCCCCGATGTTCCGCCGCCAGACATAGCCGTGCAGAGGGCAGATCATGGCGATGTCCAGCCCGGCGGCCTTTTTCAGCACCGCCTGGACCTGGTTGCCGTACTTGCCCACGATGTTGGT
>CANRDC010000031.1 GCA_947629245.1 uncultured Oscillospiraceae bacterium | reverse complement strand
GTCCTCAATAGACCTGTCCACATGGGATTCCGCCGCGAAGTTGACCACGATGTCCGGCTTCTCCTCCGCGAAAAGCCCATCCACCGCCTCCCGGTCACATATGTCCGCCCTGACAAACCGAAAATCCGGCTTGCCCATAATGGGAGCAAGGGTCGATAGGTTCCCTGCGTAGGTAAGCTTGTCCAGGCAGACGATGCGATAGTCCGAGTGGGCTTTGAGCATATGGAAGATGAAGTTGGAACCGATAAACCCGGCCCCGCCGGTGACGATAATGGTCATGGGTCAAGCCTACCGTGGAGCCACGCCAATATGTCATCTCTCACTACACAGAGACAAGGTGATATTATAGATATTACATTTCTCCACTTTCTATCACTGTTAGCCCATTCCATTTGTCTCTCTCACAATTCACTGCGTAGCCACATTTTAGCCCGCCGGGTTTATTGTCGTTGATTAGTATCCGCTCTCCAAAAGGCGCATTAAAAATGATGTGGTCATATCTGATATTATTCTCTCTCAAAAACTTCAAGGTCCGCGTTTCCCATTCGGTCGTGCGTGAAGTAATGATGACAATCATATCCTTGTCAGGTATGCTACTAATAAAATCTCTGGCACCTGGCAGAACGGTATCAGTACCGTCGCTTTTGTAACCGTTATGTTTCAAAAGCGTACCGTCCAAATCCAGTATCCATGTATGACCCAGTGTGGAAAGAATAATCTCGTCCTTATCATTGTTGTTCATCTCGCAAATGTTCTCCTATTGCTCCACCTGGGTGGTTTGGCTTGAAGTCCACCTCAAGCTGTAAATCAAGACGTTTTGAAAGCTCTATGGCTATAGTCTGTAGCACAACAAGATTAACTGTTGTAGAGTTATTGGGAACAATATCCCACTTATCACCCTCATGCTCCAGCCGTATGATTACCTTATTATTTGTCTTATCCGCAATGGGCCCGTGCTCGTTGAAGCTTACGAGCCACAGCTTGACGTTTTCGCGTTTTTGAATAAGCTCCGCCAGATATACCGATTCAACTGTAGAACCGCTCTTTGTAAGGAGGATGACTAGGTCTCCTGTATGAATCATTCCCATATCTCCATGAACGGCTGAATTTGTATGGAGGAATCCCGCATTCAGCCCCATTGACAACATTGTTCCAACAAACTTTTCGCATATGGGCACATTTTTCCCAAGGCCAGACGCTATAATCTTGTTGCCCACCCTTATCGTTTTTTCACACTCGTCGATTAGCCTTTCAAAATCCGACTTGTCAATACTGCGTAGTGACCGCTCAATGATTCTGTGATTATCTTCAAAATATTTCCACGCACCCTCGCTGGCATCCGCCTCACGAAGAGCATCCTCCAACAGATAGAGTCCATAATAGAAAGCACCGCAGATTGAGTCGTAGTCTTCCCACGCATATGTGGTCAAACTCAGCCAGATAAGCGCGAGAAAAATATCCATCTGCACACGGCTTACCTCACCATCGAGCTCCAGGAAAAACATCTCCTTCATGCTTTCCCAATGATTTGAGGCGATTTCAATCTCAACCTTTTCGCTCTGGATATCTAACCTGAATCGTTTTAGGTTGAACTGATCGTAATTGCTATACAGAGAATAATACAGTTTGGCCCAGTCATATGCAGTGTCTCCGTATAACTCAGTATTTCCAAAATACCCACGCGGGTCAATAAGAACCGGGCTTTTGTCTTCCCTCAGCATAATATTACTGAAGGTGCAATCACCATGAATCAGGGAGAAACTCTCCGGGAAGAAAGACATGACAAGGCTTTCAATCTCTTCCTTATGGAAAAAGATATTTCGACATTCTCGCCCGTTCACCGTTACTTTTTCATCATTCGCGAACGGGACCAGATTTCTGACTTTTTCGAGCCTGTCATAAGTCTTATCTAAATACGCAACGCGATAGCTTCCCCGATCTGAGGGCACGCTTCCCGTGTTGTGAACCCTCTTGAGGCACTGAATGAGTTGATGCAGAATCTTCACTTTTTCACTGTCAGGGATATCATCATACTCATAGATATTTTTCCCGTTGATCAGCTCCATGCACATCGCTGTCGGGAACCCGTCAGTTCCCATCTCCGGATATGCGTATATCTTTGGAATCGCGTCAAAATTCTGCTCCTGCAGGAGCTTATACCATGCAGCCTCGCGCGCCGCCAATCTTATACCCTGTTTTGTGTCGATTGCCCGTTTATAGAAATATCCATCCCTTATCTCAACTGAGTTGAAAGGGCGGCATTTCATCGTTGGGAGCTTTTCCCACTCGCTGTAAAGTCCGTATTCACGCGTCTGATACAATGGTTGTTCCTCAAAGGTCATCCCCTTGTCGCTCAACCAGCGTACAAATTCCCCGTCAGATGGAACATCCTTCAGAAACGACTTATTTTGAAAAATAAAGTGACCGGCCACACCGTGTTCAGTACTCTCCTCCTGCTGGAACACGCTGTTTTCATATTTCCATCGGCACGGGAAATCCTTGGATATCCCTATAACATTGTTCTCTGTGTCCGGAATAGTGTAATCCTCTGGTAGAAGAAGGTCACACCAGATAAGCAAAAAACCTGCATTATCCGGTATACCGGATAATGCACTGGACAACCCTGCGCAAGTCCCAATATTTGGGGCCGCATTGACAACTGTGTAGTCCACCTCCGCAAAAACCGCCAGATACTTTTCCAAGACGTCAGACTTGTAATCGCCAATTATAATGAATTTTTTGTCCGGGAATTTTCGAAACAGATGGAATATTAGCGGCAAATTGTTGACCGGTACAAGTGCTTTGGGTTTATTCTTTGTAAGCGCCCCCATTCGTGTCCCTTTGCCGCCGGCCTGGACGATTATGTAGTTGATGTCCATGTTTCTATCATCCTCCTAAGTATTCTTCAAAAGCACCCATTATTTCTTCATCGTTCATCTGTGCCATATGTACTTCTTTACAGTTACATTCTCCCCATGCGGACAAAGCAAATAATTCAAATCCTTTTTTTATCTTTGCGTTGTAAACAACGAATTTTTTTGCTCTCGTTGAAATAAGCCAGTCCATAATCCCAGATCTTACGGACACCATCATAGGGATCATATCCACGATAGAATACAACTCAAGCAAACCGCACCTTAATGGATATGTTCCCTCAAGCGGCTCCTGGTCACCCACGATATTGCTGAAAACTATATAGCCACGTCTCTTTAATACATCCGCTATCCGGTTCAGCAGATCAACACACTCGCATATTGTCCTTCCCCCGCTGTATGGGTTTATAATTACTATTCTATCTTTATTTGATTCAAAATCCGATATGGATTTAATTTGAACTTTTTGGGGATGTGGATATGTGACCTCAGAATTAATCGGTATTTGAAAATACTCCTTCATCAGATCAAGATTATCCCTTCCTGTTCTTCCACCATAAATCTGTTGCGGGATTGTGTTATAAATTCCCCTTTTTCTTCCAAGAAATGAGTAAAATCTGGAGCCATTCAAATGAACAAGTACGCCTTTTCCCATCGATGTACTTCGTTCATAATAGATTACCTTATCATAGTCAGAATAGCTTTCTATGACTTCCCTTTTTTTAGGGTCGGCAATTAAAACGACTGTTTTACCGGAATTTTGCGCCCGCCATATTTTGAGATAGGCCATTGCATAAATCACATCGCCAAGCGCATATGAAGTGATGAAAAGCGCACTGTTTTCAACTTCCTCCTGTATTTTTTTCAGCTTATGATAAGCCCAACTGCTGGGTAAAAAATAAACGACTTTTTTTGCTCTTCTCCAGAAAAAGCGTAATCCTCTTTTTATAATCGACATAATAGTCATACCTTTACTTATATTTGCTGACTGACCGCATCAAGAGATGCCGCGATGACCTGGTCCATGTCATAATACTTATATTCTGCGAGGCGGCCGCCGAAGATGACATTTTTTTCCTGCTCGGCGAGCTTTTTATACTTGGCGTACAGCCCTTCGTTCTTATCGTCGTTAACCGGGTAATAGGGCTCGTCTCCGGGCTTCCATTCACTGCTGTATTCGCGGCTTATAACCGTTTTGGGAAGGTCGTTGCCCTGCTCGTCCTTCCCAAACTCAAACCACTTGTGCTCGATGATTCGGGTCCAAGGCGTCTCACGGTCAGTGTAGTTGACCACCGCATTGCCCTGAAAGTTAGGCTTGTCCAATAGCTCTGTCTCAAAGCGAACGGAACGATACTCAAGATACCCCAGTTTGTAGCCGAAGTAGGCGTCGATTGGGGCTGTATAGACGACCTTCTCCGCCAGCGCGTCAAACTCCGACTTGTGCTCCAGATAATCCACATCTAGACGCACGTCTATTCCCTCCAGCATCTGCTCCACCATTTTTGTGTAGCCGCCCACAGGGATGCCCTGATAGAGAGCGTTGAAGTAGTTGTTGTCAAAGGTCAGCCGCACCGGCAACCTCTTGATGATGAAGGCGGGAAGGTCCTTGCAGTCGCGTCCCCATTGTTTCTCCGTATAACCCTTGATCAGTTTTTCGTAAATGTCCGTACCGACTAAACTGATGGCTTGCTCCTCTAGGTTCTTAGGCCCCGTGATCACAAAAGCTTTGCGCTGTTCATCAATCTTTGCTACAGCCTCTTCGGGTGTCGTTACGCCCCACATGCGGTTGAAGGTGTACATGTTGAAGGGAAGAGAATAGATCTCCCCCTTATAGTTAGCCACCGGCGAATTTGTGAAGCGGTTGAACGTGGCAAAGCGATTCACATAGTCCCAGACGACCTTGTTGTTTGTATGGAATATGTGGGATCCATACTTGTGTACGTTGATCCCCTTCACCCGCTCGGTGTAGACGTTACCGCCGACATGTGGTCGCTTATCCACAACGAGGACGGACTTTCCCGCAGCGTGGACCAAATTAGCAAACGTGGCCCCATACAGGCCGGAGCCAACGACAAGGTAGTCGAATCGCATCTTGTCCCTCCTAGCAAAGATGTTTTAAGCCGCACTTTCTGACAATTTTGGTAATCAGAATACTGACCGTGACAGTGCCGATGACACGCACGGCATACAGAGCAACCGAATACAACGTATCAGTAAAAAGTGCGCTACCAAACCATGAGAACCCGATTGCCAAAATTATATAATTCAGCGGATCGGCGTACAGATAAATCCCGAATGAATTTTTCAAAATAAATTGATGTATCCTCGTCTCTGTGATGCCCATCCGGGCCAGCAGAACTGAAAAGACGTACACCACGGCGGAACATTCCACTGTCAGAGCAGGGGCAATCAAAAGCTTCTCAATCCACTTGAAATCAATCAACCGTTTAATTACCAGTGTCGACAGAAGGAGGCATAAAGCTAATAGAAGGTGTTTCCACTGTCCCCCCCCCCCCCATGGAAATATCTTACATTCTCGAACTGATACCCGAGATAGAACCAGAGAGTCATTTCCATGGGCGTTTGCCAGTGCCGCTCCAACAAACGGTTGAGGAGATACGCGCAGAACATCAGGCACAGCTTCCATCGAGTATGTCCGGGCCAGTAAGTCTCCGCCAAATAGCAGATGATATAAATTGCAAACAGCGTAGGCAGGAACCAAAGGTGTGTGTCATCTCGAATAAACATTTGCCCCAGCAAAAAATCCCGAAACAGGTGATTGCTGTGCGCATAATAGCCCGCCAAACATTTAAGTGGGAAAGCATAGAGCGCTCCTACAATAAAAAACGGGATCAGCAAACGCTTCCCTTTTTCAATCAGCAACATCGAAAAATTGTATTTTTTTCTTGCAAATGAACGGCTGAAGATTGCTCCGCTGAGCGCCATAAAAAGCGGCATATGAAAGAGATAGATGAAGCTTGCCAATCTGGACACCGCACGGTGGAAAAGCGATGGGTCAGAAGAAGCCGTCAAATAATCACATCCACCGTAAGCTGATACGTGAGATAAATATGTGGCATGTCCCAGAACCACAAGAAGCGTCGCAATTACTCGCAGGATGTCATATTCCGTGACGCGTTTCCGCGCCTGATCCGTTTTGTCAATGCGCTCTAGCTGTGTCGTCATATTTTACAAACCTCTGTTTCCAGTCCTGTTTCAGCTACGATTCGGTCTCGGTATTGCTTCATCATGTCATCCGTTACAGTGTTCAACTGAAGGGGCGTCCGTCCAAGGCTCAAATATTTACTACTCCCCAAACTATGCTCCTTCAACAGTTCAACCTTTAATGGTGGGTATTGATTTATAAGCCTTATAATCTTTTTCATATTGTCGTCGGCATCCGTATATCCACCTATTACCGGAACGCGGAACACCACAGGCTTTTTCACGGAGAAGGCCCTGTCCAGATTGTCCAAATATTGCTCTAGATCCCCGCCAAGTATCCGTTGGCACCTCTCCTTGTCGAGAATTTTTATGTCGATATAGAATAGATTCACGTTTTCAATGGCAATCTCAAGCTCGTCTATTGGCACGAAAAGACATGTCTCAACGCAGACATGTATCCCCTCCGCCCGCAGACGGCGCAAAAGCGATCTCAGCCTGTCAAATTGTAACAGCGGCTCGCCACCTGAGAAGGTCACCCCGCCGGGCATTCCTGCGTAGGCTCCCGAACTGGCGGCGGTTTGCTCATAAAATTGGTGGTCCTTCATGACCTCCGCAAACAATTCATCGCAGGATACCCACCGTCCGTATACTCCGTCTTTTCCATCCTTGCAATACGGTTCTAGTGTCGCTGCCAGATTCTCCGGATTTGAGCACCAGGGGCAGTGGAGGGAGCAACCCTTGCAGAATACTGTCGTCCTTATCCCCGGTCCGTCGTGGAGGGAACATCTCTGTATATTCGTTATTAAAACATCGTCCATGCGCTCAGCTCCGTCTCAGCCTGCCCAGGACCTTGCGGACATTCGACAGGAAAAATTCATCACGCTCAATGATAAGCACCGCAAAATATACCGCCGCGCCAACAGCCACGATCGCCGCGGTATTCAGCATTGACGGCGACAGCCGCGCCGTCAACGGCCACAGCGCCAGCGCCATCACTGCCCCGGCGATGAAATAGTGTACTCCCTCCTTGAGAACCCGCATGGGTGAAAGCTCTTTTCGCACAATGATGAGCTGTATGACGGCGATCACAGTCTCCGCCGCCACCGAGGCGATAGCGGCGCCGACGGAACGGATAAAGTGTATCAGCACCAAATTCAGGCAAAAATTGACGCACGCTCCTATAATCACAGTATAGGTAAATATATTTTGACGCTTTGTTGGTATCAGGTACTGTATACCCGTCACGTTGTTTATGCCGATGGCGAGGATAAGCAGTGAGAGTATACCCAAAAGCGGCACGACCCTATCATACCCCGGTCCGAAGAACCAGGGGACGAAATTGCCTGAGACCATTATAAGTCCGAAGCACAGCGGTACGCCCAGGAACCAAACGAACCTGTATCCCCTATACATGAGGCGGCGTATTTCCCCGGTCTCATTTTTCCCAAAATGATAGCCAATTCTAGGCACCATCACTGTACCCAGCGCGGTCACCACCGCCAAAAGCATTCTGGAAATCTTGATGGCCTGTTCATAATAGCCGTTCTCAAAAGAACTGTCCGTGATGAGGCCAATCATGGTCTTATCCAGCACTGTGTAGATCTGTATGGCAATCGTCGGAATAAATAGTGACCAGACCACCCGTATATCCCGGAAGGGCCTGAGCTCGCGCAAAGAAACCTTGTTTACGTACTTCGGAAGGTACGCCCAAAGGGACAAATTTCCCAGGGCGGTGAATAGCCCCAACCCCAGGACGTAGAGAGGCAGGTCCTCCTTTGTCTTTACAAAGATAAAGACATATATCACCTGAAGCACTCTGCAAATGGCATTTCTGGCGACAGTCTTTCCAAATTCCTCAAGCCCCTGGAAAAACCAGGTAATATCAAAGAACACGGCCACTAGGTTAAGCGTGAGGATGAGATACAGCGTAGAGTTTTTCTTTTGAAGGATAGCGAATACCACATAGACAGTTATGGCCGCGGCCGACGTGCAAAAGCCGAGTATTTTCGTATTCCAGAAAACCTGGCTTCGCTTATCTTTGTCCTCCTGAATGTAGGATATCTCCCGCTGGCCGTAGGTGGAAATACCCATGGTGGCAAAGAGGGTGAAGTATGCCACCACGGACTCCACAAAGCTTGCCGTTCCCACGCCGTCTGGCTCCAGCACTCGGGAGAGATACGGCGCTAAGATAAGCGGCACAATGAGCAGAAGGACCTGATAGCCCGCGTTCAGTATGTAGTTTTTCCGAATACTTTTCTTTTGCATGGTAGCTCCATAAGGAATCGGCTCACGCGGCTTTTTCGCTCTCAACGGCCCGTTTTATGAGCACGTCCTTGTACTCCTCTGGAAGATCGTTGAAATACGCGCTGAACCCCCACACGCGCACCACGAGATTGGGAAACAGTGTGGGGTCGGCCTTGGCGGCGATAAGCGTCTTGCTGTCCACCACGTTCACCTGGAGTTCAAATATCCCGCCTTTGAGTCCCGCCCGCAGGAGCGCGGCGTATTTCCCGCGGTTCTCCTTAAGCATACCGGGCGAGATGATGAAGTCGATCACATTGCCGTTTATGCGGTTTTCGCGGTAGTCAAGCTTTGTGGCGAAGGATATGAGCTCCGTTGTCGGCAGAGCCGAGGCGGAGGAAATATGCACGCTGAAGGGCTCCCCGTCTCTCCGTCCGTCGAAGGTGGCAGGGACGCTGTTCGCACCCGAGATGTAACTGGGCGAGCTAAGGCCAAATTTGAACACACCGCCATAGGGAGTTTTATATCTTTTAAATTCCTCACTTGTAAACGCGATGAGGCGCTTAGTCAGAGCCACAACCATCTCGGCATCACTCCCAAAGGCGGGCGACAAGCTTTTCAATTCCTCGACGAGTTCATTTCTCCCGAAAAAGTTTTCCTTTCGAGCCTCGTTCAAATCTTTGAGCTTGAAGCTTCCCCCGGCAAACACCATCTTGTCGAGATTCAAGATGGAATTGACCACGCTCCCCAACCCCACAGAGGTGAGTCCGAGATTATTGTACTTCGCCCCGCCTCTGGTGATGTCCCTGCGTTGCTCCATACAGGATGGACTCAAAAGTGACAGAAGAGGATCTGGCTCAAATTGTTTGACGGTCAGCGGTGTCAAGATCTCCCTTATATACTCCCGCAACGCATCCTCGTAGAGGGAGATGACCTCTTCCGTCGAGTCGACGGCATCAAACTCCGACTGATTCGCCATTCTCGTAAATGGCACGGCGAAGTTCAGGGACGCTATGTTGTTAGGCTCAAAGCTCAGCCCAGGTATAAGCGGCTCCCAGCAGGCAGAGGTGCCATAGTTGTATGCGTCCTCCGCATCGTATCCGCAGCTGAGCATGGCCGGGATGATCTCGTCGTCGTTGGCCAGTAGTGGCGCGCCGATGCCTGTGGCGATACAGTCTACCGCGAGCTCAAGCAGGTCCTCCGGCATGTCCGCCGTACAGCGCAGCAGGACCTTGGGGTCAGGTAGGCGAAGCTCCTTTGATACCTCGATAAATAGATAAGTCAGGTCGTTGCAACAATACCTCCCATCCCGGTTTCGTCCGCCTATGATAATGATTTGCCCGGTGTCGCCAATGACAGACGCGCTTTTGAACCGGTAATATTCATGCAGAGCTCGGAAAAAATCCTTTATAAGCTCCGCTACGGACTCCCGGGTCACTGCACCGGCCTCCATATCCCGCCGGTACAGGTCATCCAGTAACCAATCCAAATGGCCCAGACCGTTGAGCGTGTGCCCCGTCTGCCAGAGAAGCTGATTATAAAACAATACGCGCTGAAGACCCTCGAAGACGCTCTCCGCAGGACGTTGGAAAAGGGATCCTATCGCGTCCAACTGTCTTCCATGCTTCTCCAGGAGCTTGCCACTCCTTCTATAGCGTTCAAAATGATTGGAGAGAACGCACGTTGCTTCCTTATCGGCATCAAGGAAGCCGTTTATGGCCATATCGTAATCTACCGTATAGTTTCCATAAAGCTCGGCCTTGTGTTCCATGCCCTTATAGCAGTCGACATTGTAAATAAAGCTGTCATTTTCTATCGTGCCAATCTCTATTTTGTCAAGAAATTCTGATAATTGTGTAAGCTTATTCCGTTTTGCGGTTTCAAAGTAGAACCTTGATCTGTTTTTAATCAGAAAGGTTTTTTCGCCACCGTTCCTTGCATATTTCTTATACAGCGTGTGACCATACACGACATCTTTCACATACGGCACATGAAGCAGGATACGCTTTGCAAATTGTTTTATTCTCCTGTACATTTTGAAGTCTCCCAGTTAGGCAATCCATTTTCCTTGGCGCAAATTAATTCCGCGCTCGTCATTCTGTAGTTCCTTGTCTTGTGATTCAAATGATATAAATATTCACAATAAATCAAAATAATTGGCAGTCCAAAATAACGTTTTGCGTGAAAAATGTCATTGCTTAGTGCGGATGATATTATTGTGTAAACTCCAACTGAAATAGCAAAAACATCGTATGGAGATTTAATTTTCCACAGCTTTATGGCAATGTACGAAATACGAAAGAATGGATAAATTATAATAGGGCCCCCAATCACACCATAAATAAATAGCTGTGATAAAGTTCCAAGGTCTGACAAAAAGAATTGTCCGTTTACTCCAGTCCAAAATTGTACATCAGATGTTCTAAACACCATGCCAAGTAACCAGTTTTCTTTAAACCGTGAGAAAAAGTATGGAAGTTCCTTAAAGCGGTAAGCAAGTGAGCCGTCGGAGAAGCTTTCCATGAAGTTGTGGAATGTGTCAGACCGAACAATAATTATAGCGCTTATCACCGCAAGCAATATAGTCGACATCTTAATCAAGACAGAGTTTTTTTCCACCAAAATCACAACCGCAATTGCAAGCACAAAGCTGATCAACTGATTGCGCGACTGGTAGACGGCATATGCATACCAGCACAGGAAAGCGATAACACTCACTGAGAAGATCCTTTCCTTGACCGATTTTGACCGGAAAAGCTTGTACATTGCCAAACCGAATATGATGCTGGTGACAGTTGAACCCGGAATACGCTGGTTACCATTGCGAATCCAATCTGCCCCCTGTTCATACAACAAATAGTGCATGATATCGGTATCGTGATAATTGAACAGATACCATACAACGGATTTCAATATCAGGCCTGCAACACCGAAAAACATGATGACTTTGCTCAGTCTTGCAGTCCCCCTATCAGTGGATATAATATACGCCAGCGGATATATAAGGAGTATAATAGCCATATAGTACGTTAACTTTATTCCAAAAATGATTGATGTTCCATATATCGACCGGCAAATCAACATATTTAAAGCAAGAAACATCACTAGGACGACAATCCACTTCTGCAAATGTCTTATCAACGGATATATCATTCTGTATATTTTCCTTGACAAAACGCAATACGCCGCCAGCAGGATACTCGCCAAAGCCGTTATTACTCTGTACCCCACTGTAGCACTCTCTCCAAATGTAAGCATTCCTACGTTCATTGCCAGCAAAACGGCAAACACAAACATAAACAGATTATTGACCTTGATTTTCATCAAAACTCACCCTTGTTCTTTCCTTTGACCATCAAAACTGTTAGCGGAACAGTTTAACGGCCACAGGATATAACATATACCTTGAACCCCTCATCATAAGTATTGCGAGAAACCCCCTTTTCCCTGTATGACGTATATCCCACAGCATTGCGCGGTGAATCTCCGGGTCAACAGAATATACATAATTATCAAAATCCGCAAGAGCTCTTCTGTTTGCTTTATTGGGTCCGAAATAAGTCAACCCCACATAATGCCACATACATATGCCCCTTGCGCCGTTTTTCAGATATTGCCTCAATCCCGGCGCCAATCCAGCCTTATTGTCCCTGTAAAATGCCAGTAGCCTCTCAGCAACTTTTTTGCTGTCCCCAATATGCTTTTGTCGGCTCGTTCTGCTCACAGACTGTTCAGCACAGCCATATCTGTAACAGTAGATTGGGTAGTTGAAATATGTAATATCTTTCACATAAATCAACGGCAGAAGATTCAACTCTGTATCAACATAAAAGCAGTGCTCGCTTAACTTAACATTATTATCGCGCAACAAATCTGTCCTGTACATCATCGTGTGGTATCTCATAGTGGATATGTTCGCCACAACACCGTTAAGCTCATATGTTTTCCCGCTCTCCAGTTCATACGACGAGGCCAACTCGTATCTGAATATGTCCTGACCGTCAGAATCCTCATGACACTTATAAAAATTCGTTAGTACAATATCCGAATCGACATCATTCAACTTTGCAATAAGTTTATCCATATTCCCAGTGTCTATCCAATCGTCTCCGTCGATCGGACGAAAGAACTTTCCGGTAGCATTCTTGATACCCACATTAATAGTGGACCCATGTCCACCGTTTTCTTTGTTAATTACCTTCACACAATCGAGGTTGTCTCTCTTATAACTCTCGGAAATCTCCAATGTTTGGTCTGTAGATCCGTCATTTACAATCAATATTTCTATTTTGTCCCTTGCCTGTATGGCCAAAAGTGAGTCCATAAGCTTCGGAAGAGTTTTTTCCACATTATAGGCAGCGATTGAAAAAGTAAGTAGTTTGTTCATATTGATTACCTGCACCTGATCCATTGATTATTATGTTAATATTTATGTATTACGAGCGGCTTGCTTCTTCACTGGCTTTGGCTCAATCAAAGCCGTCCTGTATGTGAGAGCATACTATAATATAACTGTCTACAATAATAAGCGACATAAATGGATGCGAACGATGGTCTTCCAAACATAGCGCTTAATTTAGTCATCTTGCTGGCAAACCTTTTTTCAAACTGGTGAAAACATTCCTCATAATACGAAGAATGAATCACGGTCTTAATATATTGCCGTTTCTCCGCACGAGAAAGCGCCTTGCTAGAAAAAACCATCTGCGATACTCTCGACACTGAATTGAGATACTCATTACAGGCAAAAACTAACAGTAACTTCTTCTCGGGAAACAAATCAGCACAATTTTTCAACCGCTCGCTTCTACTACGTGCGTCGTTCAGATATTTTATCGGTTCAATTCTCCCATTCACTGCAGACCCTGGTGTTTTCCTATAGTGGTAGCAAACGTTGGGAATATATGAAAAAGAGCGAATATATGGATAACAATCTTCTCGGAATATCATATCTTCATATGCTCTAAGATTCGGATCAAATTTGACTATATTTTTGATGCGATCGAACCTGATAATACACGAAGATACACCCCCAGAGCAGAACATAAAGAAGGTTTGAATATCCTTCAGGTTATTCCAGGTTCCCTCTTTCGTTTCGTCAATATGGCGTAATACACTTCTTTTATAATGATGTTTCATCTCAACATAATCCATAGCAAAAAAGACCATATCAGCTCCTGTTTTCTCAGCAGAAGACAGCGCCAATTCAAACGTATTTAGTTCGAGCCAGTCATCCGAATCCATAAAATAAATCCAATCCCCGCTAGCGACAACGAGCCCCTCATTCCGGGCCGAGGATACCCCGCCATTTTCTTTGTGGATAACAGTAATCCTGTTATCACTGGCCGCATACTCGTCGCAAATTACGCCACAGTTATCAGGGGAACCGTCATCCACCAGGATTATCTGCAAATTGCGCCAAGTCTGGTTTATGACACTGTCAAGCGCCTGCCGGAGATATGGCTCA
The DNA here is from genome assembly GCA_947629245.1 of uncultured Oscillospiraceae bacterium. GTDB lineage: Bacteria > Bacillota > Clostridia > Oscillospirales > Oscillospiraceae > CAJOIG01. Next base: position 14,110 of record CANRDC010000031.1, on the reverse strand, counting down.
ACATTATAAATAGGTATGATAACACTGATCAAAGGGCCAACTATCTTTTCCATACGTCCACCCGCTTCACTCGGTTTATATAGAGCGTTTTAAGTCAATAAGCAAGTACTCTATTGCGTCCCTTACAGCTCCATGTCCGCCCAAGAAAGGACTTACATAATCCGCGATTTCCATGACTTCCCGGCATGCGTCTGCGGGGCACATGACAAGGCCTGTCAGCTTCATGGGCTCCAGATCGTTCACATCGTCGCCGATATAGCCGACATTTTCCTTTTCAAGGCCGCTCTCCCGCATGAAATCCCGAAGAAAAGCGGCTTTGTCTCTCACATTCTGAAAGAGATAGTCTACCTGTAGCTCCGTCATGCGCCGCGTTGTGGCGGCGCACTCACGGCCTGTAAGGACCATGGTCTTTATTCCTGCTCGCTTCGCTTCAAAGAATCCAGCGGCATCCTTGGTGTTGAATTTCTTCCACTCATTGCCGTGTTCGTCATAGTATATCCCGCCGTCGGTCATGGTACCGTCGACATCTATCACAAGCAACTTTATTTGCTTCATACTGACCTCACCTTGGGTAAAATTTACGCTCTTTCATACGCCGAAGGGGTAATAAAGTGAATGTTCAAATCAAATCTTTCAATGGCTTCCGCAACCTCGTCATTAAATTTCTGCCCATGCTCAACGTGGTTACGTATGCTGTTGTCAAAATAGTTATTTGCAAACTGCGCATATCCATCAGCTCCGGCTATATATACGTCCTTTACCGCAAGCCCTTCCAGCAACTTCAAAAGCATAATAAGGCTGTTGCACCCCTGATCAAACGCTCCGCAAAGACTGTTGTAGTCGATGACCATATCCGCTGCGGTATCCGTTATGTTGGATGTGACGATAAGCTTACAGCCCCTGACCTCCTGAGTGTTGAGCCGCTTATTGTTTCCAAAAAACGCGTAATTGACCCTGAAAGCCTCCGACACGAAATTCACTGAAATAATGGCCGGATTGTTTTGCGCTATGAAATCCTTTATTTCCGCCTCATGTGATTTTATGGTCGCTCCAGGAGCCAGTACGAGGACCTCCCGGTTTTTCAAAGTCTGACTAAGCTTCTTTCTGGCGGCAGAATCGTCAACCCTTCTGTTCTTATATTCATCATAGAGCTTGTCCGCATATGCGGCATCAAAAACCGTTTTCTTATTCGGCGCTATCCTTGCCAGGATATGATTGATGTCCTGATTTGTAAGGTCACCCTTTTTCAGATAATGCTCGGCGTAGTTCCTATGTAAATTAAATCTAGCAGAAAGGAAATACGCCGGGGTGTATCCCCATTGGGAGTCGCCCTTCAGAGGCATGATATAGTCCTCTATGGCGTCCATCATGGGGTCGATGTCATATGATTTCTCACGGTAGTCGTTAAGATAGTCCGCTATGAGCTCTATTGGCAGATTACCGGGTATCCGGCCCATGCCCATCAGGCTGCCGTCCACCGCCGTGGGGCGGCAAAGGTGCATATCCACAAAATTCTGGGCAAGACAGGTACTCAGCGACATATTTTCGTGCAGGTGGAGGGCCACGCGGATATTGCGGTTGAGATTGTTGTCCACAAGTCCGACGATACGCTCCAGATCCCTGCGCTTCATGCTACCAAAGGTATCCACTATTGAGAATTGATAGGGCTGGATGGCGTTTACCTGCTTTATGATCCACAGTATCTTTTCATCGGAATAGCCCATGATGTTTATTGGGTTGATACTGAGCTTATAGCCCTTCTCCTTGACTTTTCTGGCAAAGTCTAGTCCGTCCGTTAAATCATAGTCGTGAGCCGTGATGCGGATCATGGATATGCCCGAACCGTTATAGGGGCTGAGCTTATCGACATCGTAGTTACTGCACATTGCCATGGCGGAAAACATGGTCTCTCCGCACTCCGCCGGGAGAAGCCTGTTCAACTCCTCTATGCGATTACATACGGTTATGTCGCTGTCGTATTTATCCACATTGCGCAGAAAACCGACTTCGACCAAATCGACACGGGCCTGCACAAGAGCACGGATTATCCCTCTCGCGCAGGAGAATCCCCATTTCCAATCATTTATGTACCCACCGTCACGCAAGGTGCAGTCAAGTAGTTTGAGGTCTGTTTTCAACACCCATCTCTCCTTTGATGATTGCCCGGACATATTCCAAATCTTTATCCGTATCGACCGATAAACTGTGGCAATCCGGAACCTCTATAAGCTTCAACTGCTTGCCGTAGTCGATAAAACGCATGGTGTCAATGCCCTCGATAGTCTCAAATGTTCCGGGGACAGAGTTTGCATAGAAATCCAGCATTTTTTTGTTGTAGCCGATGATTCCCACGTGCTTGTAATATTGAAAATTCAGGCTTTTAAACGGAAAAGGAATAGGCGCTCTGGACATATACAGTGCGTTCATTTCTTTGTCAAAAACGACTTTGATATTTGAAGGGTCCATCAGTTGCGCTGGGTCGGAAATATTAGTAATGATATTCGTCCCAAATTCCCGCTCCTGAGGTATCTCTTCTGGCACCGTGGCATTGACTGCCCAAATATCAATCAGCGGTTCATCTCCGTTAAGCTGTATGTAAAAGTCCGCCTTAATTTTCTCTGACACCTCATGCAGTCTGTTGGCTGCCGTTTTGTGGGTATTAGCAGTCATGACAACTGGGATGTTATATTGTTCACATACGTCATTAATCCGTTCGTCATCGGTGGCGACATAGATTTCATCCAGCTTCTCCGCCGTTTTGACACGCTCATACACCCACCATATCATTGGTTTCCCACAGATGTCCGCAAGAGGTTTCCCGGGTAAGCGCATAGATCCGAATCGCGCTGGAATAACTCCAACGATATTCAAAAGAAGTCCCCCTTTCCCGCTGTCATTTCATCAGCTCGTCAAAGTCCACCCGTTTGAAAACCTCAAGCTTTCCTCCCCTGGTGGCGTTGTAGATTTTTATATTATGGTTTTCACAATATTCACGCGCAATTTCATAGTTATACTGAACACTGCAGTATCTAAACGGATAACCGCTCTTGTGTTGTTTATTGTCAAAATAATCTTGAACAGTCGGGTCAATATGCAATTTTCCCGACGAATCTTTTGCTACCGAATAATTGTGATCTACCCCAAGTAAATATATTCTGTTGAAACCCATGTATACCGCGAGCTGAATGGCCGCATATATCACAGTCCATCCAAACCCGAAATGATCCGAAACATCTTCACTAAAATAAGTTGACATATCATTGTAGCAGTTACGATCAACATCAAATCTTAACGGGCCGACAAAAATCTTTGTAAGCTTATTTGTCGCATCTTTAATCCTGCATCTTTTTGAATCAATGAAAATATGCCCCAAATCATATTTACACAGCTGATCCTGTACTTCTTTTAGTATTCGATCATCCAGGAGCATGTAGTATGTTGGGCGCCATTTTGTGTGTGGAAATATATTGAATATCCTGTTAGCCGCAAATGTAAACTCGTTACATAATAGGTTCAGATCCGTGCCGCGCAGGCTTGGCCCATTGCCTATAATAAAGCATCTCTCGCCCTTATGAATGTCTTTTAATGTCTTGAGATAATAACAGTCCGGCGAGCAAATATATTTTGAATGGGCCGTCCCTTTCGTAAAATCAACATATGGCTTTGCCAAAATGCGAATAAATCTATTATTCCGCAAATAATCCACGGAATTGCTGATAAATTCCTTAACTTGTTTCATATTTCCCTGCCCCCCACATGGATTCAAGTCGTCGTTGATTCATTTGCTCTTTTTGTACTTTCGGTAGTATTTTCCTACTTTATAAATAACGGTAAAATATCTTTTAAAAAGGCGCTTTGGCTCTTGACAGCACCTGTATAGCCATTCCAGGCCTATTTCAGATACCCATCTGGGGGCTCGCTTGTAAACATCGCCAGTAATGTCGATCCCGCTTCCTATGGGAATAGAAAAGGCAATCCCATATTTCTCTTTATTATCCCGAATAAAATAATCCTGCTTGGGCGAACCAAGTCCAACAAACAGCAGATCGGCCTTGGATGCCTTAAGCATCTCATTAATCCTGTTCATCTCATTCACGTCGTTTTCAAACCCATATGGGGGAGCATAGGTCCCCGCAAGCTTCAGTTGCGGACTCGCTTTTCTTATTTTTTCAACTGCTTGTTCGGCTCCACCTGGCGCCCCACCAAGGAAAAATACACTGAAGTCATTCTCCGATGCCATCTTGCAGACTTCGTAAATAAAATCATTGCCATATATTTTCTCCTTGACAGGCGTGTGTAGGATCTTCGCCAAGCGCGTAATGTTGGTTCCGTCTACGAGCACCATCTGAGCGTTCCTGTAACAATCATGCAACTGCTCATTTTCCATACAAAAAACGAGTTGACTTACGTTAAGAAATGCCATATAGCCCGGTTTTCCGGCCAATATTATTTCCTTAGCCTTTTGCAAGGCCTCTGGCATCGTAAAGTTGTCAAGGGAGACACCAATGATATCGAGTTTTTCCATCAGCGACCAACCTCAATTATGTTCTAACTTGATCCGTCCAAATATCCTTGACGCCGCTTTCCATTTCCACGCCGTTGCTGTACATTGAAACGAGCAACGTGTCCTCATGGTACTCAAAGGTATGATAGACACCCGGAAGCACGGCGAAAAAATCACCTTGCCGGATTTCATATGTTTCCCGTGCGCCTCCGCGCCACAAGGTCAGCGTAAGACTCCCGTTGATCAAATAAAATGCTTCCGTGTTATATTTATGATAGTGTCCGCCGCGAACGCTACCTTTCCTGGAGGTAATCACATTCACCTGCTTCCATCCACCATGGACAAGTTGTCTCAGACAGCCTGCCTCATTCTCAAACTCAAAATCAATCTTAAGCCATTGTATAAGAGCCATATCGCGCATCTCACTTTTCTCTTTCACAGTGATGAATTAGAGACCGTTCAATAATGTTAGACAACTTATGCAGGGTCCACGAACACACCGTTGTCGCGATACATGCGAAAATAATATTCAGCGGGAAAATGATCTCCTTTGCGTATGAAATAAAGATGCCCTGTACAACATAATACTCAAGCGAAAGTGCACTGACCCAGTTGACAATACTGAGCGTTTTCCCGTGCCGTTCAAAAACATTTTTCTTCTCCAGCGAGAGCCCCCACTGCATCATCGATATGACCGTAACGACAGCGGCAATCTGGGGGATGAACTGAAAATGCATAAACGGGTTCGGCCTGAGAAACATAAAAAACTTCATGCCATAGTTGCAAATCACTCCGGCAACCGCAATGATAAAATATTTACACGGATGATATTTGACGGAGTCCATATGAATCCGCAGATACTTTCCGGCCATCATCATCACAAAGCTATATATCAGCTTCACGCAGATAGCCGGTACACTGTTGACCGGCAGGATGCCAAGGCCGTTCTCGTCAACAGCAAAGTAAGCTTCAACACTCCAGACAGATGTATCAACAAGCCCAATATATATCGCCACGTAAGCTATCGCCAGAACACCGAACATAATGCCAAACTGACGGTCTGTAGTCACATTTCGCAGAAGATAATAAATGATATAGAAGAGGATTATCGCGCCGATGAACCAGAAAACTGTAGGCCATACAAATATGAAAAATGCATTTCCCGGCGTCAATAGCCCTTTGCGTGTTGTAAAAAGAGAAACAGCCGCCGCGATCAATGTCGGAATATATATCCTTAAAACTTTTCTACCAAACCACCAAGGGAACCCACCCGACTTAATTGGCCAGCAAAGGAACCCTGATGTAATAAAAAACAGTCCATTGCCGATAGCGCCGCCTACAGCAAGATATGAGATTGGATATAATGTGTCAAAATGGGAGTTCAAAACTATCAGTACGCCCAGCATTTTCAACACATCAATATACGCGTAACGCTTTCTTGACTCCATATACTTTTTTCCTGTTCCCTACTTAATACTATGCCCAGCTTGACTACGCTCGCCAGAACCCCGTCTGATCATGCGCTGTATTCCCTCGCGTTATTTAGAGTACAAGTAATATGATTTAGTCATAAACAGGAACTTTTCTCTGTGTATATCAGCTTCTGGGAACAGTAGTTGCAACTCCTCTATCGTCATCAGTCGCAAACTGTCAGCTATTTTCTCAGCTTTCTCACGAGGTTCTCCTTTTGGCATTCTGAATTTATGAATGTAAGATACCCGGATATTTCGCGGGAGAAAATGCACAAACGGAAAACGATAGTGAGGATCAAGGAAGAACCATTTATTCGGCGTCTGCAAATAATAGTGCTTGCCAACTCGCTTCATTTCGGCAACCATGCGCTTTTGGGCCTCGAAATCTCCTACATGCTCGATGACGGAATTTGAAAAGACCAAATCAAACTGTTTGTCCCCGTACTCGCTCAGGTTTGTCGCGTCGCCGGCAACGCCGGTAAAGTTTTCGTGCCCAATCGGTATCTCGGGCTTTTCCAAATTAAGCAGTGTAAACTGGGCAGAGTCGGCATATTTGAAATTCAGCGATTGCCAAAAGCTGAATGTGCCGCCCAAGTCCAATATGGTTATTTTATCCAGCGGGGGGGGGTTAGAGTTTCCTAATAATTCATTTCTGTAAAACTCTTCAAACATCTGCATGCGCTTTTTGCGAAATGATACTGATACCCGGTTCCATAATGAAATACGCATAGTTTCTGCCGGCATTTTAGTTTCTCCTTTATCTTGTCAAGAATGACTCGCCTTTTCCAACTCTCTTTCGCCAGTAGTCAAGCAGGTCGTACATGGTTTTCTCAAACGGAATCTGAGGTTCCCATCCAGTGTGAGTTTTGAATTTGCGGCAGTCCGGGATCTGTAAGTCCGCGTCGATGGGGCGCAGGCGGGCGGGGTCGGTTACAACCTCGATCTTGTCACGCATAGGGGAGTAGGAAATCAGGGTATTTAGCGTGTCCCCAACCTCGCAGGTGTAAGAGCCGCCGATATTGTAATACTCACCAGGTATTGGATCAACCGTGACCAGCATATAATAGGCTCTCACCGCGTCCCGCACGTCGGCGTAGGTACGAAGGGACTTCAAATTCCCCACCATCACTTTGGGGTCAATAAGGCCAGCCTCAATCATGGCAATCTGCTTGGCGAAGGTGGACTCATGGAATACGTCACCGCGCCGAGGGCCAGTGTGGGTAAACATTCTCGTGGTCATAACGGTCATGCCGTATGCCTCCGCGTAGTACCGGCCCAGAAGGTCGGTGCCCACCTTGGAGATGGCGTAGGGACTGGCCGGGTGAAACGGGCACTCCTCGTGTATGCCCGTCTTGGGCTTTTTCTCCGGGGGTATCTTCCCAAAGACCTCGGAGGAGGCGCACACGTGAATCACCGGCTTATAGGAGCTGTCAGCCTCCATTGCGAGTCTCAGAGCCTCCATCAACCGACAGGTGCCCAGAATATTTGTATTCAGCGTGTCGATGGGCGCCGTAAAGCTGGTGAGGGGGTAGCTCTGGGCCGCCAGGTGGAACACATAATCGGGTTTTACCTTGTTGATAAGGCCAATCAGAGACACCTGGTCATTGAGATCGGCGTACTCAAAGTAGAGCCTGTCCTCTTTATTGGCTCTGTCCAGCAGGTGGCTCACGTTATCCAATGGGCTTCTCCAGCGGCAAGCGCCGTGGACGTCCCAGTCAGTGTTTGCAAGCAGAAAATCCGCCAGGTGGGAACCTACCATGCCGGTGATGCCGGTGATAAGCGATTTCTTTCTCATATTGCTTTTCCCCTAATTTTTTATAGGTCTTTCAAAAACGTCTACATATTGTAGGTCGAGAATTTCCTTCAATAATGAATTATCCATAATGGTGCTGGGTGCCCGTGCCACCTTGTTCCACGTATCCGATTCTGTGGCGGACACTGGTCGTATCAGGTTGGGAGTAAGATTCTCTCTTTTGGCTATCATGAGTCCAATGTCATATTTGGACAGTGCCTTGTCCCCGCATACATTGACAATCTGATGTGTATCATCTATCTCAATCAAATCAACCAGCAGTTCTGCCGCCCGGTCAAACCCCAATGATGATCTAAAGGAATCCACATACATTTCATAAGGGATGCCGTGCCGAAGTGAGTCAACGATATAATCATAGAAATGTTTCTTATATGTAATACTGGGCGATATGAGGAAAGGAAAGCGGGCAACATTCCTTCCCTGATGTATTGAGAGTGCCTCCGCCGCGCATTTGCAATGACCATAAAAATTCGCCGGATTTAGGGCATCATTTTCTTTGAACCGATAACCATCAGCACTATTGCCATAGACTGAATCCGTAGACGCATAGTAAAGTTTCTTCGCAAATGGAGCCTTGTTCAAAAACGCAGAAAACGCCGTAACATTTATGTCCCACGCCAAGGTTCTGTTCCGTTCAACAAGCTCCGGGTTGTGATACGCCGCCAAATAGACTATTTTTACTCCCGCTTCTCTGCTGAGTTCGTTCAGCAGACTGTCAACAGACCACGGGTCACTGACATCACAGGTTCTCCATATCACGCGGTCATAAGTCTGAAATTCATTTTTTGTTCTGCTCGTAGCAAGTATGGTTTCGTCGGTTTTCTCAAGAACGGCTTTGATAATATAGCTACCAAAAAAACCGCTTGCTCCAATAATTGCGTACATATTTCATCTCCACAACTGATAGAAAAAAATCACGCTTCAGGCTTTCCCCCGAAAAACCTCTCCTCCAGCATCAAGCACAAACAGTGATAAATCGGCAAGTGGAGCTCCTGGATTTTGTAAGTCTCTGCCTCCGGGGCCCTGATTGCCACATCCGCCATCGGTGCCAGCTTGCCGCCGGACTTACCTGTCAAGGCGATGACGCGGATGCCGAGCGCCTTGGCCACCACGGCGGCATTCAGGATATTCTCGCTGTTGCCGCTGGTGGAGATACAGAGGAACGTATCTCCGGGCCTGCCATATCCAAAAAGTTGCTGGGCAAAGACGCCCAAACCGTCCACGTCGTTGATGTAGGCTGTTGTCAGCGCCTCATGGGCAACGAGGGGAATAGCCATCAGGCTGCGCTCCAGATTTTTAGCCAGCTTTGCGCCGCGCTCCGGATCAACGGCTATCAGCTTGTCTGCAAACTCCGGGCTCACGGGCCGGGGCGCCTTGAACCGCTTCATCAGCTCCCCGGCTATGTGCTCCGCATCCGCCGCCGACCCACCGTTTCCGGCGATCAGTAACTTGCCGCCGTGGGTGTATGTATCTTCAAGCAAGAGATAGGCGTCCATGATGCTCTGCCGCACAGCCTCCAGCGCGGGATAACGCCGGATCAGCTCGTCAATATGCGATTCTAATCTCGGTTCCATTGGTCTTTCCCCCAAGCAGGTTATTGCTTTTACTGTTTAACAGAATGCTTTTCTCTAATATGTCGTATAAATGTCGCTGGCCTAAAAAACAAGTCGTGAAGCTTGATTTTTTTCAGGACGACCGTAATCAAAGCGCAAATCAAAACAGTAAGTGCAAAATTCAAGAAAATACAAGCCCAAGGTTGATTGATTCCAACTTTCTCAAGGAGATTCCTCAAGAAAGCAAGCACTAAATTGTGCATTACATATATTTCAAGACTGATTCTTCCCGTAAATTGAAGTAACCTGATACTCAAGATGTTGACTTCTTCAAAAATCATCCATATTCCCATCGATATACCAAGCGAAACCAATGTATCAACGCCAAAAAATTGAGGAATTGAAAAATCCGAAATAACCAACGTTACAACAGAAACAGCGAAAAGGAAATAAGCATATATTTTATTTTCTAATATCCACTTTCCATCTTTCCTATAACTCAATCCAATATAAAAGAAAAAGACGTGCTTCATTACCTGCGAAATTGTTAAATACTCAATATTCGTATAATGCGAAGCTGACGATATGGCAAAGAATATAGCCAGCGACACCCATTTGTTTATCTTCTTCTTTTGAATAACGCTAAAAACGACATATAAAATAATTAATGTATATAAGTACCAATATCCCCTCAGAGGTTTAATTGGAATGAGAAAAATATCCACAAAAGTAATTTTATTTAAGATTACTTCTCCGACTATCGCTCCCGTCAATATTTTCAAAAAGCCATGCAATAAGTCAAATAAAATATAAACTCCCGCAAGGTTGAGTATTTGACGAGTCATTCTATTCCTGTCTATCTTGCCATCTCCGGAATAATAAGCGGAATAATAGAGGTACCCACTTACCATCATAAAAAGTGACATATGGAACGTGCAAATGATTGCATATATTTTATTCAGCACCTCATGAATAGGAATAACCCCTGATTGTTTATACGTTCCAATGATATGTCCAAAAACAACGCAAAGAATCAAAAAACCCTTTAATGCGTCAATATATTCAATTCTCCCCCCCCCCCCCCCCCCCCCGCTCCTAACTTTTACCAATTTTGGGCCTGTGTTCGTTCTCATGCTTTTCTCACCATCGCTTTTTAATGTACGCCAATTCAAGTTATCTATATTCTTATCAAGTCTCGGTTCCAAGGTCATTCCCCCAAGTGTACGTTTGTGAAGTCCAATAAACTTCCCGCCGTCACCGTCTGCCCAAACTCACCGCTGTTTTCAACCAGCGCAGTTTTGCACCCGGCGGCGATGCCGGCTTTTATGTCGCTTTCCCTGTCGCCCACCATCCATGACGCCGCCAGGTCGATGTTGTAATCCTTCGCGGCTCTCAGCAGTAGCCCCGGTTTCGGTTTGCGACAATCGCAGTCGAATTTTAGCTCCGGAATCTCGCCCTCAAAGCCCTTATCCGGGTGGTGGGGGCAGTAGTAGATGGCGTCCAGATACGCGCCCTCCCGGCCTAAAAGCGTCTCAAGCTTGTTGTGTATCTCCTGAAGCTCGGGCACCGTGACCTCGCCGCGGGCGATCACCGGCTGGTTGGTGACAACGATAGCCAAGTACCCGGACTTATTTATCTGCCTAATGGCCTCAGCCGCTCCGGGCAGGAGTTCCATATCGTCGATATTTCTGAGGAAGCCAACATATTTATTGATCGTCCCGTCCCGGTCGAGAAAGACGGCCTTCTGCTTACGTTTGAGGTTCCGTGCCTGTACAATGCCGGACTTGAAATCCTCTGTGACCGCCTTCAATCTCTCCGGCGTCCCCATATCTTTCACATATTCCGGGCTTTGGTAGGCGAACATTTTGCCCGTCCCCGCAAGAGGCTTTAAAATCTGCCGGTCAAGGTCGATCTTCGGCGTGTCCGGCATGTTCTCAAGGAGCTTTGGTGACAGGATGTGGAGCCCCGCATTGACGCAGTTTTTATACCACTGTGGCCGCTCGTCCTCTTTGGTGAGACACCCGGTCACGGCGTTGTCGCTGTCGGTGAGAATAAGCCCACTGTCGTAGGGGTGGTCGTTAGGGTGTGTGAACAGCGTTGCCAGTCCGCCATTTTGCCGGTGGAACTTCACAAAGCGGTTGAAATCCACGTCGAACACCGAGTCGGCGTTCAGCAGAAGGAAGTCCTCCGTCAGCTTGTCCCTCATGCGAAAAAGAGCTCCGGCATTGCCAAGCGGCGTATCCTCTATGAAATAATCTATCCTCACCCCGAAGGAGCCCCCATCGCCAAAGTGGCTGATGATTGCCTCCTTCATATGGGATACGGTCAAAATGATGTCGTCAAAGCCCTGATCTCTAAGACATTCGATCTCCCACTCCAAAACGGGCTTCCCCTTGATTGGAATCATGGGCTTGGGTATATTTTCAACAAGTTCGGCGATCCGCGTACCACGCCCGCCAGCCATGATGACTGTCTTCATCGCTTTATCCTGTGGGGCGCTATGGGCACATAGCTCTCTGGGGCGTAGTAGATCACCTGTGTGCCATCGTTTTCAAAATCAAACGGCACATAGAGGAGATTGCTCATCGCCTGTCTCACAGCCGCCTGATCCTCCAGCCGGACGTAGAAGAGAAGGAACCCGCCGCCCCCGGCGCCCAAGAGCTTCCCGCCCAGCGCCCCGGCGGACAAGCCCCTTTCATAAAGGCTGTCAATACCATCCGTAGTGACGGCGGAGCCGCACTGGCGTTTGAGCTTCCATGTGCGATCTAAGAGGCGCCCAAAATCGTCTAGATCGGTGTTCTTGTCTACTAAAATCTTCTCCGCCTCGTCCACCAGTGTCAGCATCTCACGAAGCTGTGCCGTCCGGTCGCCGGCCGCCGCGTTGGACTTTTGGACCTCGGAGGAGAGGCGTGTAAAACCTGTAAAGAACATCATCAGGTTGTCGCTGAGCTGCTGCTTTCTCTCCGGGGAGATGATGACCGGCAGGACCTCATAGCCATCCCTGCTGAAATTGATCCGATTGAGCCCTCCGAAGGACGCGGCGATCTGATCCTGCCAGCCGCCAGCCTCGTCGCAGAGCACACGCTCCAGGTAGATGGCCTCATCCGCCAGTCGTTTCTTGTCTACGTACTTTCCTTTGAGTGCGTAAAAGGCATTCAGCATTCCCACCGCGAAGGAACTGCTTGTCCCAAGCCCGGATCGGGCCGGAAGGTCCGCCTCGTAAGTGAGCCTTATCTCCCGCATATCCAGCATCTTCATGGCGTTGCGAATGAGCGGGTGCTGAATATCCTCCACGTCCTTCACCCGCTCGATCTTCGAGTATCCAAGTTCAGAAGTGTAGTCAAAGAACCTCGGCAAATGCCGCACATTGACATAGCAGTACTTGTCAATAGTCGTCGACAGCACCGACCCGCCGTACTTATTAAAAAAGCTCTCCATATCCGTCCCGCCGCCAAAAAACGACATGCGAAACGGTGTCTTGGTAATAATCATCGTGAGTACCGCCCTGACAACAAAATAATACTAAATCAGGAATCTACCCATTCTATTCCAAAAGGTTACAATTTAATACCTCTAATCCGTGCCATTAACATCGGACACGGGATAACTGTCAAATCCCACTTTTCCGTACCACCGCGCTAACGGTAGCAAAGATAATCTTTAAATCCAGCCACAGGTTGGAATGGGTTACGTAATAAAGCTCCATTTGCTGACGGGTGCCATCCTCATATTTAGCGTTGTTCCTGGCGTAGGCTTGCCAATAGCCCGTGAGTCCTGGCTTTACAGATAGGAGCAACTCCTGCTGTTCCGGCGTATAATAACAGTCCAGTTCCTCGCGGAGGATGGGACGGGGACCGACGATGGACATGTTGCCCTTGATACATATGTTCCAAATGATCTGGGGCAATTCGTCAATGCTCAGCTGGCGGAGTTTTGCGCCAAAGCATTTGGCACCATCTCCCGGGTTTTTGTAACCTATCAATCTTGGATCGTCTTTAAGCTTAAATTCTATTTTATATTCTTCGATTTGGGAGGGCGTCAGCATATGCTCCAGCTCGTCTGCACCGACGCGCATAGTTCTGAATTTAGCTATCTTGATTTCCTCACCGTTTTTTCCGATACGGCGCTGCATATAAAACGGATTGCCGTGATCCTTCGCCATAATGATCACGGCAATAATCGCCATGGGTATCAGGAGGACAAGTCCCACCACAAGAGAGAAGATAAAGTCAAATATTCTTTTGAAAAATATGTACCCCGCCTGTATTTTTTCTGCGGAGGGCGTCTTTTCAGCCTCTTCTGTCTCAATACCCAGCACAGCCGTGCTTTGTTTCCCATCCATATGCGTCCCTCCTTTCATCTATCTCGGTACCGGTAACGCCGGGGGTCATCGCTTTGCGTGGGGCTCTTCCTCGTAGTACCTGCCGTAGTACTTACCGTAGTATTTGCCGTAGTATTTACCGCTCTTTTTGCGGTCGACCTTGTTGAGGACCACGCCAAGGACCGGGCAGCCGGTGTTGCGGAGCTTGTGCTCCACGTCCTGGGCGGCGCGATAGCTGACCTCCCCGGCGGATATGAGCATAATGGCTCCGTCGCAGTTATGAGCTATGACGGCGGCGTCCACGACCATGCCGAGGGGCGGGGTGTCCAATATGACGTAATCGAAGCTCCCTCTCGCCGCCCGCAAAAGTTCCTCCATCTGCTTACTGCTGAGTATCTCCGAGGGGTTCGGAGGCGTCACCAGCGAGAAAATAATGGTAAGGCCCTT
>CANRDC010000030.1 GCA_947629245.1 uncultured Oscillospiraceae bacterium | reverse complement strand
TTGGCGGTGTCGCCGATCCTCTGCCAGGACCCGCCGTTCTCCTTGTAATACACCATGTACCGGGAAGAGCCGGACACCGCGTTCCAGGTGACCTGGATGCCGCCGCTGGTCTGGGCGATCTTCACCGTGGGGGCCGCCAGTTCAACGACGTATTTCACCTTGTTGCTGGCCTGGTAGGTGCTCAGCAGGGTCTTGCCGTCGCTGGCGCAGCAGCGGACTGTGAACTGATATGTGGCCCCGTTTTTCAGCTTGGACGCCGCGCGGGTGTAGCTGGTCTTGGCCGTCGTGCCGATCTTCTTCCAGCCGCCGCCGTTCTCCTTGTAATACACCATGTACCGGTCCGAGCCCTTCACCTCGTTCCAGCTCACCTGGATGCCGCCGTCGGTCTGGGCGATCTTCACCGTGGGAGCGGTAAGGTTCTTTTTTGCAATAAGGCTCACGCCGGTCTTGTCATATTTACCGGCAATACCCTGCTTGTCATAGGCTTTGACGGTAAAGCTGTAATTCGTCCCGGCCTTGGCCTTGGTCCAGGTATAGCTGGTGGAAGTAGTGTCCGCGATCTTCGTCCAGCTCTTGGCGTCGCCGCCCTTGTAATACACCCGGTACTTGGCCGCGCCGGAGACCTTCCCCCAGCTGATCTTCACGCCGCCGTCGGTGCTCGTCGCCTTGCTCAGCTTGGGCGCGGCCAGGTTGAGGGATTTGAAGGTGTAGCCGTTCTCCTTGGCGTAGGCTTCCGCCGTGGAGCCGTCATAGCCATAATGGATAATACCGTTGCCAAGGGTAATGGATGCGCCGAGCTTGCACTTGGGGTTTTTGATGGTCACGCTCTTCAGGCTGGTGCATCCGACAAACGCCCAATCCCCGATGCTGGTCACGCTGCTGGGGATCGTCACGCTGGTCATCGAGGTGTCGTACTGAAACGCTGCCGCCCCGATGCTTTTCACGCTGTCCGGGATCGTCACGCTCTTTAGGCTGGAGCAGTGCTGAAACGCGTAATTCCCGATGCTGGTCACGCTGTCCGGGATCGTCAGGCTCGTCATATCACAGCCGTCAAAGACGGAATCACCGATGGTGGTCAAACTGTCCGGGATCGTCAGGCTCGTCAAACCACAGCTTAAAAACGCACCGAACTCGATGCTGGTCACGCTGTTGGGGATCTTCACGCTCTTCAGCGCTGAGCATGTCCAAAACGCCTGCTCTCCAATGGTGGTCACAGTGTCCGGGATCGTCACGCTGGTCATCGATGAACATCCCAAAAACGCGCGATTCCCGATGCTGGTCACGCCCGGTTTGATGACCACTTTTTTGATGGAAGATTGAAGAAGATCATCCTCAGAGTGCCACGGGGCCTCATTCCCATAAGAATAATCCTTCATCTTCCCCGTGCCGGAGATGGTAAGGGTGCCGCCGCTGGACAGGGACCACTTAACGTTGGTCCCGCAGGAGCCGGAGGTCGCCGCCGCCGCTTTGGGTTCGTTCACCACCGCGCCGCCCTCCGCCGCAAACGCCGGGACGGCCAGTGCGAACACTGTCAGGACCGCCAAAAGAATACATAAACCGCGCTTTGCCATGATGTGTTGCCTACCTTTCTTTTTTGTTGTTCTTTCGACAGTACCGGCCCGAGGGGCGCTTGCGCGTCCCCGGGCTTTCCTGCCGGAACAACAAAAGCGGCGCAGGGGATAGAAATTCCCTACACCGCATAAAAGGCCGCAGCACATAGCCCATAACGCCCATTTATCCCCCTTGTAAACGGAGGGGCAAACGGGTATAATGAGGCAGGCGCAGATTTTCACTGCTGTGTGGGAGACCCGCATCTCCTGCATAGGGGCTTGGGGTGTCGACACCGCCCCAAGTCCCGCCTTTGTTATTCCGTTGGAACCATTATAGCGCGTTGGCATATCTAATGCAAGCGGTTTTTTCCAGGCGCAGGCCCCCGGCTCGAAAGAGCCGGGGGCCTGCGCAATGTGGTCTTATTTCAATGTGATGCTCCTGCCCGCGGCGTCGTAAGCGCTGGCGGCGCTTCCCTTGTACGCGCGGACCGTGAACGTGTATTTCACCCCGCTCTTAGCCTTCGTCCAGGTGTAGCTGGTCTTGGCAGTGGAGCTCACCAGCGTGTGCCAGCCGCCGGAGCCGGTCTTGTAGTACAGCCGGTACTTCGTCGCGCCGGTCACCTTGTTCCAGCTGATCGTGACGCCGCTCGCCGTCTGCTTCACCGTGGGCGCTTTCGGCGTCGCCACATAGACGCTGTACGCCGTCGCCTGATACGCGCTGATGTTCGCCTTCTTGGCGTTGGTGCACCGGACCGCGAAGGAATAGCTCTTGCCGCTGACCGCCTTTTTGAAGGTGTAGCTGGTGGCCGCGGTGGTGCCGATCTTCGTCCAGCTCTTGTCGCCCTTCACTTTGTAATACACCGCGTACCGGGCCGCGCCCGTCACCTTGTTCCAGGTCACCTTGAGGCCGTTTGCCGTGTTGGTCAGCTTCACCTTCGGCGCGGCCACATAGGTGATGGTCTTGCCGGTGGTATCGTAAGCGCTCACAAAATTCCCGGCCTTATCCATGCAGCGGACGGTGAAGGCATACTTGGCGCCGCTGGTCCCCTTGGTCCAGGTGAGGGTGGTGGAGGAGGTATCCCCGGCGAGCTTCCTGTCGCCGGAGCCGAGCCTGTAGTACACCCGGTATTTCGCCGCGCCGGTCTTGCTCCAGGTGATCTTCACGCCCGTGGCCGCGTTCTCCAGCTTGGTGATCTTGGGCGCGGCATAATAGGTGATGGCCTTGCCGGTCTTGTTGTAGGCGCTGGTATAGCCGGTGGCGCCGGGGGTGATGCAGCGGACCGTGAAGCTGTACTTGACGCCGGTCTTGGCCTTGGTCCAGGTGAAGGTCCGGCTCGTGGTCTCTCCGGCCTTGGTCCAGCCGCCGCTGCCGGTCTTGTAGTAGACCCGGTAATTCCGGGCGCCCTCCACCTTGCCCCAGGTGATCTTCACGCCGTCCGCCGTGTTGGAGACGGCGGATATGACGGGCGTCGCCAGGTTGGGCACCTTGGCGCTCTTGCCGGTCTTGTTATAGTCGCTGGTATAGGTCTTGCCGTCGGCGGTAATGCACCGGATGGTGAAGGCGTAAGTCTTGCCGCCCTCGGCCTCTTTCCAGGTATAGCTGCGGGAGGTCGTGTCCGCGAGCTTCTTCCAGGAGCCGCCGGAGACCTTGTAGAAGATCCGGTAGTTGACCGCGCCGGTCACTTTGTCCCAGGTGATCTTCACCGATCCGGGCGTGACGGTCACACTGGGGACCTTGGGCGTGGCCAGCATGATGGTGTTGCCGCTCTCGGTGACCTTCCCGGCGCTGCCGTTGGAGATGCCCTTGCCGTACAGGTCGTTGCCGGTCAGACTGCCGGACGCCTTCTTCGCAGCGCTGTCCTTGACGCGGATATCGCCGCCTCCGGCGCTCCCCTTGATGGTGTTGCCGCTGACGGCGAAGGTCGCGCCTTCCAGATAGATGCCGTAATCGCCGGAGCCGGAGATCGTGTTGTTCGATATGGTCGCATTGGAATTCTGCACGCTGATACCGTGGGTCGCGGGATTCGTGATCTTATTGGCGCCGTTCACGGTCGCCACGGAGCCGTTCACGATGCGGATACCGGCCGCCTTGGACCCGGTGATGGTGTTGCCGCTGAGCTTGCTGCCGGTGCACTTATCCAGATGGATGCTGTTGCTGCCGCTGCCGGTAATGGTGTTTTTGCTGGCGGTCACGGTAGAGCCGTTGCCAAAAATGCCGCTGCTGCCCGCATTCGTGACGGTGTTGTCCGTAGCGGTCAGCTTGGAACCGGCCTCGACATAGACGCCGTTCTTGGCGGGCGATATGATGGTATTGTTCTCCAGCGTCGGCGCGCCGCCGCTGGCGGTGACGCCGTGGGCGGCCGGGGTGTCGATTTCATTGTCGCTGGCGGTGAAGGTGGACGCCTCCGAGCTGATGCCCTGGGTGCCGGGCTTGGTGATCTCGTTGCCGGTCACCTGCACGCCGCTGCTGTTCACGATGCGGATACCAGCCGTCTTGGGCCCGGTGATGGTGTTGCCGCTGAGCTTGCTGCCGGTACACTTATCCAGATGGATGCTGTTGCTGCCGCTGCCGGTAATGGTGTTTTTGCTGGCGGTCACGGTGGAGCCGTTGCCAAAAATGCCGCTGCTGCCAGCATTCGTGACGGTGTTGTCCGTAGCGGTCAGCTTGGAACCGGCCTCGACATAGATGCCGTTCTTGGCGGGAGATATGATGGTGTTGTTCTCCAGCGTCGGCGTGCCGCCGCTGGCGGTGACGCCGTGGGCGGCCGGGGTGTCGATCGTATTGTCGCTGGCGGTGAATGTGGACGCCTCCGAGCTGATGCCCTGGGTGCCGGGCTTGGTGATCTTGTTGCCGGTCACCTGCACGCCGCTGCTGTCCGCTATCCGGATACCGGCGGTCTTGCCGCCGGTGAGCTCATTGTCCGCCACCGTGGAGGCGGTGCAGCCGGTCAGACTGACGTTGTTGCTGCCGCTGCCGCTGATGGTGTTGCCGGTGACGGAGACCTTGGAGTCCGAGGCAAAGACGCCGCTGCCGCCCACGTTGGGGATGGTGTTGCCGCTGACGGTGATGCCGCTGCAGGACTCGGTCACCAGAATGCCGCAGGATTCGCTGTCACCGGCGGAAAAGCTGAGATTGTTGCCGGAGACCTGGGCGTTTCTGGTGTCCGTGATGCGGATGCCGTGGTCGGACGTGGTGATGGTGTTGTTCGTGACCTTCACGCCGCTGACATAGTAGTTCTCATGGAGGATGCTGCCGGAGGAGACGACCTGGCCGCTCACCACAATGCCGGTCAGATCCGCGCCGGAATACGGGTCCTTGCTCGAACCCAACGTGATCGTATTGTTATCGATCACGATCCGCTGGTCGGCGGCAGGCGCTATAAAGCCGTCGGAATAGCTGGAGGAAACGCCGCCCTCCGCGGCCAGAGCGCTGGGCCTATAAGCGCCGCTGCCGTCCGCGTTGGCGGTATTGATCACGATGCCGCGGGCGGCGTTGGTGATCGTATTGTAGGTGAAGCTGCAGCCGACCCAGCTGAAGGCGAAGATCGCCGCGCTCTTGATGCCGCTGAAGGTGCAGCCGCTGACGGTGACGCCGGTGATCGGGCAGTTCAAAACGGAGGTGTGTCCGCCCACGCCTCGGGGCACATTGCTGAAGCTGCAGCCGCTGATGGTGACGTTCTGGGTCATAAGAGGCTCCGCCCGGTAGCCGGAGATGTGTTCCCCGTTCAGCACGTCCAGCTGGATCGCCTCAAACGTCCTCGTGCCAGCGCTCACGGACAGGGTCTGGTCGGAGAAGGCGCAGCCGCTGAAGGTGAGTCCATTCACGCCAGCCACCTCCACCAGGTGGCCGTTGGCCACGTTCCTGATCTTCACGCCGCTCACGGTGACATTGGCCGCATGACCGATCTTCAGCACAGTGGTGCTGTAGCCGCCGCCGTTCAGGGTCCCGCCCTTGATGGTGACGTTCTTGAACGCATAGCCGGTGGCGCCCTTGCTGGTCGAGTCGTTCGGGTTCCGGTCGTCCTTCAGGCCCACATAGACCAGGTTGAAGGAACCGTCGCCCCGGACCAGCGTCGCGCCCGCCGACAGGTCCAGGATCGTGTTGCTGCCGATGGAGATGCCATAATCGAGCGTATAGGTGCCCTTCGGGACCGTGACCTTGCAGGGCGCAGACGCCGTGCCTGCCTCAGCCGCCGCGTTCAGGGCATCCTGGATCGCCCTGGCCGCGCCCTTTTCGGAGATGGCGTCCGCCGTCACCGCAACGGTATCCCCCGCGGCGACCGTTATGGGCTCCTCCGTGGGCTCCGGCTCCTCCGTGGGCTCGGGCTCCGGCTCCGCCGTAGCCGTGGGCTCGGGCCCCGCCGTTGCCGTGGGCTCAGGCTCCGCCGTGGCCGTGGGCTCAGGCTCCGCCGTGGCCGTGGGCTCGGGCTCCGCCGTCGCCGTGGGCTCGGGTTCCGCCGTGGCCGTGGGCTCGGGCTCCGCCGTAGCTGTGGGCTCGGGCTCCGCCGTGGCCGTGGGCTCGGGCTCCGCCGTAGCCGTGGGCTCGGGCTCCGCCGTGGCCGTGGGCTCAGGCTCCGCCGTAGCCGTGGGCTCGGGCTCCGCCGTAGCCGTGGGCTCAGGCTCCGCCGTAGCCGTGGGCTCAGGCTCCGCCGTAGCCGTGGGCTCGGGCTCCGCTGTTGCCGTGGGCTCGGGCTCCGTCGTGGCCGTGGGCTCAGGCTCCGCCGGGACCGGCAGGACCGCCGCGCAGTAAAGCGTCATATCCCCCGCCACGGAAACAGGCGTCTTTTCCATATCGACCGGCTTGGTCAGTTCCTGATCCAGATACCAGGTCAGCTCGTATCCGGCCTGTTCCAAGCTCTTGATCTCCTCCGGCGGGACGACGGTCTCTCCGGCGGTAAAGGTCTTTTTAAGGTCTTCCCTGGCCGCGCCGTCCACCGTCAGCTTGAAAGTGACGGTAAAAACGACCGGCGCCTCCGGCTTGGGGGCCTCGGTGGCCTCGGGCGCGGATGTCTCCTCCAGTTCCCCCAAAGGCTCCGGGGCGTCCCCCCCGATATCCTCTTCCGCAAAGGCGGGCGCCGCCAGCGAGAATACCGACACTACTGCCAGAAGCAGACTGATAACACGTTTTTTCATAGAGATCTCCCTCATTTTAATGACAGGACCCAGAATGTATCCATTTTCATTTTAATCCATCTTATCCCGTCCTGTCAACACAAACGGCGCGGAAGCGCCCCCGGCTCACGCGGAGCCGGGGGCCGATCCATATCAGGGCCTTATCTGGCGGGCAAGCCGCTCACTCGATGGTGATGCGGCCCTGGCCCTCCAGAGCCTCATAGCCGGTCACATTGGGAAGGCCGTCGCCGTCGGTGTCCTCAAAGGACTGGACATAGTTGGCAAGGACCATGTAGTCCTCCATCACGTAGTCCAAGATGTTGGTAGCGCCGTCGAACATGGAGAAGCCGTCGCCCAGATCCCGGAGGGTGTAGTTGTAGCCCGCCAGGTTGTAGGTGGCGTTCACGTCCAGAGGCTCATACTCGCCGGTCTCGTGGTCCAGGATCTGCACGTCCTTGACCTTGTAATCGCCGGAGACGCCGGTGAACACGCCCTTGTCGTCCATGGTGACGGAGGACTCCACGCTGGTGTCGATGGTGTACTTGGCGCCGGAGACATGCAGGAAACCGCCGATCTCCTCGCCGGTGCCGACGCCGCGGGCGCCGAACTCCAGCGCGTCAAGGATCTGCTGGCCGGTGACCTGGATGAGGCACGCCACGTTGCCGAAGGTGTGCATGTTCTTGCAGGTCAGGTAGCTGATCTCGCCGGTGATGGCCTCGTTGCGGATGCCGCCGCCGTTCATGATGGCCATGTTCACGGGATAGCCGTCCACAGCGCTGGTCTCAGAGAACAGATAGTACAGCGCGTCGGCCGCGAAGTCGCCGGAGTTGGTCTCCTGGCTGCGGACCAGACGGGTGCCGTCCTCGGCGTAGTTGTTCAGCACGTCCTCGGTGGTGCCGATGACCTGGCCCAGCTCCTCGTTGACGGAGCCGATCCAGCCGGACTGGACGTCATACACGCCCTCCTCCAGCTCGGGGGTCTCCCCGGCCCGGAGCGCGGCGTCGTCCACGTCGAACAGGGCGGCCTTCACGTCGGCCATGCTGAGAAGCTCGGTGGAGATGGCGCCGTCAGGGGCGATGGTCATCTGGCCCAGGTTGTTGAAGTAGGAGCCGGTCTGGGTGAGGATGACGGTGTTGCCCTCGGCGTCGGCCACCTCCTGCATGGGGACCTCAGTGTGGGAGTGGCCGTCGATGAAGGCGTCAAAGCCGGTGGTGTTGGCGATGACCTCTTCGCTGGTCCAGGGCTTGGAGGCGGGGTCCACGCCCAAGTGGCCCAGGCCGATGATCACGTCCGCCTCCTGGGAGGCGGCGTCGATGGCCCCCTGCACGGTCTTGTACAGATCGGAGCCGTCCTCGCCGCCCGCGATGCCGTAGATGTAGTTGCCGTCCTCATCCTGGAAGTAGGCGGGGGTGGACTTGGTGAAGCTCTCGGGGGTGGTGACGCCGATGAAGGCGATCTTCTGGCCGCCGATCTCAAAGACCTTGTAGGCGTCCAGCACGTTCTCGCCCTTCACGCCGTCCTCTTCGTGGTAGAAGTTGCAGGACACATAGGGGAACTCGGCCCACTCGATGGCGTTCATGGCCCCTTCCATGCCGTAGTCGAACTCGTGGTTGCCCAGCGTCGCCACGTCATAGCCCACGGCGTTCATCAGGTCGATGATGGTCCGGCCCTTGTCCATGGAGCCGTAAGCGGTGCCCTGGATGGCGTCTCCGGCGTCCACGATCAGCACGTTGTCCAGGCTGTCCCGGTACATGGCCGCCAGGGTGTAGTTCAGGTCCTTGTCGATGTACGTATGCACATCGTTGGTGTACAGCACGGTGACGGTCTCGCCCTCGGCCTCGTCAGCCAGGGAGAACCCCCCCAGGCTCAGCACCATCGCAAGGGCCAGGAGCAGGGAAAAGAGCTTCTTCATGAGTTTCCTCCTTAAAATAAATAATTGAGTTCCCGATGTTGTGGTCTCACCGTCCCAATTATAACAACATATAGTGGACATGTCAAAGAAAATCATGGCAAAGACATGTTAAATATATCCACGAATTTCCGACCGCATTTTTGTCTGTTTGGCACGAAAGCGCCGCGCTCAGAACTCCCCCGGCAGACTGAGAAGGTACTGGCCGTAGTCGGTCATGGCCAGCTCCCTGCCCATGGCCAGCAGCTCCTCCTCGCCGATCCAGCCCTGCCGCCAGGCGATCTCCTCCAGGCAGGCGATGTAAAAGCCCTGGCGCTCCTGGACCGTCTGGACGAACTGGGCCGCGCTCAAAAGTCCCTCCGGAGACCCGGTGTCCAGCCAGGCCATGCCCCGGCCCACCCGGATGACCTTCAGCTTTCCACGGGCAAGATAGGCGCTGTTGATGTCGGTGATCTCGATCTCCCCCCGGTCCGAGGGGCGCACACTCTTGGCAATGTCGACCACCGTATTGTCGTAAAAATACAGTCCCGGCACTGCGTACCGGCTTTTGGGCCGGGACGGCTTTTCCTCCAGGGACACCACCCGTCCGGACCGGTCGAACTCCACCACGCCGAACCGGGACGGATCCTTCACCGGGTAGCCGAACACCATGGCCCCCTCCGTGAGCGCCGCGCCCCGTGCCAGATAGCTGGACAGGGCCTGCCCGTAAAACACGTTGTCCCCCAAAATGAGGCAGACCGTGTCGCCGCCGATGAAATCCTCCCCCAGGAGAAAGGCGTCCGCCAGGCCGCGGGGGCTCTGCTGGGCGATGTAGCTGACGGACATGCCCAGGCGTTTCCCGTCCCCCAAAAGCTCCTGGTACCGGGGCAGGTCCGCGGGCGTGGAGATGACCAGCACCTCCCGGATGCCCGCCAGCATCAGCACGCTCATGGGATAGTAGACCATGGGCTTGTCATAGACCGGCAGCAGCTGCTTGCTGGTCACCTTCGTCATGGGATACAGGCGGGTGCCCATGCCCCCGGCCAGAATAATGCCCTTCACGGCTCTCGTCCCCTCCTTCCGGCGGCGTCACTTTCCCGCCATATAGGCGTTTTTCCGGGCCACGTACCCGGCGGCGTTGGCAAGATTCGACTGCTTCTGTCCCAGCCGGTCCGTTCTGACCACCTTGGCCGGGGCGCCCACCGCCAGGGAATAGGGCGGCACCACGGTCCCCGCCGTCACCACGGCCCCGGCGCCCACGACGGCGTACTCGCCGATCACCGCGTCGTCCAGCACCACCGCCCCCATGCCGATGAGGGCCCCGTCCTTCACGGTGCAGCCGTGGACCACCGCGTTGTGGCCCACAGTCACGTCGTCCCCGATGGTCAGGGCGTGGCCAGGGTCGCAGTGGAGGGTGGCGTTGTCCTGAACGCTGGTCCGGCGGCCGATGACGATGGGCTCGTTGTCCCCCCGGATCACCGCCCCGAACCAGACGGAGGAGTCCTCCCCCACCGTCACGTCCCCGATCAGCGTGGCGTTGTCCGCGAGAAACGCCGTCCCGTCCGACACGGGGGACTTTCCTTTATATGCCATAAGCATAGATCTTACTCCTTGATTTCCTGCCTGAGAGCAGGTATAGTATAGAGAAATTATAATGAAAATGTCGGTTGCTGTCAACCGCGGACAGGAGCTCGCATGGCCTCTTGGATGCAGTATCTCATCGTGTGCCCCCTGATCTTTCTGGGGGGCTTTGTGGACGCCATCGCCGGAGGCGGCGGGCTCATCTCCCTGCCCGCCTACCTGATCGCCGGGCTGCCGGTGCACATGAGCATCGGCACCAACAAAATAAGCTCCGCCATGGGCACTACCGTCACCACGGTCAAGTTCTGGAAGCAGGGCTATATCAAGCCCCGGCTGTGCCTTTTGTGCGCGGCGTTCGCCCTGGCGGGCTCCGCGGGCGGCGCCAATCTCGCCCTGCTGGTGGACGACCGGGTGTTCCGGATCATCCTGCTGGGCGTGCTGCCGCTCACCGCTCTATATGTATTCCGGAGCAAGGCCATGGATACCGCCGGGAAGGACCCGCTGCCGCCGGGCAAGACCGTCTGCGTCGCCTGCGCTTTGGCGCTGCTGCTGGGGGTCTACGACGGATTTTACGGCCCCGGCACCGGCACGTTTTTGCTGCTGCTGCTCACGGGCCTGGCCCACATGAGCCTGAACGACGCCGCTGGCGCCACCAAGGTCATCAACCTCTCCACCAACATCGCCGCCCTGGTCACCTACCTGGTCAACGGCCAGGTGCTGCTGCCTCTGGGACTGACGGCGGGGCTTTTCGGCATCGCGGGCAATTACCTGGGCGCCCGATCCTTCACCGCCAAGGGCTCGAAGATCGTCAAGCCCCTCATCGGCCTGGTCCTGAGCGTCTTTTTCGTCCGGGTGGTCTATGAGACCGTTTTCTGAGCCGCCCCGCATTTCCCGCCCCGTTTCCCCGCCGGAAACGGGGCTTTCGTATTCTTAAGAAAGGCCTAAGGCGGTGTTCACAGTCTGTTCACATTTTCGCTTTACCCTGTAATCGGTAACAAAAAATTACAGGAGGCGACAGCTATGCGTTATGCGAACGACGAGGCGTCCAGGCGCCTCTACACGGAATTTCTGGCCCGCCACGAGCGGTGCAATTTCCTGCAGTCGGTGGAGTGGGCACGGGTCAAGTTCCGCTGGAAACACGAGATCGTCCTGGCGGAGGACGCTCAGGGCAACATCACCGGCGGCCTGAGCGTGCTGATCCGAAAGATACCGTTTTTCGGCAACCTCATGTACAGCCCCCGGGGCCCCATCTGCGACACGGACGACGCCGACGCCCTCCGGCAGCTGACCGAGGGCGCGGAGCTGCTGGCGTGGAGATACAACGCCATGGCTCTGCGGATGGAGCCGGACGTGCCCAGCTCCGACAGGGGGTTCCGGGCTGTCGCGGAGAGCCTGGGCTGGCGCTTCCGGGACGAGGAGGGCGGCGCGGGCGGCCTGATCCAGCCCCGGCATGTATTCCGCCTGGACCTGGGCGGCAAGACCGAGGAGCAGCTGTGGAACGGCTTTTCCTCCCGGCTGCGCTATAAGATCCGCCTGGCCTGGCGCCGGGGCGTCACCGTCCGGGAGGGCGCGCGGGAGGATCTGCCGCTGTTCCATCTTCTTCTCACGGACACCGGTCGGCGCGACCACTTCTTCGTCCGGCCCCTGGCCTATCTGGAGCGGATGTGGGACGAATTCGGTCCGGAGCACATATCCCTGCTTCTGGCCTATACCGCTGGCGGCGAGCTCATCGCTGGCGCCGTTCCCATCCACTACGGCAACAAGACCTGGTATGCCGTGGGCGCCAGCTCCGACCGGCGCCGGGAGCTGATGGCCGGTTACCTGCTCCAGTGGGAGTGTATCCGTCGGGCGGCGCTGCGGGGCGACGCCATATACGATCTGCGGGGCGTGCTGGAGAACATGGACGTGTCCAACGGACTGTATCTGTTCAAAAGCCGCTTTGGCGGAACGCTGACGGAGTTCGTCGGGGAGGTGTATATGCCCTACAAGCCCATCCAATACCGGCTGTACCGCCTGGCCGAGCGGGCGTATATGGCCCTCCGGGACCGGTGCGCCACTCGCCGTCGGCTCCGGGACGAACGCCGGCTTCCCGCGCCGCAGTCTCTGCCCTGGCCGGTCCAGGCAGGCGATCCCGACGCCGACGGGCCCTTAACCGCGTGAGACATACGATATTTTCACATTTTAAATCAAAAAACGATTGACAATTCCGGAAAATGGTCATATAATGCCATTGACATCGCAAAAGGAGCCATATCATGGACCGTTTTTCTTCCGCCGGTTTCACCTATTATTACTATTACTTTTCCAAAAAGTAATAGCGACCGGTGCTGCGGAAAAGCGATACGCGATATATCACAAGCTGTGCGGCACACGGGCCGCACAGCTTTTTTGCAAAGGAGATTTCCCCCCATGATCACCGTCCTGAAACCCAACACCACCGCCGAGCAGCGGGACCATCTCATCCACTGGCTGGAGGGCCAGAAGGTCCAGGTACACGTCTCCCAGGGCGACGAGTACACCATCCTGGGCCTGGTGGGCGACACCGCCCACATCGACGTGGAGCTTTTGGAGAGTCTGGAGATCGTCCAGTCCGTGAAGCGGGTGAGCGAGCCGTTCAAAAAGTGCAACCGGAAATTCCACCCGGAGGACACGGTGGTGGACGCCGGAGGCGTTCCCATCGGCGGCGGCCACTTCGCCGTCATCGCCGGGCCCTGCTCCGTGGAGACCCGGGAGCAGATCATCGGCATCGCCGAGTCCGTGAAGGCCAGCGGCGCGAAGCTCTTACGGGGCGGCGCGTTCAAGCCCCGGACCAGCCCCTACGACTTCCAGGGCCTGCACGCCACGGGCCTGGAGCTGCTGGCCGAGGCGAAAAAGGAGACGGGCCTGCCTATCGTGTCGGAGATCATGGATATGCGGGACTTCGACCTGTTCGAGAATGTGGACGTGATCCAGGTGGGCGCCCGGAACATGCAGAACTTCGAGCTTTTGAAGGGCCTGGGCCGCACCAACAAGACCATCCTCCTGAAGCGGGGCCTGGCCAA
Organism: uncultured Oscillospiraceae bacterium; assembly: GCA_947629245.1. GTDB lineage: Bacteria > Bacillota > Clostridia > Oscillospirales > Oscillospiraceae > CAJOIG01. Next base: position 16,460 of record CANRDC010000030.1, on the reverse strand, counting down.
CACGCTGAAGGAGCTCCTCATGAGCGCCGAGTACATCATGGCCGGGGGCAACGAGAACGTGATCCTCTGCGAGCGGGGCATCCGCACCTATGAGACGTACACCCGCAACACCCTGGACCTGAGCTGCGTGCCGGTGCTGCACGAGCTGAGCCACCTGCCCGTGGTGGTGGACCCCAGCCACGCCACCGGCCACTCCAGCCTGGTGCCCTCCATGGCCCTGGCGGCCGCAGCGGCGGGGGCCGACGGCATCATGGTGGAGGTGCACAACGACCCGCTCCACGCCCTGTGCGACGGGGCCCAGAGCCTGACGCCGGAGCAGTTCGACAAACTCATGACCCAGATGAAGCGCGTGCTCGAGGTGATCCGGCCATGACCGTGGGCATCGTGGGCCTGGGGCTCATCGGAGGCTCCCTGGCCAAGGCGTACAAGCGGGACAGCTCCGTGACCGTCCTGGGCTGGAACCGCAGCCGCTCCACGCTGGAATTCGCCATGCTGGACGGGGCCGTGGACGGGGTTTTGACGGCGGAAAAGCTTAAGGACTGCGACCTGGTGCTGATCGCCCTGTATCCCCAGGCGGCCATGGACTACATGCGGGAGCACGCGGACGATTTTTCCAAGACCGGCATCGTCATGGACTGCGCCGGGGTGAAGCGGGCCATATGCGATTTTGGCTTCGATCTCGCCCGGAAGCACGGCTTCACCTTCGTGGGCGGCCATCCCATGGCGGGCACCCAGTTCTCCGGCTTCAAATACGCCAAAGCCACCCTCTATGACCGGGCCCCCATGGTGGTGGTGCCGCCGGTATTCGACGACCCGGACTTTCTGGAGCGGATCAAGGCGCTTTTAAAGCCCGCCGGTTTCGGACGCATCAGCGTCACCACGGCCAAGGACCACGACGAGATGATCGCCTTCACCTCTCAAATGTGCCATGTGGTGTCCAACGGCTACATCAAAAGCCCCACCGCCGCCCGGCACAAGGGCTTTTCCGCCGGAAGCTACAAGGACCTGACCCGCGTGGCCTGGCTCAATCCCGGCATGTGGAGCGAACTCATTCTGGACAATCGGGAGAACATGCTGGCCGAGATGGACGCCTTCATCGCGTGCATGACCGCCTACCGGGACGCCATCGCCGCCAATGATCATGACACTCTCTGCGCCCTTCTGGAGGAGGGCAAGCGCCGAAAGGAGGAGATCGACGGATGAAGACCGTCTATGTGCCCGTTTCCGATCCCTATGAGGTCCGGATCGGTCCGGGCCTGCTGCCCACGCTGGGCAGCACTGTCCGCACCCTTTGTCCCAGGGCGGCCCAGTATGTCCTGGTGACCGACGCCGGAGTCGGCCGCCACTGGGGAGAGATCACGGCGTCGAGCCTTGACGCCACGGGTCTCGCGGGGGACACATACACCCTCCCCGAGGGGGAGGCCAGCAAGACCGCCGCGAACCTGGTGGACGTGCTGAACTTCGCCGCCGCGCGCCACCTGACCCGCAGCGATGTGTTCATCGCTCTGGGAGGCGGCATGGTGGGCGACCTGACCGGCCTGGCCGCCGCCACCTATATGCGGGGTGTGGCCTACATCCAGCTCCCCACCACCCTGCTCGCCGCCGTGGACTCCTCCGTGGGCGGCAAGACCGCCGTGGACCTGCCCGCGGGCAAGAACCTGATGGGGGCCTTCTGGCAGCCGAAGCATGTGCTGTGCGACACGGATACCCTCTCCACCCTGTCGGACGCGGAATTCACCTCCGGCTGCGCGGAGGTCATCAAGACCGCGGTGCTGTTCGACGCGGATCTGTTCGCCCGACTCCTCCGGGAGGGCAAGGACTTCGACCGGGAAGCCGTCATCGCCCAGTGCGTGGATTACAAGCAGGACGTGGTGGCGGAGGACGAGCGGGATACGGGCCGCCGGGCCTTTCTCAATCTGGGCCACACCATGGGCCACGCGCTGGAGGCGGAGAGCGGCTTTGCCCTGTCCCACGGCCAGGCCGTGGCCATCGGCATGGCGACCGTCTGCCGGGCCGCCGCAAAGACCGGCCTGTGCCCCGACGACGTGCCCCGGCAGATGGAGGACATCCTGGAAAAATTCGGCCTGCCTACCCGCACCGACATCCCCTTCTCCGCCCTCGTGGAGCGCATCCGTTCGGACAAAAAGCGCTCCGGCGGCGCCATCAGCATCATCGTACCGGTGCGGATCGGCGCATGCGCCATCCGGACCATGGACACGGCCGCGGCGGTGGAATTCATGAAGGCGGGCCTGTGACATGAGAGCGGTCATAGCACCCTCTCGTCTGGCGGGGACCATTCCGGCCATCGCCTCCAAGAGCCAGGCCCACAGGCTCCTCATCTGCGCGGCGTTGGCGGACAGGCCCACCGCCGTCGCCTGCCCCACCCTCTCGGCGGACATCGCCGCCACGGCGGACTGTCTGCGGGCTCTGGGGGCGGACATTTCCTATGAAAACGGCACATTCACCGTCTCGCCCATCAGCGCCGTATCGTCCCATCCCACGCTGGACTGCGGAGAGAGCGGCTCCACGCTGCGGTTCCTGCTGCCGGTGGTCTGCGCGCTGGGGACCGAGGCAAAGCTCAAAATGCACGGGCGTCTCCCGGAGCGGCCTCTGTCCCCCCTGTGGGAGGAGCTGGAGCGCCACGGGGCCCGGCTGAGCCGCCCCGCGCCGGACACGCTCGCCGTGGAAGGGTCTCTGTCGCCGGGGGACTATACCCTGGCGGCCAACGTCTCCTCTCAGTTCATCAGCGGGCTGCTGTTCGCGCTGCCTCTTTTGGACGGGCCCAGCGCCCTCGCTCTGACGGGAAAGCTGGAGTCCGCCTCCTATCTGGCCATGACCGTCCGGGCCCTGGGCCTGTTCGGCGTGGACTGCCCCTTCGCGGACGGCGCGTTCACCGTGCACGGCGGGCGGCGCTGCGTCTCTCCCGGCCATGTCGCCGTGGAGGGCGACTGGTCCAACGCCGCGTTCTGGGTGGTGGCGGACCGCATCTGCGGCGGCACGCTCAAGATCACGGGCCTTGCCCCGGACTCCCCCCAGGGGGACCGGGCGGTGCTGGAGCTGGCAAAACGCATCGGGGCGGGAAACGCTGTGGTCGACTGCCAGGACGTGCCGGACCTGGTGCCGGTATTGAGCGTTCTGGCCGCCGTGACGCCTGGCGAGACCCGGTTTATCAACGCCGGACGGCTGCGCATCAAGGAGAGCGACCGTCTGGCCGCCATCGCGGAGCTGCTGCGCGCCCTGGGCGGCGAGGCGCGGGAGCTTCCCGACGGCCTTGTGGTCACGGGCAAAGAGCGCCTCACCGGCGGCCAGGTATCCAGCGCCAACGACCACCGCATCGCCATGAGCGCCGCCGTGGCGGCCCTGGCCTGCGACGGGCCCGTGCTTCTTCAGGGAGCCCAGGCCGTGAACAAATCCTATCCCGCCTTCTGGACGGATTACGAGCGTCTGGGAGGCCGGGTCGCACTGGAGGACGAGCCATGAGCAACAGCTTTGGGAGCCGGTTCCGCTTCACCATCTTCGGCCAGTCCCACGCCCCTGTAGTTGGGGTGACCATCGAGGGGCTGCCCTCCGGCTTCGCCCCGGATATGCAGGCGCTGGCGGCCTTTCTGGCCCGCCGGGCGCCGGGCAGCGGCAAGTATGTCACCACCCGTAAGGAGGCCGACGCGCCGGAGTTCATCGCGGGACTGGTGGACGGGCACACCTGCGGCGCGCCGGTGACCGCCGTCATCCGCAACACCAATACCCGCTCGGGGGACTATGAGGACCTGCGCCGGGTGCCCCGTCCGGGCCACGCGGACTATACCGCCTTCGCCAAATACGGCCCGGACCGGGATGTGGCCGGGGGCGGCCAGTTCTCCGGTCGGCTCACCGCGCCGCTGTGTGTGGCCGGGGGCCTGGCGCTGCAGCTGCTGGCCCAGGAGGGCATAAATATCCGCGCCCGGATCGCGTCCATCGGCGGCGAGACCGACCCCGCCGCCATCGAGGCGCTGCTGGCCGACGTGAAGGCCGCGGGCGATTCGGTGGGCGGCGTCGTCGAGTGCGTGGCCGAGGGCGTGCCCGCCGGTCTGGGGGAGCCCATGTTCGGCGGCATGGAAAACCGCATCGCCCAGGCCGTATTCGCCATCCCCGCCGTGAAGGGCGTGGAGTTCGGCGCGGGCTTTGCCGTGGGGCATATGCGGGGCAGCGAGAACAACGACCCGTTCTATTTCGACGGCCCCGGCCCGGTCCGGACCCGGACCAACCACCACGGCGGCATCCTGGGGGGCATCACCAGCGGCATGCCCATCGTCTTCCGGGCCGCCTTCAAGCCCACACCCTCCATCGGCATGGAGCAGGACAGCGTGGACCTTTTTTCCCACGAGAACGTGAAGCTCACGGTCAAGGGCCGCCACGACCCCTGCGTCGTGCTGCGGGCCGTGCCCTGCGTGGAGGCCGCCGCCGCCGTGGCCATCTACGACGCGCTTTTGGAAAGCAGGTGCTGAGATGGACCTGAACGAATTGCGAAATGAGATCGACGCGGTGGACGCCGGGCTCGTGGCCCTTCTGGAAAAGCGGCTGGACGTGTCCGCCGCCATCGGAGCCTACAAAAAGGCCCACGGTCTGCCGGTGCTGGACCGGAGCCGTGAGGCGGAGAAGGTGGAGGCCGTCAAGGCAATGTGCCGACCGGCGACGGCGGACCTGATCGGGGACCTGTACGGCCCTATCATGGCCGCCAGCCGGGCGTATCAGACCCGGCTCACGGAGGAGAAAGATGGACAGTAGAAAATTCGGTCTGCTGGGCCGCAAGCTGGGCCACAGCTGGTCGCCCCAGATCCACGCCGCCCTGGCCGACTATGAGTACAGGCTCTACGAGGCGGAGCCGGAGGACCTGGACCGCTTTTTGAACGCCACAGACCTGGCCGGCATGAACGTGACCATCCCCTACAAAAAGGACGTGGTCCCCTACTGCGCGGAGCTTTCCGACGCCGCGCGGCGCATCGGCAGCGTGAACACCCTGGTCCGCCGGGCGGGCGGCTGGTACGGGGACAACACGGACTACACCGGCTTCCGCTATATCGTGGAGCGCTCCGGCGTGGACGTGCGGGGCAAAAAGACGTTGGTGTTCGGCACCGGCGGGGCCTCTCTCGCGGTAAAAGCGGCCCTGGCGGACCTGGGCGCCGACCCGGTCGTGTCCGTGTCCCGGACCGGGGAAAATAATTATGGTAACCTTGACCGCCACCGGGACGCCCGGATACTGGTCAATACCACCCCCCTGGGCATGTTCCCTGACACCGGAGCCGCCCCCGTATCCGTGGCGGATTTCCCCGCCTGCGAGGGGGTGTTCGATGTGGTCTATAACCCCCAGCGCACGGCGTTTTTGCTGGAGGCGGAGCGGCTGGGCGTCCCCCACGCGGGCGGCCTCGGCATGCTGGTGGCCCAGGCATGGCGCAGCGCGGAGCAGTTCGCGGGCCGCGATATCCCCAAAAACAGGATAGAAGAAATTATGTCAACCCTATCCCGCCAGATGTCCAACGTGATCCTCATCGGCATGCCCGGCTGCGGCAAGACCGCCGTGGGCGAGGCGCTGGCGAAGGCCCTGGACCGGCCTTTCCTGGACGCGGACGCCCAGATCGAGAAGGCGGCGGGCTGTTCCATCCCGGATATCTTCGCCGCCGAGGGCGAGGCAGGATTTCGCCAGCGGGAGACGGCGGCGCTGGCAGAGCTTGGCAAGCTCTCCGGGGCGGTGCTCGCCACCGGCGGCGGGTGCGTCACGAGGCCGGAGAACTACCCCCTCCTGCACCAGAACGGCTCCATCGTGTGGCTCACGCGGGACCTGGCCAAGCTTCCCTCGGACGGGCGGCCCCTGTCCCAGCAGGGCCCAATTGAGACCATTTACGCCCAAAGAAGGGACAAATATGCCGCCTTCGCGGACCTCACCGTGGACAACAACGGACCTTTGGAGGTCACCGTATCAACAATAATGGAGGCGCTGCCATGAAGCTTCTCGTCATCAACGGCCCCAACCTGAACATGCTGGGCATCCGGGAGCCGGGCATTTACGGCGACCGGAGCTACGAGGCCCTGGTAAAATTCGTGCAGGACGTCTGCGCCGAACACGGCGTGGAGGTGGAATGCTTCCAGTCCAACCACGAGGGGGACATCGTGGACAAGATCCAGGCCGCCTACGGCGCGGTGGACGGCATCGTCATCAACCCCGCCGCCTACACCCACACCAGCGTGGCGATCCTGGACGCGCTGAAGGCGGTGAGCATCCCGGCGGTGGAGGTGCATCTGTCGGACGTGTCCGCCCGTGAGGAATTCCGCCATATCTCCTACGCGGGGCTGGCCTGCGAAAAGACCTACGCCGGGTTCGGCTTCGACGGCTACCGCATGGCCGTGGAGTATCTTCTCGAACGCCACGGCTGAACGTCGCCGCACAGGACATATACATCGACTTTGAAAGGAGCTCCGCCATGTCCAGGATCAGCGATCATATACGAAAAGCCTTCAAGGAATCGGACGACATCCGGGACGCGGGCCTCACGACCCCGCCGGACGTGATCCGCTACGACGACATCGTCTACGGCGCGGACCCCAAATGGCAGGCGCTGGACGTGTACCGGCCCAGAGCCGCCGTGGGAAAGACGCTGCCGGTCATCGTCAGCGTCCACGGAGGCGCCTGGGTCTACGGGGACAAGGAGCGGTATCAGTTCTATTGCATGGACCTGGCCCGACGAGGCTTCGCCGTGGTCAACTTCACCTACCGCCTGGCCCCGGAGAGCAAGTTCCCCGCCCCGCTGGAGGATACCAACGCGGTGTTCGCCTGGGTGCTGGAAAACAGCGGCGCTTACGGTCTTGATCCAAAGCACGTTTTCGCGGTGGGCGACTCCGCAGGCGCAAGCATCCTGGGGCTTTACTGCTGCTTCTGCACCGATCCCGCCTACGCCGCCAACTACCCCTTCGTCCCGCCCCAGGGCTTCGTCCCCACGGCCATCGCCCTCAACTGCGGCTCCTTCCGGGTGGACGTCTCCGGCGACAGCCAGACGTCCCAGCTCATGGCCGACTATCTGCCCGAGGGCGGCTCGCCCAGAGAGTTGGCGCTTATCCAGGTGGCGGAGCATGTGACGGGCCGATTCCCCCCGGTGTTCGTCATGACCGCCTCCGGCGACTTTTTGAAGGATCAGCCCCCGATCCTTACCAAACGGTTCATGGAACTGGACGTGCCCTTCGTCTTTCGCTATTACGGCGGCAAGGCCGAGCCTCTGCCCCACGTGTTCCACTGCGACATGCGAAGCGCCGACGCCAGGCTCTGCAACGACGAGGAATGCGCCTTTTTCAGAAGTTTCTGCCGATAAAAAACGAGGCCCCGGAACGACCGGAGCCTCGTTTTCTGCCGTATGTTATTTTGCCAGGTCCTCGCCCCGGAAATACTTGCCCAGAGGCTTGTAAATGAGCATGGCAACGATCTCGGTCAGCACCAACTCCCCGGCCATATACCAGCCGTTGTACACCAGAGAGTACACGACACTGGTCATGCCGTACTCGTTGGGCCACAGGGCGTCCCAGATCCACACGCCGGTAATGAAGTGGCACACGAACCGAAGGCAGAAGGTGACGGCGATGCCCACCGCCACAGCAGCCTGGGGATTTTTGATCTTCCCGTCGAAGATGCCGGACAGGCCGATGACCGTATAGGCGACGATGTAGTCCAGCATCACGATGGCAACGGCCATGCCGAAGCCGGTGGCGTAGCGGACATTGTCCAGCCCCAGCACCAGTTGCAGCACGCTGTACACAAAGGCGCTGACCAGGCCCCACTTCCAGCCGTAGCGGTGGCTGAGGATGATCAGGGGCAGCATGCTGCACAGCGTCAGGCCGCCGCCCATGGGCATGTCGAACTTGATGAGGCTCAGCACCGTTCCCACGGCGATGAGCATGGCGCTCTCTACGAGCTTGCGGGTTTGAATCTTCTTCATTTTTTCTCCTTTCTTTGCGGAAAAAGCAGCGCCGCCAAGTCATAGTGACCCGACGGCGAGCGCGCAGCATGAGCTGCCATTTTTCCTACGCCGGTATTATCCGGATCAGGTTCCAGGGCCCGGCGCGTCTACGCGCCATCTCAGCCGGGTCACACCCAGCACCCCTTTTCGATTGTATGGTCATTATACGCGCCCTATCCCGGATTGTCAATCATCCCCATCAACTTTTTCCCCGAGACGACATCCACAGTAATCCTGCCGGTACAGGCCGTATTGCTTGGAAAGCTGGATGGAGCGCAGATAGCCGTCGCGCTTTTTGAAGTCCGAGGGAAGCCACGCCACGCCGTACTTCTCCCCTAGCTCCTGGCCGATGCGGTTGATGACCTGGGCGTCTTTATGAGGACTCACGGTGAGGGTGGTGCCGAAGTAGTCAAAGCCCCGCTCCGCCGCGAGCCGGGCCGTCTCCTCCAGCCGCAGCCGGAAGCACACCGCGCACCGGGCCCCGCCCTCCGGCTCCCGCTCCAGCCCCTTCACCGCCGAGAGAAATTCCTCCCCCCGCCAGCCGGGCTCGATAAGCTCCGGCGGGTGCTCCATGGGCATGGCGGCCAGAAGCTTGCGCAATGTCTCCAGCCGCTTTTCATACTCCGCCTCCGGCCGGATGTTGGGGTTATAGTAGAGCGCCGTCACGTCGAAGTACCGGGTCATGTACTCCAGCACATAGCTGGAGCAGGGCCCGCAGCAGGATTGCAGCAGCAGCCTGGGCCGGTCTGTGAGGCCGGATATCAGCGCGTCCAGCTCTTTTTGATAATTTTTCTTCTCCATGGACCCATCATACCATAGATGTAATGAAAAAGTAACCACTTCACCGGGAAAAAACTCTATAATGTAGGCAATTTATGGGGAGGCGATCATATGCAGCGAAGGGACAAGCTCAACTACTACCTGGACATCGCCGACGCGGCACGGGAACGGTCCACCTGTCTGCGGCGGACCTACGGGGCCATCATCGTGAAAAACGACGAGATCCTGGCCACGGGCTACAACGGCGCGCCGCGTGGCCGGTGCAACTGTGTGGATATGGGCGTGTGCCACCGGGAGGAGCTGCAGATCCCCTCCGGCGAGCGGTACGAGCTGTGCCGGTCCGTCCACGCGGAGGCCAACGCCATCATCTCCGCCGCCCGGCGGGATATGATCGGAGCGACCATGTATCTGGTGGGCCGTGACGCCAGGACCGGGGAATATCTGACCGACACCACCTCCTGCTCCATGTGCCGTCGGCTCATCATCAACGCCGGGATCGAGAAGGTGGTGGCCCGGCTGGGCAAGGACGATATCCGCGTCACCCAGGTACAGGAGTGGATCGACCAGGATGACACTGTCGTCTCCTGAGAGCGGACCACAAGCGCAAAATGCCCGGAGCGGAAAACCGCTCCGGGCATTTTTACGCCAAAGCTCTCACCGGGCAGACTTGTAGGCCGACTCGGCGTAGTCCCACTCCACATCCACATCTGTTTCCTCGCCGCCGTCGATCGTTCCGCACAGCTCCACATAGCTCACGGACACCACGCCGGGGGCCTGCTCCAGATACCGCGCCAGGTCCATGGAAGCGGCAAAGATGTCCTCTTCCCCGTCCGCATCCGCAAAAGCGGGGATACCCAGGCCCATCGCCAACAGGACCGCCAACGCGACGCTGACCACACGTTTCCTCATGATCCTTTCCTCCGTTTTCGATCTGACAGGACGCATGGGACCCCCGCATCATTTTACGACAATCTTAAACTATTAATTCTCTCTTGGCAAGCCCTTTGGCGGAACAAACGGATAAATATCCCGCCTGCTTGAAAACTTAAAATATTCTTAAGCAGGTTTGTCTTGACAAGTGCCTTCTAGCAGAGTAGAATGCCCACAGATTCTATCGCGATAGAAGCAAGAAAGGTGAGCCTGACTTGAAGCTGTACGATTCGGAATTGAAGGTCATGGAGATACTCTGGCAGGAGGGAGAGACGGCGGCCAAGGATATCGCGGCCGCGCTGTCCAAACAGGTCGGCTGGTCCAAGACCACCACCTATACCGTCATCAGGAAGTGTCTGGACAAGGGCGCGGCGGCCCGGCGGGAGCCGGGCTTTCTGTGCCGGGCCCTGATCTCCCGGGAGGAGGCCCAAGCCTACGCCACGGACGAGCTGGTGGATAAGATGTACGGCGGCGCGGCGGACCGGCTGGTGGCCTCCCTGCTGAGCAGGAGGCGTCTGTCCCCGAAGGAGATCGAGGAGCTGAAAAAGCTGGTGGAGGAGCTGCGGTGAAAGCGCTGGTATATATGATTTTTCCGGCGTCCATCCTGATCGCGGTCACGGCCCTGCTACGAATATTGTTCCTTCGCCAGCTTCCAAAACGGCTGTTCACGGCGCTCTGGCTGGTGGCGGCAATACGGCTGGTCATCCCCTCTTCCCTGATCCTGCCGTCCGGCCCCAACACACCGGATGTGGCCATGCTGATCATGGGCGCGGCCGAGCAGGTCCGATACCGGCTGGCCAACGCGACCGGTCTTACGACGGCGCCGGGTCCGGTCCAGACGCGGATATTTTTGTCCGTCTGGGCGGTGGGCGCGGCGGCGCTGGCGGGATATTTCATCCTCTCTCACCTCCGCTTTCTTCGCCGCTGCCAGCTGGCGCTCCCGGCGGAGAGCCCGGCCATTTGGGCCATAGCGGAGAGATTCCGCCTTCGCCGCCGGGTCCGCATACTGGTAAGCTGGCGGGTATCCTCCCCCCTGACCTACGGCGTGCTGCGGCCCGTGATCCTTCTGCCCGCAGGCATGGAGCAGGCCCCGGAGGAACGGCTGCGCTGCGCGCTGGTCCACGAGTTTGTCCACATCCGCCGTCTCCATGTGCCCTTCAAGTACCTGCTGACGGCCGTGCTGTGCTTATACTGGTTCGATCCCCTGGTGTGGCTGATGTACGCGCTGGCGGATCGGGATATCGAGCTTGTGTGCGACCAGGAGGCGCTCCATCTGTTTGGCGGCTGCCGGGCCGATTATGCCACGGCCCTCATCAAGTTGGAGGAAGAGCGTGGCGCCGGGGTCCTCTTGACCGGCCTCAGCGGGCGGGCGGTCAAGGAGCGGGTGCGGCAGATCATGCTGGCGAAAAAGCACGGAATCGCCGCCGCCGTTCTGGCCGTCATACTGCTGCTTTGCTCTGCCGTGTCATTCCTCTCCACGACAGAGATCGTGACGGAAAAGGACGCCGTGTCCCCCGCCGTCACCCCCTTGCCCAGCGCCGTATCGGAGGGCGAACTCTCCCCGGTATCTCAGTCTGGGTGGAAAGGAGACCTGTGAATATGAAAAAGCTTACCCTTCGGGGGAGCGTTTCCGAGCCTCTGCGCACCCTGGCGGCGTTGCTGCTGGTCATGGGAGCGGGCTACTTTTTCATGAGCGACCTCATGGGCGGAACGCTGTTCCAGCACCACTACTGGGACAGCTATACCCTGCAGACCTGGAACTGGTTCCAGGGCCGGACCTGGATCGCCGAGCCGGAGAAATACGAATATCTGGAGCTGGCCATCTATCAGGGGAAGTATTACCTGTCCTTTCCCCCGCTGCCGTCGGTGGTGCTGGTCCCCTTCGTGGCCGCCTTCGGCATGGACACGCCCAGCAACCTGATCGTAGCCCTGTACGGTCTGGCTTCCGCGGCGCTGGCCTATTTCATCATGCTCCGGCGGGGGCGCACCCCGGCGGTGTCCGCCTTCTGGGCCCTGGTGTGCGTGTGGGGCTGCAACATCATGTTCATGACCACCATCGGCGGGGTGTGGTTCCAGGCCCAGGCGCTGAACATGGTGATGTGTCTGGCGGCGGTGCTGTGCGCGCTGGACGGAAGGAAGGCCTTGTCCACCACGTTTCTGGCCCTGGCGGTAGGCTGTCGGCCCCTGAGCGCCATATTTCTGCCGGTGTTCGCGTTCCTGTTCGCCTGGAACGAGAGGGAAACGCACGGCGGGTTCTGGAAGAGCTGTCTTGCCCAGTGGAAGTGCGTCGTCGGACCCATCCTCATCGGGGCCTGCTACATGGTCTACAACTACGTCCGGTTCGATAACCCCCTGGAATTCGGCCACAACTACCTGCCGGAATTCGTCCGGGCCGAGCACGGGCAGTTCCACTGGAGCTACCTGCTGCCCAATCTGAAGCAGATGGTCCTCACGCCGGTCAAATTCGCCGACGGACGGCTGTCCTTCCCCCTGTTCCAGGGCTTCATGTTCTTCGTGGCCAATCCCCTGTTCATCGTCTGGTTCGTCCGCTGCGGCCTGAACGCTGCGAAAAAGCGGGTGAGCGCCGAGGGGCTGACCATAGCCGTCGGGGTCGTCTCGATGCTGCTTCTCACATGCATGCATCGGACCCTGGGCTCCTGGCAGTTCGGCTCCCGCTATAGCTGCGACGCGCTGCCCTTCGTCTATATGTATCTGGCCGACCGGGCGCCCAGGCGCGCGGCCAACTGGGAGCTGGCCCTGGGCGGTCTGGCCGTGGCCTTCAACGTCTACGGAGCCATGTATATGTACATGTACGGCTGAGGTGACGGATATGTTTACAAGAGAGGATACGAAGGCCGTCAAGGGCCTGGCCGTGGTGCTCATGCTGCTGCACCATCTGGCGTGCTACTCCTTCCGCTTCCCGCTGGACTTCCCCGGCTTCACCTCCCTGATCCCCGGATTTGTGGAGAACGGGTATCTGACCGATATCGCCCTGAACGCGCTGATCTGCGTGCCGCTGTTCTTTTTTCTGGGCGGCTATGGTCTGTATAAGCGCTGGGAGAACGGCGGCTTCCGGCTTTTGAACGCCCTGCTGGACCTTTACAAAAAATACTGGCGGGTGTTCGCCGTATTCGTGCCGGTGGCGTTTCTCTTTTTCGTCCGGCCGGAGGGCTCCATGAGCGAATTCTGCACTCGGTACATCATCACCTCTCCCAAGCAGTTTTTGACGGACCTTCTGACCAATTTCACCGGCTACGCGGCCACCTTCAACAGCGAGTGGTGGTTTTTCGGCAGCTACCTGTGCGTGCTGCCCCTGGGGTGTCTGTTCTGCATGGGGACGGGAAAGCACCGCAGCTTCCTGGTGGATCTGTTTCTGGTCTTTGCCATCCACATCCTGACCCAGGGCGTATTCCCGGCGCTGACCTCTGTCCCGGCCCTGGGCGCGCTGGGCGGGAACCTTTTTTACTACCGCTTCCTGGAGCTCAACAAATTCGCGCCGGTGTTTTTCTGCGGCGTCGTCTTCGCCAAATACGACGGGCTGGTCCGGATCAAGGCCCTGCTGGGGCAGAGCGTCTCCCGGACCCTGCTGGGCCTGGCGGGCGCGCTGGCCCTATTCATCTGCCGGGCCTGGGTGATGACGGACATGGACGGGGCGGACGTGATTCTGGTCCCGCTCTTCGCGGCCTTCGTCTCCGCCCTGTTCGACGGCGCGGAGGCATTGAAGCTCGGGTTCGCCTTTCTGGGTAAGCACAGCACCAACATGTGGCTGGTCCACAGCTTCTTCTGCTACTATTTTCTGGAGTGCACAAAGCTTGTGTACTGCACCGGATGCGTGTGGATCGACCTGGCGGTGCTGACGGCGCTGTCCCTGGGCGCGTCCGTGCTGCTGGAGCTGTTCTACGGCGGTCTGAGCCGTCTCGTCCGGGGCCGTAAAAAGGTCTTGGTCGCGAACTGAGAGGAGGTCTCCGGATGCAGACGCTGCTTTGGATCGTTTCCACGGCCCTGATGCTGACGCTGCTGGGGCTGCTGGCTCTGCGGGCGCTGCCGGAGCTGCTGGGCGTAAAGCCGCGGCTGCCCGGACGCAGCATAATAGCGCCCGCCCGGTTTTCCCCCGCCAACTGGCCCCGGCCCATGCTTTTCCTGGCGCCTCTGGGCATCCTGTGGCTGGGCGCCTTTTTCGGCTATGCCGCCCTTGTCGGACGGCCCGACGGCTTTTTCCGCCACTTTTGGGAGCGCTTCACCACCGCGGGCGATTCATACTACTACAAATTCATCGCGGAAAACGGCTATGCGAGCGCCGGGGAAAACGTGAACGCCATCGTGTTCTATCCCCTGTATCCGCTGCTCATGCGGGGTCTGGGGACCGTGCTGGGAGGTCGGACGGCCCTGGCGGGCATGATCGTCTCCCAGGTGTGCTACGGCCTTTCCTCCGTGGTGCTGGCGGAGCTGGCGAAAAAGGAGTGTTCCCACCCCGGCGCCGTTCTGGCCGCCTACTGGCTGTATCCCTTCGGCTTCTTCTGTCTGGGGGTATTCACGGAGGGGCTGTTCCTGCTGCTGGCCATCCTGGGGCTGTACCTGATCCGAGAGCGCCGGTGGCTCTGGGCGGGGCTCGTGGGGTCTCTGTGTGCCCTGACCCGGACCCAGGGCATATTGCTGCTGCTGCCGGGCGCGTACTGCGCGTGGCGGGACTGCCGGGAGAAAAAGCGCTGGAGCTGGAAATATCTGGCCGCCGCCGGACCGTTTCTGGGCTTTGGCGTGTACCTGGGCGTCAACAGGGCGGCCTGCGGCAGCTTTTTCGCCTATCAGTACTATGAGAGCATCGCGCCCTGGTGGCAGACGCCCCAGTGGCTGGGCGATACCGTGGCCCAGCAGGTGGACATGATCCTGCAATATCCCGGCATCGCGGACTGGATCTACTGGCCCCAGCTGGTCCTGTACTTCATCGCCGCGGCCCTGCTGCTGGCCGGATACCGCCGGGGGCTGGACACGGCGTGGCTGCTCTACGGCACGGCGTACCTGGGCATGTGCTACACCGCCTCCTGGCTGATCAGCGGCTGCCGGTACATGCTGGGGTGCGTGCCGCTGTATCTGGCCGTCGGGCGGCTGAAAAATCCCGGTCTGCGGGCGCTGATCCTGCTGAGCGAGCTGGTCCTGCTGGCCATGTATTCCTATTTCTACATGCAGGGTCAGGCGATCATGTAAACTTCTTCGCGGAATCCGCCGCCAAATTGGAACGCCTCCTGCCAACAGGCAGGAGGCAATCAATTTTGCCGGGGCCCCCAAAAAGGCACGCCTGTCTTTTGAGAGTTATTGTGTAAAGGGGGTTCACCCACCAAATACACAATGGCTGGCGGCTCATTTGTGGCAGAGTGAAGCGACAAGCTGAAGGGGGGTAGACGCAAAGCAGACAGGGACATGACACGCCGACGGGCGGTCATGTCCCTTTTTTATGTGACCTACAAACGGGAATATATCTGTTAATTTGAGCCTATCAGCATTATACAAGACAAATCATAAGCGAAATGCGCAAGAATGGGATTCCATAAGGTTCTGGACCTTCGCATCAGCCAACAGGTCAGGATTCCCCATAATAACGCGGAAAAGCTCTGCGCAAGAAGTTCTGCATAATCAAAAGTTCCAAACCGGAATAATCTTATAAAATACGCAGGCCAATGGAACAGCACAAACATTAGTGTAGAAATCGCCACGGATTTTCTGTTGGACAGCACTTTTGTCAGTGCGTTATACCCCCAGCCTCTGAAAACAACTTCCTCCACACAGCCTACAATGAAATATTTTATAACAGTCAGTAAGAAAGGAACATCTCGGTTGATCCAAAATCCCTTATGAGTTATGAGCATAGATACGAGTGAATAAAGCAGAATGGTCGACAACACGACCACGAATTGACTGTCGAATCGTGGGCGGGAAAGCAGTTCCTTTTTCGATAATGTCAAATACTCATTTTTTCCAATCAGCAAGACAGCTGGCAACACCCATACAAGCTGGCTGATATATCCATAATAATAGACGCCATTATCTGAAGAAAACAAATATGAGGAATACCCCCATGCGTCCGTTACAACCACCCAAAAAGCGATAAAACGACATTCCGCGCAGCGATTTTTGGTTCCAAATTCAAATCCCCCATGGGTACCGATTTTGTTTGTCATTTGCGTCATAAGCTAATAGCGGTGTTATTCTGTTTTTATCAACATAACATTCCATGCACATTTTGATTCTACTCCAGTTACAACACCGATTTGTCGCTCTGTTGAGCCATACTAAAACAATAGCACATTAAGGGAACGGTTTCAAGGTGCCGACCTTTTTCTAAGTGTGCGCACTTCTTCACCACCGGCAAGGCTGGCGGTGGTACTGCCTGACGGCAGCCGTGCGCTCGACCAGGGGGATGCTCCAGCGGGCCTTGGTCTTTCCGGTAGCACCGAGCCGGGAAGCTTTATAGTCGCAAGAGGGGCTAAAGCCCCTCTCTTTTCAGAATGTGAACTTTTGGGCGAAAGCCCCCTTGACAATCGATTAGTGGGGAGAAGGAAAAACGCCCCTGACCGACAAATGAGGACCGGTTTACCGGTCCTCATCGTCTTCAGGAGCGTTTTGACGTCAATCTCCCACGTAGGGCAGAAGCGCGATCTGACGGGCGCGCTTGATGGCCTCGGTGACCTGGCGCTGATGCATGGCGCAGGTGCCGGTGGTCCGGCGGGGCAGGATCTTGCCGCGCTCGGACAGATACTTGCGCAGGCGGGCGGTGTCCTT
>CANRDC010000029.1 GCA_947629245.1 uncultured Oscillospiraceae bacterium | reverse complement strand
TTCGTAATCAGCAGGTCGCCAGTTCGAGTCTGGCCACTAGCTCCACAAAAAAGCCCGCAGTCCCAAGGGATTGCGGGCTTTCACTGTTTTTTGCATCAGCCGGTCTTGCGCCTTTTGGTGTTTATTTGGTGTTTATTGAGCAGAACAGCCTTCTCGAAGCGGTCGAAAGTTTCGTCCGCCATGGCCTCCGCAGAGGCTATGACGTGCGCATAGATGTTCGTGGTGGTGCTGGTCTGCGCATGGCCCAGTCGGTGAGATACAGTGACGATATTCACGCCGTCGAAGATCATCAGGCTGGCATAAGTGTGCCGCAGCGAGTGGATCGTGACCTTTGGCAGGCCGGAGCGCTTGATGAAATCCGTGAACCATTTTGTGAGGCTGTCAGGGTGCCGCGGTGCACCGAAGTCGTTGGTAAAGACCCGGTCGTCTTCATCTTCCCAGGCATCGCCCAGCTTCTCGCGCTGGGCATCCTGCCAGCGCTGGTACTCACACAGGAGCAGCATGCCGGATTTGGCGATCCGCAGCGGCCGGTTTGATTCGATGCTTTTGGGCGTATCTGTATAGCAGCCGTCATCGGGGGTATAATTCTGCGTCTGGCGGACATGGATCATTTGGCTGTCAATATCCACGTCTTCCCAGCGGAGGCCGAGAAGCTCGCTGCGACGCAGGCCGGAGAGCAGATCGAATATGATCGGGGAGCTCCACTGGATGGGCTCGGATACCAGTAACTCCAGAAGCCTTTGTGCATCTTTTTCATCCAGATATGGCGCCTCGCGCGTCTTTTTGGACGGCATTTCAACACGGGCCGCGGGGTTGTCCCGGATATAGCCCCACTTCACTGCCCGGCCCAGCACGGCGGAAAGCGTCCGATGGATGGCCCGCAGCGTCCCGTCTGAAAGCGGCGACATATCCCGGTGAAAGGTGAAAAGGTCCTCAACAGGGGTTTCCAGCGCTTCGGATAAGGCGATCGCATTGGACTTGTCTATAGGGGACCCGTCCCGGGCCCGCCGGATCGTGTTGACAGATATGCCCGTCTGCCTGTGAAGCGATGTCATGGATCCGTGCACCAGCAGCTTGGCAAAGCCGTCTTTTGCGACGGCGACCGTGCGGACACGCATGCCCTTTTCCCGCATGTTGGCATAGAAAGATGCAATGTGGCCCGGGCGCAGATCCTGCAGCTTGATGTGCCCGAGTCCCTGGTTGATGGTTTCCAACCGCTTTCGGTACTCATAAGCTGTTTTCTTTTTCAAATTCAGCTTGGCGTGCTCCCGGAGAAAGAGCTCCGAGAAATCCACCAGCCGTATGTTCCCGTTTTTGACGCCGGCGGCGAGCACCTGCTCCTCAAACAGCACCGCCTGGCGGTTCAGCTCCTTCTCGATCTGCCGCGGGGTCATGCCGGGGTCCGGTACCCAGGTCATATGGGTGCGTATCTGCCTGCCGTTGATGTCGTAGCCCTGGGAGACGGTGATCTTGTACCCGCGGCCCTGTTTTTTGATGGTGGCCATGCGCAGCTCCTCCTTGCTTTTTCGGAGGGGATGGTGTATCCTAAAAGGGTAGACTATCCCCTTGTGTTGTTGGTGGGTTTTCTACGTGCCGTCCCTGGTGTGCGAGACCGGGGGCGGCGTTTTTTTATTATCTTGTTATACTAGCGAGGGCAAATAGTCCGCCGTACACACGCCGAGGATCTTCCCCTGGGCGCGGATGGGTTCGTCATCGGTGCCGGTGATGGGTTCTGGAAACTTATCCTTGTTGTGAGAAATCAGACCGGCCGGGCCGGACTCTTTGATGTAGAGCTTCGGGCCCTGGGTGAACAGCCCCACGTCGCCGAGCTCCACGCGCTCCTGGGCCCGGACGAAGAGCAGATCGCCGTCATGGTAGGTAGGCTCCATGCTGTCGCCGCTCACAGCGATGATGAAGGAGGTCCCCACAGGCGGCCGCTTCACCAGGTCGATCATGTCATAGGAGGCGTCATCGTTGAAGTCGCCATAGCCAGCTGTGGCGGGCTGGAGATATTTCCGGGTGGGGAACAGCTCCACCACCTTCGCCGGGCGCTGGCGTTCTGTATCGCACCGCCGAGCCTCACAATCCAATATCACATCTACCGCTTCCTGACCGGGACCGTCCAGGGAGCGGTATTTTTTAACGAGGTGCTCCATCTCCCAGGGGGTAGCGGCTGAACGTCTTAAATTGACCTCGTCCTGGAACAAGAAATTCGCATCGATACCAAGAGCATCCATGATTCTTGATTGGATAAGGATATTGGGTTCGCTGTTACCTTTTTCGTAGCCTGTATAAGTGGATTTGGCAACTCCTATAGCCCGGGCGAGCTTTTCCTGTGTCAGACCAGCCGCGAGTCGTGCCTCTTTCATTCTGTCGGTAAAAGCCATGCTTTGCACCTCCTGTTCCAAGAATACGAGTTTTGAGTGGTGTTGTCAATACAAAATGTTTGAGTTTTCCAAACAAATTTACGGATTACTATTGACAAAGCTGGAAAACTCGACTAATATAGGCAAAGAAGGTTGAAAAATCCGACCGAGACGTGATATTTTTATTGAACAAAAAGGAAAAATATCACGAACCCAGCAGAATGTCGTTGACATTCTGCTGGATGATGAGACTTCGGGAAGGAGGTGTAGGGAATGAATGCGGCAGTATGTAATGCCATGGTCCCCATAAACATCGTGCGGCTGATCGACGAGCGGGGCTTGAAGCAGTGTGCGGTGGCGGCGCGGGCTGGGTTCACTGACCAGCAGATGTGCGATATGCTCAACGGACGAAAAATCATTAAAGTATGCGACATCCTGGCCATCGCCGAGGCGCTGGGCGTGGAAGTCGGCGAACTGTACGTCACAGATCAGAAAGGAGCGTGAAAGGAGATGCCGATCAAGAGGATGCGGACGGCGCCGGGGGTCATGGAGGCCATCCTGGCTGAGGACCCGGACACGGAGCTGACGCTGCACTACATCCGAACACTCATCCGCACGGAGGCGGTGCCGGTGCTGAAGGTGGGGAAGAAAAAGCTGGTGGACGTGGCCGACGTGCTGGCCTATTTGGAGTCCTCGCCGGCGCTGCCGTCCGAGCCGCACGCCAGCGGCGAGATCAGCCGGGTGCCTGTGAGGTGAGGAAGGAA
The DNA here is from genome assembly GCA_947629245.1 of uncultured Oscillospiraceae bacterium. Taxonomy (GTDB): domain Bacteria; phylum Bacillota; class Clostridia; order Oscillospirales; family Oscillospiraceae; genus CAJOIG01. The sequence goes on along the minus strand of CANRDC010000029.1, from coordinate 28,579 downwards.
AGGAGAATCGATGAGAGATCTACTGAAAAGGCTGAAGACGCTGGAGAACGTGATGAGCCGTCTGGCGCGGCAGCTCACGGACGAGAGCGAAGTTCTGGGCGTGTACATGACCCGGTACACTGGCACGGAGGTCCATCTGACCCGGGAGGGGATGGAACACGCGCTGCAGGCGTTCCCGGAGGCAAAGCCGGAATATATGCACCTGGGGGAGCTGTCGGGCAACGAAGATCTTCGGTGGCACCTGCTCGTGGACGGTGTGAAACTGTTTGCGATCGTGAGTGAGGAGGGCGATGAGTATGCGTAAGTACAGGCGCCGGATCGCCCGGTACAGGATGGAGCGGGAGGGCGTGAAACGCCTCAACAAGCCCGTGAAGACGCCGGCGGGCGCGTTCAGCTGGTTCGCGCGCCACTGGCGCCGGTATGTGTGAGGGGGCGGCATAATGCTGCGACTGAAAGCCAACAAGACAGCCCTGTACAGGCTGGTGAGCGGGTATGAGACCCTGCCGCCGATGCGCCGGACCGAGTTCGTGAAGGCCCACCGCCAGCCGGCATTCTACCTCAAGTGGTGGGATAGGGGCACACCGTGCTATGCGTACATCTCGGCTTCCCTGGGCAAGGCGGTGCTGCTGATCGCCCACGGCCCGGCCAGCTACACCCGGGTGCTGTCCATCGATGACCTGCGCAGCAGGGGCATGGTCGAGGGGGTGCCGTGATGCTGGCTATCGTGATGGCGGTGCTGGCCGTGGGATGCGTCGTGGCGGACAGGCTGTTCCCGAGCATCCCTGCCGTGGAGCGGTTCATCCGCTCTCTGCCGCTGGAGAAGGAGGAGAGAAGCACGAGATGCTGAAGCTGAACGTGATCATCCGGGCTCTGGGGCTGCTGGCCACCGGCGCACTGCTGGTGCTCGTCTTTGTCATCGGACTGGACGGCCGGGAAGATGAGGCCTGGTTCGATGCGAACTGGGAGCAGACCGAGGATCAGGATCCGTGAGCCCCATCCAGTGGACGGAGGAGGAGCTGGCAGCCATGGCGGCCGCTGACGCCGAGATCGATGCCGAGTTCGATGACGATGACTATTTCGTCACCGATGAGGAACACCGGGCCCTGGATGCCGAGCTGGACAAGCTGGCCGTAAAAGAGGATATGCCCCGGAAGGAGTACGTGCTGCGGGAGCGGAAGCTGGCCCGCAAGAAGGCCTACAACCTGGCCCATCGAGAGGATCACAAGGCCTATATGCGCCAGTATCGAAAGGCCAACGCCGAAAAACTGGCCGCCGCGGCGGCAGCATGGTACCAGCGAAATCGGGATGATACCGCTGCCCGCTGCAGGCAGAGGTACAAGGAAGACCCGCAGATAAAAAAGCAGTACCAAGCCGCTTATTACAGAGCGCATCGGGATCAGGTACTCGACCGCGTGGCCGGCTACCAAAAGGCCCATCGGATAGAGCACAGGTACTATGACGCCAAGTGGAAGAAAGTGACGCGCGCACTGAAGCGTCTGAACAGGAGAGGAGGTGAGGAGCATGACCTATAAGCGATATGCCGGCCCACGTGTGCATCGCCGGCGGCGAAGGAACCAGCTGAAGGCGGGAGTGCTGGCTGCGCTGTTCATCGCGCTGGCCCTGTCCGCGTCCTGGGTGGCGCCCAGGGAGCCGCCGGTTCCCGACCAGAAGAAAGCGGCGCCGCCGGCCTCTGAACTGGCTGTGGCGCGGAATCTGTACGCTGCGAGCGGAGACAGGGGCTTTGCCCACGAATATCTGGTGCAATGGCCCCAGTACGGCGCATACATCCGGGGAGAGGTGGACAGCATCGAAGCCTGCGGATAAAAAAGCCGCCCGCCGGTGCTGGAACACCGACAGACGGCGGAGGCAAAACAGGTCAACCCCCTGTGCCTCCACTATAGCACAGTGACTCTTAAAATGCAAAGGAGAAAAACATAATGATCAGATTCGAGATTACCGCAGTCGATACCATCGAGACCCTTACCGATCTGGCCCAGCTGGGCCGATATGCGGAGAAGTGTCTGGCGGACATGAAGAGCACCGAGTCCCGCCCGGAGGAACCCTATGCGGTCCCCGCCGCCGGCGACGCGGGGCTGCCCTCGGCGCCGGCCGACTGCACCGCGGCGAGCGCGGCCGCTCCCGCTCAGGAGCAGAGCGCTCCGCCTGCCGCGAAGACCGGGGAAAAGCCGCCGCGGCCGGAGGAAGTCCGGGAGAAGGGCCTGGCGGCTGCCCGCAAGCACGGCAAGGATGCGGTCAAGAGCATCCTGAAGCAGTTCAACGTGGCGAATATGTCCGCGCTGAAAGAAGCGGATCGCATTCCGTTTATGAAAGCGCTGGACGAGTTGGAGAAAGCGGGTGACTCTGTTGCCTGACCGCCACGCCCTGCTGGGCCCTTCCGGCGCGCATATGTGGCTGGCCTGCCCGCCCAGCGCCCGTCTGGGGGAACAGTACCCGGACACCGAGAGCGACTACACCAGAGAGGGAACTCTGGCGCATCGACTGGCAGAACTGCGCCTGCGGGAGCAGTGGGAGGGCCGGGACATCACCGAGCAGCTGCAGGAGGTACAGGCGTCTCCCTTCTACAATAATGCCATGGCCGAGCATGTGGCCGACTATGTGGACTTCATCGCAGAGCGCATGGCGGAGGCCAAGACCCGCTGCCCGGATCCGCAGCTCTACATCGAGACCGAGGTCCACTATGAGGATTATGTGCCCGACGGCTTCGGGACGTCTGACGCCTGCATCATCGCCGACGGCATCATGGATGTGATAGATCTCAAATTTGGCGCCGGCGTCCCTGTCGAAGCGAAAGACAACCCGCAGATGCGGCTCTATGGGTTGGGCCAGTATCTGGAGCTGTCCTGGGCTTACCGCATCGACACGGTGCGGATGACGATCTTCCAGCCACGCCTTGGAAGGATCTCCTCGTCCAGCATACAGGCCAAGGAACTGCTGGACTGGGCGGAGAACGAACTGAAGCCCGTGGCCGCGCTGGCCTGGGCCGGCGGGGGTGAGTTCCACCCCGGAGAAGATCAGTGCCGCTGGTGCAAAGCAGCTGCAGTCTGCCGGGCGAGAGCTGAGTATCAGCTGGAGCTGGCCAAATACGACTTCGCCGATCCAGCCACCATGTCCTGGGAGGACGTCGGAAAGGTGCTGGCACGGATCTCCGATCTCACCAAATGGGCCGAGCAGGTGCAGGCTTACGCCCAGAGCGCGGCCATCACACACGGCCAGATCATCCCCGGCTGGAAGCTGGTGCAGGGCCGGAGCAACCGCAAGTATGCGGATGAGCCCGCCATCGCCGCCGCGCTGCGCAAAGCCGGCTATAAGGCCGGAGAGATCTACAAACCCAAGGCCCTGCTGGGCCTCACCGCCATGGAAAAGCTGGTCGGCGCCAAAAAGCTGAACCAGCTGGCGGGTCAGTACATCATCAAACCGGAAGGGGCCCCGGCGCTGGTACCCGAAAGCGATAAGCGCCCCGCCATCCATACCGCGGCCCAGGCCGCCGAAGATTTTAAGGAGGACTTAACATGAGCAAGAACACCAACCCCTGCCACGTCGTCACCGGCAAATGCCGGCTCTCCTATGAGCACCTGAACGAGCCCGCCGCCATCGACGACAACTCCCCGGCGAAGTACAGCGCCTGCATCGTGATCCCCAAGAGCGACACCACCACGCTGGAGAAGGTCAACGCCGCCATCGAGCGGGCACTCCAGGAGGGCATCCAGAGCAAGTGGAAGGGCAAGCGGCCCGCCAAGCTGAAGCTGCCGCTCCGGGACGGCGATGTGGAGCGGCCGGACGATCCCGTCTTCGCCAATGCGTACTTCATCAATGCCAACAGCAACCGGCAGCCGAAGATGGTGGATCGGGACCGCAACGAGATCATGGACGCAGAGGAGATCTATTCCGGCTGCTACTGCCGCTTCGCCATCGACTTCTATCCCTTCTCCGCCAGCGGCAACAACGGTGTGGCCGTCGGTCTGGTCAACGTCCAGAAGTGGGCGGACGGCCCGCGGCTGGCCGGCGGGTCTGACCCGGAGGATGACTTCGGCGATGACTTCGATGACGGCGAGGACTTCGACGACATCTGAGAGACCAAAATCTGCCACCGCCTCCCCCGTACATTCACAGCCGCGGGGGAGCGGTGGCTATGGAGGCAGATCATGTGTGATCAAAGCGAGAGCTATGGCCGCCCGGTCATGGCTGTGGATATTGAGACCTACTCCAGCGTGGATCTGACCAAGACCGGCGTGCGACCCTATACGGAAGCCCCGGACTTCACCATTCTGCTGATCGCCTACAAATTGGATGACCGGCCCACCAAGATCATCGACCTGGCGGCCTCCGAGAAGCCCCTGACCCTTTTTCCTGTGGAGGAGTCCACGCTTCCGGCGGGTGATCTGCGGCAGTTCCTTCGGCTGCTGTATGACCCCTCCGTCATCAAGACCGCCTACAACGCAGCCTTCGAGCGGACGTGCCTCGCCCGCCAGTTTGGCCGGGACTGTCCGCCGGGGCAGTGGCGCTGCACCATGGCTCTGGCCGCCTCACTGGGGCTTCCCGGGAGCCTGGGAATGGTAGGCGCCGCTCTGGGACTGGATCGGCAGAAGATGGAGGCCGGCAAACGGCTGATCCAATTTTTCTGCAAGCCGGCCAGAGACGGCGGCCGCCATCTGCCGGAGGACAGCCCGGAAGACTGGGAGATCTTCCGCCGGTACTGCATTCGGGACGTGGACGTGGAGAGCGACATCCGTGATCAGCTCTCCGTATTCCCCCGGCCGCAGGAAGAGCTGGCTGCCTGGGCGCTGGATCAGCGCATCAACGACCGGGGCGTGGCCATGGACACCACGCTGATAGATCAGGCTCTGGCGCTGGATGCCCGGAGCTCCCAAAAACTTTTGAAGGAGGCCCGGCGCCTGACCGGGCTCGACAACCCCAACAGCCCTGCCCAGTTGACCCGCTGGCTGGAGGCCCGGGGCATGGAAGTACCGCAGCTGGACAAAAAGACCATCCCGGAGCTGCTGGAGAATGCCCCGGACGAGACCACCCGGCGGGTGCTGCAGCTGCGGCAGGAGCTGGCCAAGACCTCGGTGAAGAAGTTCGAGGCCATGCAGCGGGGCCTCTGTAGGGATGGGCGCGTGCATAATCTGCTGCAATTTTACGGCGCGTCCCGCACCGGGCGCTGGGCGGGGCGGCTGGTGCAGGTACAGAACCTCCCACAGAACAAGCTGCCCGACTTGGCCACCGCCCGGGAACTGGTGCGCTCCGGGCAGTTCGATCTGCTGGAGCTCACCTACGGCTCCCCGGCCTTTGTGCTCTCCCAGCTGATCCGCACGGCTTTCATCCCCTCCCCGGGATGCCGCTTCATCATCTGCGACTACAGCGCGATAGAGGCCCGCGTGCTGGCTTGGCTGGCAGACGAGAGCTGGGTGCTGGAGGAGTTCCGGGGGGATGGGCTGATCTATGAGGCTACCGCCGCGATGATGTTCCACGCAGCCAAGGACGACATCAAAAAGGGCGGGCCCCGGTCTGATCTGCGGCCGAAGGGCAAGGTCGCCACGCTGGCCTGCGGCTATCAGGGCGGCGTCGGCGCGCTAATCCAGATGGGCGCTCTGGAGAGCGGTATCCCAGAGGACGAGCTGCCGAACATCGTGCAGCGGTGGCGGAAGGCCAATGCCCACATCGTGGATTATTGGCAGACCGTGGAGGACGCCGCCATCCGGGCGGTGCGCGGCGAGGACGTCACCATCGCCCACGGTGTGCGCTTCCAATGTGAGAGCGGGTATCTGTTCATCACCCTGCCATCGGGGCGTCGGCTGGCCTACTTTGCCCCGCAGCTGCAGCCGGAGCCGCAGTTCGGCAAGCTGGGGCTCACCTATATGGGCGTGGACAACAGCAAGCACTGGTCAAGGCTGAAGACCTACGGGGGCAAGCTGGTGGAGAACATCACCCAAGCCACCGCCCGGGACTGCCTGCGAGACGCCATGCAGGCGCTGGAGAGCGCCGGATACCGCATCGTGTTCCATGTCCATGACGAGGTGATCCTGGACATGCCCATCGGCGAGGGCTCCCTGGAGGACGTCCGGGAGATCATGGGTCGGCCGCTGCCATGGGCCCCGGGGCTGCCCCTGAACGCCGCGGGATTTGAGGCGGACTTTTACATGAAGGATTAAGAGGGACGGGCCATGTCTGAACATATCGATCTCAAATATGACGGCGCTGTCACCATAGCGACCGGCGGCTCACGATGGGCCAAGAAGTGGAAAAACGTGACCATGAACTGGTCGGATCTTCTGGACAGGCTCAAAGAGACCACCAAAACACAGGAGACCGCAGCTGAATACAGGAAGCTGTCAAAGGCCCGGCAGGATGCGATCAAGGACATCGGCGGATATGTGGGCGGGTGGCTGCAGCAGGGCCGCCGAAAGGCAGACAGTCTGCAGCACAGGAGCCTCATCACCCTGGATGCCGACTTTGCGGAAGGCACGGGGCTGCTGGACGACTTCAGCCTGCTCTACGGCGCCGCCGGCGCCCTATACAGCACCCACAAGCACACGCCGGGCACACCCCGGCTGCGGCTCATCGTGCCCCTCTCCCGGAGAGTATCCGGGGATGAATACCAGGCTGCCGCCCGGAAACTGGCGGAGAGCCTGGGCATGGATCAGTTCGACGATTCGACCTACCAGCCCACGCGGCTGATGTACTGGCCAAGCACCCCACGGGACGGGGAGTATGTTTTCGACTTCACGGACGGGCCCTGGCTGGATCCAGACGAGCTGCTGAACCAGTATCCCGACTGGCAGGACACGTCTTACTGGCCGGAAAGCTCCCGGTGCGCCGGCATCAGAAAAAAGACCGCCGCCCGACAGGGCGATCCACAGACAAAGCCCGGCATGGTCGGCGCATTCTGCCGGGTGTATGACGTGGAGACAGCCATCGAGGCCTTTCTGCCGGACAAGTACACCCCCTGCGCCACGCCCGGCCGCTATACCTACACCGGGGGCTCTACCTCGGCAGGGCTGGTCATATATGACGACGGGCAGTTCGCCTACTCCAACCATGCCACCGACCCCGCCAGCGGGAGGCTCTGCAACGCCTTTGATTTGGTTCGCCTGCACAAATTCAGCGAGCTGGACGAGGACGCAGAGCCGGACACCCCGGTCAACCGGCTGCCCTCTTACACCGCCATGACCGATCTCGCCCAGCAGGACGAGAAGGTCCGGGTGCTGGTGACAAAGGAGCGACTGGAGAGCGCCCGCACAGACTTTGCCCTGGACGTGGACCCGGAGGACTGGATGGGTGAGCTGATCCAGGCGGGGCTCACGGTAGACAAACGGGGCCGCCCGGAGCCGACCATCAACAACGTGTTTCTCATCCTCATCCATGACCCCAGCCTGAAGGGCGCCATCGCCTTCAATGCCTTCAAGGAGCGCACGGTGGCCATCCGCAAGCTGCCGTGGCGGGACGTGGCGGATCCTGTGAACGGCGATGTCTGGTCAGACGATGATGACAGCCAGCTCCGGCGGTATATCGAGCTGGGGTACGCCATCACAGGCAAAGAGCGGGTGGCTGACGCCGTCGCCAGCGCCGCCCACACGAACATCATCCACCCGGTGCGGGACTATCTGGAGGGGCTGGAATGGGACGGCGAGGAGCGGCTGGAGCGGCTGCTGGTGGACTATCTGAGCGCAGAGGACACCCCCTATACCCGCACGGTGACACGGAAGGCCTTTACTGCCGCCGTGGCCCGCATCTTCAGGCCCGGGTGCAAGTACGACTACATCCTGGTGCTCTCCGGGCCGCAGGGGCGCGGCAAATCGTCCCTGGTGGCCAAGATGAGCCGGGGGTGGTACACGGACAGCCTGGCGGGGATCGGCTCCAAGGAGGCCTATGAGGGCATTCAGGGCTACTGGCTGGTGGAGCTGGGAGAGCTGGCGGCCATGCGTAAGGCGGAGATCGAGACCATCAAGAACTTCATCAGCAAACAGGTAGACAGCTACCGGGCCGCCTACGGCCGCCGGGTACAGGATCATCCACGGCAGTGTGTTTTTATAGGCACCACCAACTCCACCGCATTTCTGCGGGATGACACCGGCAACCGGCGCTTCTGGCCCGTGCGGCTGCAGGACGCGCCGCCGGAGCTCACGGTGTGGGACGATCTCACCCCTTACGTCATCGACCAGCTGTGGGCGGAGGCGGTGACCCTGTACCGGGCCGGGGAACGGCTGACGCTTCCGGCAGATCTGGCAGGCGCCGCGCTGGAGCAGCAGGCGCAGTTCACTGAGGATGACCCCCGGCGGGGCCTGGTGGAGGACTATCTGGAGGTGCTGCTGCCGAAGGACTGGGCCTCCCGGAGCCGGGGCAGCCGGCAGAGCTGGTTCATGGAGAGCGACGAGATCCGCTCCAAAGGCACGGCGCAGCGACAGTATGTGAGCGCGGTGGAGGTATGGACCGAGTGCCTGGGCAACAGCCCGGAGAAGTTCCCCCGGCAGGACAAGCGGGAGGTCAACGCCATCCTGCGGCAGCTGCCGGGATGGAGAGAGGAACCGGGGCGGCAGCGGTGCGGGCCATACGGAAAACAGACGCGCTTTGAGAGACTTTGAGATGTCCCACTACTGTCCCACTTGTCCCAAAACGAAAAAATGGCCTTGTCCCACTTGTCCCTGTTGTGTTCCATTATTTCACACAATTATGGGACGCAAAAAATACAGCAATTTCAAGGCTTTAGCGGTAGCTGTCCCACTTGTCCCAAAAAATATACTTGGAAAAATAAAAAATAAAAACAGACATACATACACGCACATACACACGCCTAATACGCATACGCACTACGCGCGCGCACGCGAGGACATTTGGGACAAATGGGACAGGCGGCATTTCCCACACCCAGGGGACGCCCGATCTCCGGGGCATCGAAGGTCGGTAAACGGGCCCGGGGGGACAGACGAGGCGGCGCGATCTCAAACAGGGTATGTGACCGGGTGCGCGGCATGGGCGGCATCACGGAAATTTTCAACAACATGGAGGCAGACATGGAAAAGACGGTCGAGAGGTATTTGCGGCTGCGAGTGCGGGATGCCGGCGGGCTGGCCCTGAAATGGCTGTGCCCTGGCTGGAACGGCGTGCCGGATCGGATCATCCTCATGCCCGACGGGAAGGTGTTCTTTGCAGAGACAAAGGATGCCGGGAAAAAGCCGGGGCCCCGGCAGCGCCGGGTACATGAGATCCTGCAGGGTTTGGGCTTCACCATCTATGTGCCGGACTCCAAAGCGGCGGTGGACAGGCTGATGCGGGAGGTGCTGGGTGAGTGAAGTACGTGCCCCACAACTACCAGCAGTTTTGCATCGAGCGGCTGCTGGAGAAGCCGGCCACGGGGCTCATCCTGAAGCCGGGGATGGGAAAGACCAGCATCGCGCTGACCGCAGCGGATCAGCTGCTGTATGACAGCTTCGACGTGAGCAAGGCACTGGTGATCGCCCCGCTGCGGGTGGCAGAAGATACCTGGAGCCGGGAAAGCGCCAAATGGGACCACCTGCGGCATTTGCGGATCAGCAAGGTGCTGGGCAGCGAGAAGCAGCGCCGGGCCGCGCTGGAGGTCGATGCGGATATATACGTCATCAACCGGGAAAACGTGGACTGGCTGGTGAAGCTGTACGGTATGCGGTGGCCCTTCGAGCTGGTCATCATCGACGAGCTGTCCAACTTCCGCAATCCCAGCTCCCGGCGCTTCCGGGCGCTGAAGAAGATCCGGCCGCTGGTCAGATATGTCTGGGGTCTGACGGGGACGCCCCGGCCCCGGAGCCTTCTTGACCTGTGGGCGCAGATCTATCTGCTGGATCAGGGAGCCAGGCTTGGCAAGACCTTTACAGGCTTTCGCAACAGGTATTTCGACCCCGGCCGGAGGAACGGCTATGTGATCTATGAGTGGAAGCCCAAGCCCGGCGCCGAGGCTGCTGTGTATCAGCTGATCGGAGATCTGTGCATCAGCATGAACGCCCAGGACTATCTGGAGATGCCGGAGCTGGTGCAGGTGTCCCGGCCGGTGGTACTGCCGCCGGAGGCCTGGGAGATGTATGAGCAGCTGGAGCGGACCACGCTGCTGCCGCTGGCGGGTGAAGTCATCGACGCCGGTACCGCTGCCGCCGTCAACGGGAAGCTCCTGCAGATCGCCGGCGGCGCCGTCTACGACGAGGACCACGTGGCCCACGAGCTGCACACCGCCAAGCTGGACGTGCTGGAGGATGTGCTGGAAGAAGCCGACGGTGAGCCGGTGCTGGTGGCCTACAGCTATCAGCACGAGCGGGATCGGATCATGGCGCGGTTCCCGCAGGCGGTGCAACTGCGGGACAGCGAGACCATCGCGGCGTGGAACCGGGGCGAGATACCCCTGCTGCTGGCCCACCCCGCCAGCGCCGGGCACGGGCTGAATATGCAGGATGGCGGCCACATCATCGTCTGGTTCGGGCCGACCTACAATCAGGAGCTGTTTGAGCAGTTCATCGACCGCCTGTATCGGCAGGGCCAGAAGCAGACGACCGTTGTGATCTGCCTCATAGCCATGGGCACCGTGGATGAGGACGCGATGCGTTCTCTGGAAGAAAAGGCCAGCAAGCAGGATGCCATGATGGACGCCATCAAGGTGCGGCTGGCAAAGTATGCGGCCTGACCGCAGATAAGGAGGATCAACATGAGAAACACTTTGGCAGACCTGAACAACCACCTTTTTGAGCAGCTGGAGCGGCTGAACGATGAGGATCTCACCGATGAGCAGCTGGACAAGGAGCTGAAGCGGGTAGACGGTATGACCCGCATCGCCAGCCAGATCATCCAGAATGGGGAGCTTGCTTTCCGGGCTATACGCCATGCGGATGATTACGGCTACGGCGGAGAGATGGCGCACCGCACTCTCCCGCCGATGCTGTCGGTCGGGAATGAGCCGAGCGAAAACGGAAAGGCCGACAAATGAAGCGACATCCCCCGGAGGTGGACGCCTTCATCCGGGGCAACTGCACTGAGTTCACCATCCGGCAGATGGCGGCCATGAGCAAGGCAGTGCTGGGCTATGGGCTGACCGCAGACCAGATCAAGGCCTACATGAGCCGGCACAAGATACGCGGGATGCCTCGGAAGGGCCGGAAGATCCCGGAGCGGCGCATCACGACCCCAGAGATCGACGCCTTCATCCAGCGGCAGCATCACGGTGTTAGCCCGGCTGATATGGCGGTCATGGTCAATGCCGCCTTCCGAACGAGCTTCACCGCGTCGCAGATGAAGGGGTACTACAGCAGGAATCATCTCAGAAGCGGGCTGGACGGGCGGTTCCAAAAGGGGATGACCCCCGTCAATAAGGGCAAGAAGTGGGACGAGTTCATGTCCCCGGAGGGGCAGGCCAGATCCAGAGCAACCACCTTCAAGCCCGGCAACATCCCGCACAACGGCGGCGCGCCGGTGGGGACAGTCCGCATCCGGCATGACCATAAGAACCGCAGCGGCCGTCCCTACGTATGGCGGAAGGTGGCGGAGCCCAATGTCTGGAGGACGGCTCATGTCGTCGAGTGGGAGGAGCATAACGGGCCCGTGCCGGATGGCTACATGGTCACTTTCGCCAACGGCGATACGCTCAACTGGCATATAGACAACCTGATCCTGGAGTCAAAGGCACAGCACGCAGTCAAAAACCGCTGGGGGCTGCATGGATATGACAAGGCCAGTGCCCAGACCGTCAACAACATCGCGGATCTCAAAATGGCCGCCAGCCGGATGAAGCAGAAACAGCGGAAAAAAGCTGCAGCTGCTCGTGAGCCGGGGGAGGGGAGGAAAAAGTCGATGAACGGAAAACGGGAACCCACCTATGGTGAGCTGATCTGCCGGCTGTGTCAGCTGCGGGACCAGCTGAAGCAGACGCCGCCGGGGCGCCAAATGCTGGATCAGGTGATCGAGGAACTGAAGACCGGTGCGCTGCCGAACAAGGGAAAGACCTGCACCCGCAGGAAATGAAAAATCAGCATTTTTGAGGAGGATCAGACATGAACAACGAGGAAAACCTGAACGCGCTGGCGGCAGAGTATTCCAAAGACTGAATTTCTTTGAGGAGGATCTGTTATGAGCGTGAAAGAATATCAGGCGCAGCTGGACAAGCTGATCGGGTACATGAAGGAGATCGGGCAGAAGAATCCTGATGAGGATACGTGGCCCAAGTATGCGCAGGCACTGCGGGCGGCAAAGGCCGCGTTGGTTCCCCCGGTGCGGTATGGGGTCGTAGATCCTGAGACAGAGGAAGTGGCCACCGATATTGTGGCCATGTGTGAGCAGCCGCTGCTGGACTGGCTGTCGGCGAATCCTGTTGCCGCTGCAAGACTGCTGGGCTTCGACGTAGTGGAGCTCCCGGAGGACGAAAAGCCCCTGGATGGTTTGGCAGAGCAGATAGCTGCCGTGTGCGGGGATTTTGCCAAGGCGCTGGAGGAGGATCTGAGCGGGGTGCCGGATGTTGTCCGGGAGATTATGAACAGTCCGACGGCGCCGCAGCCTGTGTTGACGAAGAAAGAGATGGCGCTTTGTCAGGCGCTGGGTGCCTGTTGGGTGACGCGGAATAGACCAAAGAGTTCTTTTTCTCCTGATCCGGAGGTGGAACTGTGGAGCGCGAGGCCTTCTTACAGTGACATTCTCAGGAGCTATCTGAGCACGCCCGGTGCGCGGCCTATCGCCTCCATAAATCCTCAGCTCTTCCCTTCTGTCGCACCTGGTGACTGTATTCAGGCAGAGTCAGCGGACGGTGACACACCATGAACATCTGCCTGAACTGCGGCAAGCCTATGGAGATGCGGTCCGTAGTGCAGCTGTACTGCTCCAAGAAGTGCCGGGAGGAGTTTTACCGCAGCAAGGACAGGAAGGTGACGCAGGCCAACTGGCCCTCCGTCACTTTTGCCTGCGCCAAGTGCGGGACGGTAGTCACCACGCGGCCGGAGATCAGGGACCGCCGGACAAGGTTTTGCAGCGCTGCATGCGAAAAAAAGTACTACCGTCATCCGCCCTGGGAGATCACGCGGAAAACGCTCCTGTTCGTCGGTCCGCCGAAGCCGAAGATCTTCGACTGTGCAGAGTGCGGGAAGCGTGTTGTCATCCCGCCGGGGGGAAAAGACAGGCGATGGAGATTCTGTTCGCCGGAGTGCTGCCAGAGCTTCTGGAACGCACCAGAGCTGCGAAAGACGTTTCCCAGCGTTCTGCGTCGGAGGGAACATCTGTTCGTGCCGCACACCTGCGCTTACTGCGGGAATGAGTATGTCCCTGGCAACGACCAGGCCACGATACGCAAGAGGAAATACTGCAGCGCGGAATGTGCGGCCAAGGGTGCAAAGGCCAGGAAGGAGGAGCGGCATGCCGCTGCATCTTGAGAACGTTCCATGCCCTCGGCGGGCGATCAGGGAGTACCTGGCGGACACCGCCAACATGGAGCGCATTTTGGAAAAGGGCTTTTCAATAACCGCCTGCGTACCGCTGGCGATCGAGGCATGGAAAGCCATGGATGAGTTCCTTCAGTTCCCGGAGGATCTGACGCGGCATCTGCGCAGCATGGAGCGCACCCTGCGGTGGTGGTACACCCCAAAATTCGGGGAGCTGTATCTGATCGCCTTCGGGCGGGTAAGGGGGTTCCCGGTGCCGCTTGGGCGGACGATGGATGAGACGGCCCAGATCATGCGGGGCTGTCGGAAATACCTGCTGCTGCGGATATGGAGGCAGGAGAAAGGAGAAACAGATGATGGCAGATGAGAGAGCGGCCCAGGAACAGATCGAGGTCATGGCCGACTGGACGCTGGAGGATTTTCAGGATGACCCGCTGGGGGCCATGAAACAGATACGGGTGCTGGCGGCTTCCTATCTGGCCTTGCAGCGGGAGAGGAACTCGGCGGTGCGGGATTTAGAGATGCTGATGGGGCTTGATGGAGCGGGAACGGAGTGCTCGTACTGCGCCCGAGGGGACGCCTGCGGGCGGGAGGCAGAGGAGAATCCAGACGGCTGGCAATGTTGTCCAGAGTGGCGCGGGTTGCAGAAGGAAGGTGATGCGCGGTGATCCTCGAAAAGAAAAGACTGCTGGCTCTTATCGCCAGATGGGAGAAAAAGGCTCAAAATGCGGAGGCCAGATACCAGGAGACCGGGGAGCGGCGGTATTGTCGTGAAAAGGAAAATGCGGAGGACATGGCTGACGCTCTGCGTATGGCAGCCAACGCTGAGGAGGATTACTCCGCCCTAGTGCATACGCGGGGGCAATTGGCGGCTTACCAGGTCACAGGCATGACCCCAGAGAAGATCGTCCGTCTCAAAACCGAACGGGACGCAGCGGTACAGGAACTGAGAGAAATGTGCGTCACATACGGGGATACCTGCAACAGATGCGCGCATAAGCGCAGTGACGGCATTGATTGCTACTTCCCGGATGAACAGGAAGATGCAGATGATAAGATATGCCGGATGTGTGATAGCGGATGTCCCTGTGGCCACTGTGATGGTGAAAGTAAGTGGGAGTGGCGGGGGCCGCAGACGGAACAGGTGCTCGCTCCGGCCGATCAGAGCGCTGGGGAATACGCCGACAACCCTGTGCTGGCTCAGGCGTAAGGAGGCGGGCAAATGAGTTATCCTGTCAAGCACTCCAAAAAGTGCAGGACCAGCTTTCCACGGTGCCCCTGCAACACCTGCGCCCAGGATATTATCGACAACGAGGGCCGAGCTTGTTGCATAAAGCGGCGGAAGAAGTGTGAGCAGCCGTGCTCGGACTACATAGACGAAAGAGAGGACGAAGGCTTTGAGCGACAAGAATAAGCCGGCGCTGGAAAAGCCCCGGATGTGCGAAGTGCTGGAGGTGTTGCCTGGAGAGCAGTGGCGTGTGCAGAATGACGACGCCATCTATCGGGTCAATCCCGGCGGGATGCTGGAATACCGAATGCCCGCCGATGACGAGTGGAGGCTGTCGGACGTAATCCATCTCACCGCGGTCATCAACCAGCCGGGCCTCATCATCCGGGGCCCCGTCTGGACGGAAGAGGAGGCCGTTCTGCTGCAGGCTTTCCGAAAGGTCGGCGTCAACTGGCTCAGCAGAGATCCTGGCTCCGATGTGGTGGATATGTGGACCGAGATGCCGGAGAGCGATGCAGGCGGATACAAGGGCATCATGATCGGCTCGGTGCCCATGGCGCTGTTCCCGTCCCTGCTGGATGACCAGCTGGTGAATGTGTCGGGAACGTAATGAGGGAGGGCAGCAAGATGAACTGGGTAAGCGAAGCGCTGGATAAGCTGCGTACCTACGAGGCGAGGAAGACCGCGCTGGAGAGCATCCCGGCGGAGATCCAACGGCTGGAGCTGGACTACGCGAATATCAGGTCGGCCGCATCAAACAGCGTCCCCGTGCAGGGCGGTGGCTCTCGCATGGATGACATGCTGCTGGCCAACATTATCCGCCGAGAGGAGCTGGCCCGGCAGCTGGCGTCTGCCAAGGCGTGGGTGGTGATGGTGGATAAAGCGCTGGCTTGTCTGGATGACGAGGATCGGATAGTGCTGGACCGATTCTACATCCACCGGCAAAAGGGGGCCTGCGAACGGCTGTGTGAGGAGCTGGACCGGGAGAAGTCTCAGGTCTACCGCCGGCGGGACCGGGCGCTGCGGCGCTTCACTCTGGCTCTGTACGGGGGTGTGGAAAGCTAAAGAGTAACAAGGGTTACAGAAAATGAGAAAAAAAGGGGAGGAAATTTGGGTCCCGCGGTGGTATAATGATAACGTAGAAATTTGCACAAAGGGGTTTCTACGCTCTGGACAGTCCCGCCGCTGAACAGAGACAAGGGCGCCGCCGGAGATGAGCCTGCGGCGCCCGCTCTTCTCCACAAACGAACATCACCGCCTTTATTGCGGCTCTCATGGGAGGGCGCAGTGGAGGCGGTCTTTTTTTATGCCCGGCGGCAGGTGCGGCTATGAATATGCGATACCTTGTGACCAAGCTGCAGACGGCGCTTTGCCAGGCGGGACGCCGGGTGAAGATCGATCAAAAGCAGACCTGGTCGGATAAAACCCAAAGGATGGTGACGAAGTATCTGCTGCTGGAGGAGATAAAGACCGACAAGGGCCGGAAGAACATCACCATCCTGGAGACCTATCAGCTGGCGGAGGTCGTGAAGGTCTTGGCAGCGATGTATGGTGGTGAGTGATGTGGCGCTGACGCCAAAACAGAAGGCCTTTGCGGATGCCTATATTGCCAACGGCGGCAACGCCACGGCGGCGGCTGTCATCGCGGGGTACGCGAAGAGGAGCGCGCATTCGATCGGAGCTGAAAACCTGCAAAAACCTGCAGTTTTAGCCTATATAGCTGAGCGCCAGGCACAGATCGACTCGGCGCGCATCGGTACGCTGAAGGAGATCCAGGAGTTCCGCACCCGCGTGCTGCGGGGGCAGGAAAAAGACCAGTTCGGCATCGACATCAGCGCGGGGGATCGCCTGAAGGCTGCCACTGATCTGGAGAAATCCCTGCGTCTCAAGGAGGAGCACGAGCAGCGGATCCGGGAGGCGGCCAGCCGCCCCTATGAGCTGCCGGCGCGGGTACTTGGCCGGGCTTTTGTGGACATCAACCGCCGGATCGTGCCCAATATGTCCTATGTGTTTGAGGGCGGACGTGGCGGTCTGAAAAGCTCCTATGTCAGCCTGAAGATCATCGAGCTTTTGAAGAATCATCCCCAGATGCACGCCTGTGTGGTGCGCAAGGTGGCCGGGACGCTCCGGGACAGCGTGTATGCACAGATCAAGTGGGCCATCAACGAGCTGGGGCTGGATGATGAGTTCAACTGCAAGGTCAGCCCGCTGGAAATCGTGCGAAAGCCCACCGGGCAGATCATCTACTTCCGGGGCGTGGATGACCCCATCAAACTGAAGTCCATCAAACCGCCTTTCGGCTATATCGGCATCCTGTGGAAAGAGGAGAAGGATCAGCTGGCCGGGCCCGCAGAGGAGCGCAACGTCAATCAGTCTGTGCTTCGCGGCGGCGCGGAGAGCTATGACTTTTCCAGCTACAACCCGCCCAAGAGCAAGAGCAGCTGGGTCAACCTGGCGAAGCTGACGCCGGATCCTTCGCGGGTGATACACCACTCCTCCTATCTGGACGCGCCGCCGGAATGGCTGGGCCAGAAGTTTCTGGATGACGCCGCCCACCTGCGGGAGGTCAACCCGGCCGCCTATGAGCACGAATACGGGGGCATCCCCAACGGTGACGGCGGGAACGTGTTCGAGTATCTGGACATCCGCACCATCGCGGACGAGGAGATCGCCCGCATGGATCGCATCTTCCAGGGCACGGACTGGGGCTGGTATCCCGATCCCTTCGCCTTCTTGCGCACGTACTATGACGCGGCGCGGGAGCGCATCTGGATCATCGACGAGCTGTATGTCAACAAACAGAGCAACGCCCAGACGGGCGGTGAGCTGCTGCAGCGCGGGTATGGGGACTATCCCATCACCTGCGACAGTGCCGAGATGAAGAGCATCAACGACTGGCGCGATATGCACCTGCCAGCGCGCCCTGCGGTGAAGGGGCCCGGCAGTGTGGAGTACGGGATGAAGTGGCTCCAGAGCCGCACCATCGTCATCGACCCGGCCCGGACGCCCAACGCCTGGCGGGAGATCACCCGGTATGAGTATGAGCGGGACAAGGACGGGCACGTCATCAGCGGATACCCCGACCGGGACAACCACACCATCGACGCGCTGCGCTATGCGTATGAGCCGTTTTTCACGAGGAGGGGTACACAGGCATGACCGTCAATGTGTTGGGGACGGAATACACCGTCACCGTCAAGAAATACAAAGATGATGAAGCCTTTGAACGCCGGTCCATTGACGGATACTGCGACGGCTATACAAAGCAGATAGTGGTCTGCGATATTACCACATGGCCAGGCTGGGAGCATGAGTCGCCGGAGACGGCACAGAAGTCTCAGAAGGAGACGCTGCGCCATGAGATCGTCCATGCGTTCTTCGCTGAGAGTGGGCTGATGGACAGCGCGGTCATCTACGACAGCGCCTGGAGTAAGAACGAGGAGATGGTGGACTGGATCGCCATCCAGGGCCCGAAGCTCCATGCAGCCTGGCAGTCGGCTGGGGCGCTGTGAGCGGCGCGGCCCAGTGAGACAAGGACGTGTGAAAGGGATGGATAAATATGCAGCTTGCTGGCAGCGTCCGTGAAGAGTTTGATGTGAGAGTGGCAGCGTCGTCCCGGATGGACGCCTTCATAGACCGCTGCGCGAATATATACCGGGGCGGCCCCGCCTGGCTGGACGAGGACCAGGGCATCCGCACGGTGAACTTTGCAAAGAGCGTGTGCTCCGAGGCGGCCCGGCTCACCACCCTGTCTGTGGGCATCACCATCGATGGCTCCGCCCGGGCAGCCTGGCTGCAGCAGCAGGTAGATCGGGTATATTTTCGGCTCCGGCATTGGGTGGAGTATGGCTGCGCCTACGGCACGGTGATCCTCAAGCCCAACGGCGCCGGCATCGACCTGGTAACGCCGGAGCGGTTCCTGGTGACGGACAACGACGGGGACGAGATCACTGGCATCGTGTTCGAGGATCGGGCCTACGACGGGAAAAAAGGAAAGTATTACACCCGCCTGGAGTATCATCGCTTCGAGGATGGCAAGTATCTCGTCTCCAATCGCTGCTTCATCGGTGACAGCCCGCGGGATAAGGGGCGGCCGGTGGCCATCGAGCAGACGCCCTGGGCGGCGCTGACGGAGGACATGATCGCAGAGGGCGTCGAGCAGCCGCTGTTTGGCGTGCTGCGTATGCCCGGCGCCAACAACATCGATGTGGACAGTCCGCTGGGTATGCCTTTCTTCGCTGACGCCATCGAGGAGCTGCAGGACCTGGACACCGCTTACAGCCGGTTCGCGGAGGAGATTTACGACAGCCGGCGGCTGAGCCTGCTGGATGATCGGCTCACCGATCAGGCCGGCAGCCCGGTGAACGCGCCCCGGCGGGTGCGGCTGCCCCGGTTTGTCAAGAAGGTATTTGGCTCCGGCAAAGAGGAGTATTACCAGGAGATCGACCCGGCGCTGAACACGGAGGCCCGGCTGAAGGGCGTCAATGCGCTGCTCTCGCAGATCGGGTTCAAGTGCGGTTTCTCCAACGGCTATTTCGTGTTCAATGAGCGCGGCGGCTTGATGACGGCCACCCAGGTGGAGGCCGATGATCGGCGCACCATCCAGCTCATCAAGGATCTCCGGGACAAGCTGGAGAGCGCTCTGAACGGGCTGATCTATGCGCTGGACAAGTTCGCTGACGGTTACGGGCTTGCCCCGGCCGGGCCCTATGCGGTCAGCTATGACTTTGAGGACATCACCCACAATCAGGAGGAGGATCGGGCCCGTTGGTGGGGCTATGTGCTCCAGGGCAAGGTGCCGCCGGCTATGTACTTTGAGCGCTTCGAGGGCATGAGCGGGGAGCAGGCGCAGCAGATGGTGGCCCAGGCGGAGCAGAGAGGACCGGCGCTGTTCGGCGATGAGGAGTAAGCGGTGCTGTACCCGGATTATATACGGCACATGACGGACGGGAGCGAACAGATCGCTTCCGTTTTGCATGAGGAGATCATAAAGCGCATCGTGGCCCGGCTCATGGCGCGGCTGGCCAAGGGCGAGAACTACCTGACCAGCACAGACAAGTGGAATCTGAAGGTGCTCGCCGACGCCGGGTATCTGATGGAGGACATCCAGCGGGAGATCGCCGACCGAACGCCGCTGCTGCTGGAGGAGGTGGCCCGGGCGTTTGAGGACGCGGCGGTGCAGGCGCTGCGCTGGGACGATGCGGTCTATCAGGCGGCGGGGCTGGAGCCCACGCCTCTGCGCCAGTCCCCGTATCTCCTGCGGCTGGCCCAGCGCAATTACGAGAAGACCTGCGGGGAACTGCAAAACTTCACCGGCACGCTGGCCGAGAGCGCACAGCAGAGCTTCATCCGGGCCTGTGACCGGGCGTACCAGCTGGTGACCGGCGGCGCGCTGGGGTACACCCAGGCGGTGCGCCAGGCGGTGGAGACTGCGGCGGCCGACGGGGTGGTGGTGACATACCCCAGCGGACACCGGGACACCATCGAGGCTGCTACGCTCCGGGCGGTGCGCACCGGCGTGGGCCAAGCCTGCGGCGAGATGAGCATGGCCCGGATGCGCCAGATGGGCTGGAAGATCGTGCTGGTGTCCGCCCACCTGGGGGCCCGGACCGGCGACGGCGGGGAGGACTGGACCAACCACTTCTGGTGGCAGGGGAAGTTCTACCGGCTGGATGACGAGGACGGGAGCGGGACGGAGGACGCTGCGCCGCCGCAGCAGAACGAGGCGAAGCATCCCAAAATCGCAGCGGAGCAGAGCGGGACAGCGCCTGCGGGGGAGCCAGCGGCGGAGCCTGCACCGAAGCGGATAGAGCCGGAAGACGTGACAGAGGAGTACTTACGGACGGCCACGCCGGGCCAGGGCAAGATCACATATGACGAGGGGTACAGAAAAGGAAAGTATGCTAGAGAGGTCAACACGGCAGAGTGGCTTCATGATAGATTTGGTGGAGATATCCGGCTTTTGCGAGAATCCAGTGAGTTTGGCATAAAAACACCAGACTATGAATGGCGTGGGAAATTGTGGGACCTGAAAAACACAACGACCGCAAAAGCGGCAGATGCTGCTGTCAGGCACGCGCTAAAGCAAATCAAGGACAACCCCGGCGGGGTCATCCTTGATTATGGCGATGCAGATATAGTCTTGGAGGAACTTGAAGAAGTACTACTAAGCCGTATCAGGAGAAGTGGGCTGCCGCTTGTAGATATAATAATCCTGATGAAAAATGAGTTGAAGAAAATTATCAGGTACAAAAAATGAGGCTTTACCACCCCCACCAATACGGGCGGAGGGGAGCCTCAACGTCATTATACCCAAAGCACGGTGATTTGTCAACACCGTGCTTTTGTTATGGCCTGGAGGACGATATGAGCGTGGACGCGAGCAAGTTCCCGCCGCTTAGCGTGACGGGCATCGGGCTGGTGGACGGGCTGCTGGGAGCCAACTGCCGGCACAGCATCGGCCCCGGCGATGGGGTACACAATCCCTTTGAGCACTTCGACAGCGAAGAGAACCGCAAGCGGGAGATGTTGGATCAGCGCCAGCGGCTGCTGGAGCGCCGGATCCGCAAGACCCGCCGGGAAGTGATGACGCTGCAGGAGGCCATCGACAAGGCCCCGGACGACGCCACCCGGGCGGAGCTGGAAGCGGCGCACCGCAAGAAGGCCGCTCTGCTCCAGCGCCAGGAGGATGCCTATGACACCTTCTGCAAAGAGAACGACCTGCGCAAGCTATATGACCGTCTGGAGGTGGCCCGGTATGGCCCTAAGCAGGCGAAAGCGGCGGAGAAGGCTGTGAAAACTCTTGAAAACGGTGGGAAAAGGAGTATAATGCAGGATAGAGAGGGATATGCTAGGCAGGAAGGATTCGAGCCGGTGATACCAGAGAAATACAGAGACGATTTCACCGATTTCGAGCCGCTAACCTTGGAGCCAGAAGAGAAAGAGGCTCTTGCGGGTTTGCGGAGGCTGTCGGATGAGAGCGGCTTTGAGTACGGACAGGCGAAAACGGAGAAAGGCTTCTCCAAGGTTTTTACGAGCTCAATTGACAATGGAGTCGAGGTTCCGAAAGAGTTCCTTGATGGTCGGAGCGTAAGACTGTTCCACGCACACACTAATGTAACGCCGCTGTCTGGTATGGACTTCAGGCTGCTCACTAATCCAGGTGTAAACCGAATGACTGTAATCGCCTCGAACGGAGATGTGTTTTCGGTTTGTGTTGGTGATGGCGACCGCCCCACGGCTGGTGAGTTTGACGATGTGATGGGCTGGCTGCGGAATGATGTTGACGTGGGAATGGTCGATTGGCCGGAATATTTCGATTGGACACCGCAAGAACTAAATTATATGTCCATTAGAGAGCAGGCATTCAGGATCGCAAGGCATTTCAAATGGCGTTTGGAAGGAGGAAAACTATGAGCGGCCTATTCAATGAGAATATGACTTATCCCCAAGCTCGGACGATTTTCTTCCGTGCCGTGAAAGGAAAGTCGAAGGACGAGGTAGAGAAGATCAAGGAGGAATATCGGGCTGTTGTTCCTGTTATTACGAAGAAAGAACGGGAAAAGTTCGACGGCTGGATGACCAGTGACACCGAGTAAGCGAGTCAACAACTGGATTCAACATGTAAAGCACGATGCAGTTTTGCACCGTGCTCTTTTTATGCCGTGGCTCCGGAGAGCGCCGGGCGGTTCCTGATCTTCCTCCCGGCCGGCGGATGGGGCAGCACCATCCCACGGCTCCATTACGGCGAGAGCCGGCAAAAATCTATGGCCGACGGGCCCTAAACGGAGGGGATCTATGGACAACGAGACCAACACCGCGGCTGCCACCACTGCACAGGACCAGGGTGCCGCTGCGGGCGCATCGACGGCGGATGCGGAAAAGACCTTCACCCAGGCGGAAGTGGACGCGCTGATCGCGGCGCGGCTGGCCAGGGCGGCAAAGGGTATGCCGGACAAAGCGGAACTGACCGAGTTCCGCAACTGGAAGAGCTCCCAGCAGACGGAGGCAGACAAACTGTCCACCGCCGAGCGGGAGCGGGACGAAGCGAGGAGCGAGGCGGAGCAGTATAAGCGCCAGCTTTACCTGCTCTCCCAGGGGGTCCCGGCCGATGACCTGGATTACTACGCTTACAAGATAGGCAAGATGGTGACCCAGGAAAAGGATTTCGAGACCGCGGCTGGGGAGTTCCTCAAAGGGCACCCGGTGAAGACGGCGGCTCCGACGCAGGCGGCTGAGGCCGCGGGCAGCCCCGGAAAGGGAGAGCCTGCCTCCGCTGACGAGAGCGATACCAAGGAGACCGCACAGCAGAGCGGCGCCCGATTCACCACCAAGCTGGGCTCCAACGAGGGACCCAAAACGAAAGAGGACATCATGGCCATCAAGGATCGCAAGACCCGCCGGGCCATGATCGCCGAACACATGGATCTGTTTCAGACAGGAAAGGAGAAATGACCAATGGCAGATGAGAACCTGATCACCAAGGATAAGCTCGCGCGGGTGCGTGAGCTGGAGTTCGTCAACATGTTCGGGGAATCCATCCAGAAGCTGGTGGAGGCCATCGGCATCACCCGCCAGATCCCCAAGCAGGCCGGCACTGTGCTGAAGAGCTACAAGGCCAAGGGCACGCTGGACGAGGGCGGCGGCGCCGTGGCGGAGGGCGAGACCATCCCCCTGAGCCTTTACCAGACCGAGGCGGTGACCTACAAGGAGATCACCCTGAAGAAGTTCCGCAAGGCCACCAGCGCCGAGGCCATCATCGACCGGGGCTATGACCAGGCCGTGGATATGACCACCGAGGAGATGCTCCGGGACATCCAGAAGGGCATCCGCAAGGACTTCTTCACCTTCCTGGGCACCGGCACGGGCAAGGCCTCCGGCGAGACCTTCCAGGCGGCTCTCGCGCAGGCGTGGGGCCAGCTGCAGGTGCTGTTCGAGGATGACGGCGTGGCCAGCGTGTACTTCATGAACCCGCTGGATGTGGCCGACTATCTGGCCGGCGCCAGCATCACCATGCAGACCGCCTTCGGCATGACCTATGCGGAGAACTTCCTGGGCCTGGGCACCGTCATCCTCAACAGCTCCGTTCCCAAGGGCAAGATCTACGCCACCGCCAAGGACAACGTGGTGATGTACTACATCCCCGTGAACGGTGCGGACATGGGCGAGGCCTTCGACTTCACCACCGACGAGACCGGCTATATCGGCCTGCACGAGGAGGCGAACTACTCCAACATGACCGCCGAGGACACCGTGTGCTATGGCATCGAGCTGTTCGCTGAAAAGCCGGACGGCGTGGTGGTGGCCACCATCGGTGCGGGCGACCCTTGATCGGGCCTGATGGAGTAAAAGTCCCTGACCAGCAGGCCCAGACGGGGATCGGCACCAAGAAGGTGTCGGACCTTATCGGGGAGACCTTCAAGCTGACGGTGGATGGCACCACGGTCACCGCGACCGGCGATGTGCATAACATCGCGGAGGCGTGGGAGGAGTTCAGTACATCGGACAATACCGGCCACTTCGCCGTGATCATCCTCCCGGCCATGCTGAAAGGCCAGAAGATCACGCTTGAGGGCCGGACGAAGGGCGCCCGCACCGTGCAGGTCGATGACAGCCTGATGCTGGTGCAGCGCCTGGAGAACCTGACCTCAGCGAAGAAGCTGACCGCCAAGAAAGACGGCGAGTTGGTGATGGTGGTGGACTTCTCCGGCGTCACCGAGGAGGAGTAAGGAGGGTCGGCTATGGCGTATGCGACCTATGAGGACTTCAAAGCGCTGTACGGTGACAGCAAACTGGCTGAGGCGGGGTTCTCCCGCCTCTCCTGGGAGGCTGAGCAGCTGCTGGACATCGCCACCACAGGCGTGGATGGAGTGCGTAAGCTCCGCCGCGCCTTCCCGGTGGATGAGCACGACGCGCAGGCAGTGCGCTGGTGCGTCTGTGCTCTGGTGGATACGCTGCAGCAGCTGGATGACGCAGCGGAGTCCATCCGCAAAGCCCAGACGCTGGTGGAGAATGCCGACGGCACCGTACAGAGCCGCCTGGTGGCCTCCCGCTCCTCCGGGAGCGAGAGCATCAGCTATGCCACGGGCAGCGCGGCCCGGGCCGGAGGCACGGCTGTTGACGCCGCTGTGAGCGACCAGACGGCCCGTGCGCGGCTTTTGGACGACATGGTGCGCCTGTATCTCTCCGGCGTGCCGGACGCAAACGGGGTCAACCTGCTGTTCCTGGGGCGCTATCCTGTGAAGCTGGAGGCCTGAGTATGTACCAGGATACCGTGACGCTCTTCAACCGCCGGCGGGATAAGACCGGGGACACCTGGTACCCGACGGTGCTGCAGAGCGTGGATCTCAACGTGGACCACGCCGCGCTGGTGGCCAAGTATGGCAGCGGGTGCAATGATAAGGCCGTGCTGCATATCAGATACGGCTGGCATGATGGCCCGGTCGTCAGCGGCAAACGCTACCTGACGCCCATTCTGTGGCAGGCCGCGGCTGATCCGGCCGGAGCCTTCACGTTTCAGGGCGGCGAGAGCTTCGACTTTTTCGTCGAGGGCACGTGGCCGGATGAAAAGCCCATCAACGATGCGGACTGGCCCGGTGGCTTCTATAATCACCTGGTGCGGACGCGGGATGGGGTCTATGCCGTCAGTGCCGCCGCGCAGTACAGCGTCATTCCGCATTTCGAGGTGATGGGCAGATGAGCGCCAAAACATTCCACTTTGAGGGCTTCTCCATCGTGCTGGCCAATATGCGCTGCGAGGTGCATCTGGACCGCTTTTCCGGCCAGTTTGCCCGCGCGCAGTTCTGGCTGGACAGCCAGATCATGACCGACATGGTCCCGCACATGCCCTTCCTGACGGGCACGTTCATCAACCTCACGCGGGGTGCGAGCGCATCTCTGGCGGGCAGCGGCCTGGTGGTGGCAGGCGTCGGGCCTATGGGCCGATACCTGCACGAGGGCAAGGTCATGGTCAATGCGGCCACAGGGAAAGGTCCGGCGAACATCCCCGGCGTAGGTCCCCGGTTCACGCAGGGCGCAAAACTCATGCCCACCAGCCGGAACCTGAAGTATTCCAACAGCAGAGGCTCGCAGTGGGTGCCCATCACCATCGCCCAGCATAAGCGGGAGTGGGTCAAAGAGGTAAAACACATCGCGGGAGGTGGCTGATGGAAGAGACGAAAAAGGACATCCGCTACGATCTGGACGGCGATGAGCTGATGACCCAGGTGCTCTGTGATCTGGTCAACCAGTATCCGGGACTTCCGGCGGATGATGTGATCACCTTCGCAACGCTGCCGGAAGCGGGCGGCATCTCGCTATATCCCGGCACCGGCGCGGCCATCGACAGCGAGAGGACGTCTGTGACCGGGAAGGTGCGCCAGGTGTGCCAGTACCCGTTTTTCATCACCTGGCGGGCAGCTGGCCCCAGCGAGGCACAGAAGGCCGCCATGAAAGAGTGGCTGGATCGGCTGGGCCGCTGGCTGGAGCGGCAGCCTGTCATCATCGACGGGCAATCGCGGCAGCTGGAGGCATATCCTCCTGTGGCTGCTGGCCGGAAGATCACCGCTATCTCCCGACAGATCGCGGGGTACCTGGAAGAGCGAGATGATCACCAGATGGAGACCTGGGCTATTTCCATGGTCGCCAAGTACGAAAACATCTATCAGAAATAACTATTTGGGAGGTTTTTCAACATGGCAAAGCTCAATCGTGAGGCCCTGGGCCACTACCTGGACACGGGCTTCCACACCAAGGTCAGCGAGGCCGCGGAGGCCGAGTTCGAGATCATCGGTGATGACATCGAGGAGATGAGCGTGGAGCTCAACTCCGACACCGAGCAGATCAAAAACATCCTGGGCCAGACCAAGACGAAGGACAACGGCTACACCCCCAGCATGGACGCCGATCCCTTCTACGCTGACCCGGA
Source organism: uncultured Oscillospiraceae bacterium (assembly GCA_947629245.1). Taxonomy (GTDB): domain Bacteria; phylum Bacillota; class Clostridia; order Oscillospirales; family Oscillospiraceae; genus CAJOIG01. The sequence goes on along the minus strand of CANRDC010000029.1, from coordinate 2,028 downwards.
CAAGAAGCTCTACCCCAAGCTGCGGGACATCGCCATGAATCGGCTGAAAGGCGATGACAGCAAGACCCTGATGCTGGAGGTCCTGGTGGAGGACACCGCTGCCGAGACCCACAAGGCCTGGCTCAGCGAGGTCATGGTCAAGCCCCAGAGCTATGGCGGCGGCACCGAGGGTATGAACATCCCCTTCAACGTCAGCGAGGACGGCGAGCGCGTGGAGGGTTCCGTCACTGCCGAGAGCATGAAGACCGGCAACCCCGTCTTCACCGCAGGCCACGTGGACCCTTGAGCGGGGCTGGCCGGGTATCTACCTGGCCGAGAGACGGTCAGCCCCTGGATGCAAAGCTGGGCGACAAAAAGCCCGACGACCTCATCGGAGAGAACATCTCTATCACCTGGGACGGCACCACAGGCACGGTGAAGGGTGACATCACCAACATCTCGGAAGCCTGGGAAGAGTTCGACACGGTCAAGAACACTGGTCACTTTTTCCCCGTGAAGCTGGATAAGCGTTACAAGGGCAAAGAGATCACCTGCATCGGCTCCCGCACCTTTAAGGCGGTAGACACCGACTGGATAGTGCGCGTGGACGACCTGCCCGATAAGAAGGTCGTGTTCAAGTGCGGTGCGGACGTCATCATCACCCTGGATTTCAACAGCGCCACCCTGGCCGAGTGACGCACAGCTCCATACCTGGGGGCCTGCTGGTACATCTGCCGGCGGGCTCCCAAAACAATCTGAACAGGAGGATCATCTGATGAGCGAGATCAAGAACACGGAGAATGTCATCAAAGAAGAAACCACGGCTGCCGTACAGGAACCTTCGGCCCCGGAAGTCCCGGCGGCCCCGGTGCCGCACCGGGTAGTGGTAGATACGGGCCTGGAGGCCGTGGAGATCTGCAACCTGCAGGGCGCGGTGATCGGCACGCTGTATTTCCACCCGGCGGACATGGGCATCATCGACCGCTGGAATGCCATGGTGAAGGACTTCGGCAAGGTCACGGAACCGCTGGAGAAAGTGTCCGACACGGATGACGGCGCGCTTGCGGCGCTGGCGGAGGCCAAAAAACGGCTGTGCGCTGCGCTGGACGCCGTGTTCGACGGCAACGTGAGCGAGGCTTTCTTCTCCCGCGTGCATCCCTTCTCGCTGGTGAACGGCCGGTTTTACTGCGAGAACGTGATGGACGCGGTGGCCGCTTATATGGGCCAGCGCTTCAGCGCGGAGTTTGAGCGCATCAACCGTCAGCAGAGCGACCGCATGGCGGCCTATACCGCCGGAGCCCGGACCGGGAAGCACAAAAACGGCAAGACGCGCCCGGCGGCGAAGAAATGAACCGCATCGGGCTTTTGCCCACCAGCCTCGCGGTGAATGGCACGGACTATCCTGTCAACACTGATTTCCGGGTCTGCCTGAATGTGCTGCAGGCCATGGCAGACCCGGAGCTGGACGCCTGGCGGAAGGTCTATGTGTGCCTGTACTGGCTCTATGATGCCTTCGAGGCGGAGCCGGACGCACCGCTGGTCATGCCGCCGAGCGACTACGATGGCGCCTATAAGGCGGCCTGCGAGTTTCTGGATCACGGCGCCCGCAGTGATGGCAGGCCGCACCCGGCGCTGATGGACTGGGAGCAGGACGCCGACATCCTGTTCCCGGCTGTCAACCGTGCCGCGGGTTTCGAGACGCGCAGCGTGGAGTATATCCACTGGTGGACGTTCCTTGGCTGGTGCATGAGCGTGGACAGCAGCAGTGTGTGGGCCAATGTGCTCAGCCTGCGGAGCAAGCGGGCCAGGGGAAAGCCGCTGGAAAAGTGGGAGCAGGAATACTGGGCTGCCAACAAGGCGATCTGTGTGCTCCGGCACCGGGATACGCCAGAGGAGAAAGCCCGGAAGGAAGAACTGAAGAAGCTGTTTGTGTAGCCGGCAGGCCGGTAGGCCGGCGGTGTTTTTATTGCCCAAAGACTAACTATTAAAAGTCAAGGCCGAATTAAGGGAATCGGATGAAGATGTGTGGAACCGCAAGAGGGCACAGCA
>CANRDC010000028.1 GCA_947629245.1 uncultured Oscillospiraceae bacterium | reverse complement strand
AATCCACCGCTATTGCCTGCTGAGCTTACCTGCCAGAGACTGCAAACTAATTTTGCGCATAATCCTTGACATGACCGGGCCTCTGAAAGCGATATTATGGAATGGGTGAACGGACTTGCGCTGACGAGCGCGGGTGAATAAAAAACAGTCCGGCGGGCAGATGACCTGCCCGCCGGTAATCATGCTGAGAAAATATTGACTCTCATGTAGCCCGACGAAGGGGAAGTTATCGGATTGATCGGTAATAACGAATAATCAAAAGAAGCATAAGTGGTTATACGAAAATACACTATTTGTTGTCGATCCGATATCTACTGATAGTTTCATTGATGTCATTAGGATCTACAACAACATTTTCCAGTTGACCATTACATTTTTCTATTACTCTGGAAGATCCAACGTTAGATGTATGGCACCCAAGTGGTTCACCGAGATGAGCGTGGGCGCGTCTCTGCCTACCTACGATTCCATGGTGGTGCTGACCCACTTCAAAGGCCATCTCATGGGCGGCTTCGGCGGCTCCAACAAAAACATCGGCATCGGCTGCGCGGACGGGCGGATCGGCAAGAAGATGATCCATGAGAAGAATAACGAGTTTTGGGGCGTGGCCCAGGAGGAACTGATGGAGAAGATCAGCGAATCCACGAAAGCCACCATCGACCACTTCGGCAAGCACGTCACCTATGTGAACGTACTGCGGAATATGTCCGTGTCCTGCGACTGCGAGGGCGTGGCGGCAGAGCCGGTGGTGACGCCCAACGTGGGCATCTTGGCCAGCGTGGACATCCTGGCGGCGGATCAGGCCAGCGTGGATATGGTGGCCGCCATGAAGGAGGAGGACCATCACGCGCTCATGGAGCGCATGACCACCCGCCATGCTTTCCGGCAGCTGTCCTATATGAAAGAGCTGGGCATGGGCAACGACCGCTATATCCTCATCGACGTGGACAACGGCGACAAACGCATCACCGCCGCCGACGCGGTGGAGGGCGTGGTGCCGTTTCAGGGGTAAGAAACGCCGATCCGCAAAGACCGGCCCGGTTTTCAAAAGGAGAAATGAATATGAGCAAAAAGCTAGTGGCGTAGTATCGGCAGCATCCGCTGCGGGTATGAGGGGCCGTGTATGCAGAAGGACGACATGGAAAGCATACGCCGGGTGATCCTGAACGCGGACATGATGGTATTCGTCACGCCCCTTTATTACTACGGAATGAGCGCCCAGCTCAAAACCCTGATCGACCGCTTCTGCGCCTTCAACAGCAGCATCCAACGTAAGCGCATGAAGTCGGCGCTGCTCACCGTAGCGTGGAACAGCGACAGCTGGACCTTTGACGCACTGGAGGCGCACTACAAGACCCTGGTGCGGTATCTTGACCTGAAGGACCAGGGCATGGTGCTGGGCCGCGGCTGTGGCACTCCGTCCATGACGAAACACAGCGGTTATCCTGAAAAAGCGTATGAACTGGGGAGGGATCTATAAGCAGACAAAATACAATGCCCCTTCCTGAATGGTGCAATATTGCGCCATATGGAACGCTCAAAGCAAAATGCAACGCTGATACGGCAAATGCAACGCTCCGCGCAAAAGCGTTGCATTGTATCTATTAGCGCAATCTTTGCCATAACGAGTACCCATAAGGGATTTGAGTTCCCTTGTGGGTATTCTCTTTTAGCGGATGCGCTGGGATAGCTCCGTCTGCTCGTCCTCGTACTTGTCGGACAGCTTGCGGTAGCGGTCATCCGTGAGGTTGCCGAGGACGTGTTCTTCATAGAGCCGTTCATACAGCACGTCGATCTCCCCGGCCCTGGCCAGGGCCGTTTGCAGGGCCTCCTTGTTCTTCTTCTGCTGAAGCTGTATCTGCTTGTACTGCTCGTCCATGACGATCTTTACAAACTCGTCCTCATAGGCGGCGGCAAAGCGGACGATCTCTGACAGGTTCGGGTGACGATCTCCGTGAGGGCGTCCAGGCGGATGTGGTGGGTCTTGTTGGCCGCTAACGGCAAGCGGGTGTCCCGGTCGTTCCCTATGGGTACAGGAAAGACCCAGACAACTCCCAGAATATAAGGCTTCCAGCATGAAAAATGGATACGGTGCAGCCCCTCAATGGGACTACACCGTACCAGTTCAAAAATACTTCCTTATCCGCATCGCTCATATACCGTCCGGGTTTTAGAGCTTGTCAAAGAAAGCGGGGAAGTCGGTCGCGCAAGGGGGGAGCTCAAGGGGGACGGAAGTCCCGCCTCGAATGGGATAAACAGCCGCCAAGCGCCTGGGGTGCAGGCGTTTGGGGAGCGCAGCGACGTTTTTTGCGGCGGCTTGCCGCCGGGAAAAACACGGCGTTTTCAGGCTGTCAAACCTCGCTTTTTAACAGCCTGAGGCGGCACAGCCGTCCGGTCGTCAGTTTCTGCGCATTTTCGCGGCGAATACCGCCGCCGCGCCGGTCAGCGCCAGCGCCCCGTATCCCAGCACTGGCCACAGGTGGGGGAGCGCTTCGGCCCCGCCGCCCCGAAGGGCCGCCCGGCCCAGCTCCACCGCCGGGAGAAAAGGAAACGCCTGGGCCAGCCGCCGGAACCAGCCGCCCACCAGGGACAAGTCGAACCAGGCGCCGGACAGCCAGGCCGTCAGATTCGTCAGCAGCGCCCCGCACAGGCCGCCCACCTGCTTGTCGGTGAACACCGTCCCGCACAAAAGCCCCAGCCCGATGAAGAACAGTTCCGCCGGGACCGCCGCCAGGATCGCCCGGCCGATGCCCGCCGTGACGGGCAGCCCCAGCAGCGCGGATACCAGATAGCATATCCCGCACTGGACCAGGCCCATGGGCAGCAGGGGCAGGGTATAACCGAAAATATAATCCCAGGCGGTCAGGGGCGTGGTGTACAGCCGCCGGAGGAAGCTGGAGCTCCGGTCACGGGCGATGAGCGTGGCGGCGAACAGGGTGATGAAGCTCTGGCCGAACACCGCCACGCCGGGCGTCAGGCTCTCCAGGTCGAACAGCGGCACAGGGATATTTTTCTGGATAGCCGTCAGGAGCAGCAGTATGATCAGCGGAAAGCCCAGGCCGAAGATCACCGTCAGCGGGTCCCGCAATATCTCCCGACCGGTCCGCCGGGCAAAGGTCAGCGTTTTCATGCCGCGCTCGCCTCCTTCACGATGGCCACGAAGGCGTCTTCCAGCCGGTCCGTCCCGGTCTGGGCCTTCAGCTCGGCCACGGTCCCGGCGCACAGCAGCCTCCCCCCCGCCATGATGCCCACCCGGTCCGCCAGAGCCTCCGCCTCCTCCATATAATGGGTGGTCAGCACCACGGTCACGGACCCCTTCAGGGCCCGGATGGCGTCCCACAGCGCCGTCCGCGCCAGCACGTCCAGCCCCAGCGTGGGCTCGTCCAGAAACAACGCCTGGGGCCGGGATACCAGCGCCATGGCGATGCTCAGCCGCCGCTGCCAGCCTCCGGACAGCTTCCCCGCCCGGCGGCCCAGGACCTCTCCCAGCCCCAGCGCCCCGGTCAGCTCCTCCGCCCGGACCCGCGCGGCCCGATTATCCAGCCCGTGGACACGGGCCATGAACAGCAGATTCTCCTCCGCCGTCAGGTTGGCGGCCACCGCCGTCTCCTGAGGGGACAGGCCGATCAGGGCCTTCACCGCCTGGGGCTCGTCCGTCACGCTCCTGCCGCAGACCTGCGCCTGGCCCGCCGTGGGCCGGGTCAGGCATGAGAGCATCCGCACGGCGGTGGTCTTGCCCGCCCCGTTGACGCCCAGCAGCGCGAATAGCTCCCCCTGCCGGACCGTCAGGTCCAGGCCGTCCACCGCGGTCACGTCCCTGTACCGCTTGGTAAGGCCCGCCGTCACGATACCGTCCATGTCACGCCTCCTTTTCCGCGAACCGGGCCCGCAGACCCTCGAATATATCCGTCAGCATGCCGTCTATAAGCTCCCCGTCCCAGTCCAGATAGCCCGTGGCCAGCATGGACGCCGCGCCATGCACGAACAGCCACATCTCCAGATGGAACAGCCAGGCTGCGTCCTCCGAAAGCCCCGTCTTGTCCGCGATGAGCCGGATGATCCGCGCGCTGTCCGCCCGGCCGTCGGGGATGTCCTGCCCGGACCGGTCCCGCATGAACAGCCACCGGTACAGCGCTGGTTCCGACCGGGCGAAGTCGATGTACCCCATGCCCATGGCCTTGTAGGGGAGATATTTGCCCTGGGCCATGGATGCCTCCAGCCGGGCCTGGAAAAGCCCCTCCGCCGCGGCCAGCACGTCCCGCTGCAGGGCCTCCATGGTATCGTAATTGGAAAACACCGGCTGGGTGGAGCAGCCCAGCCGCGCCGCCACCGCCCTGGCGTTCACCGCCCCCGGACCGTTCTCCCGGGCCAGCGCCAGTCCCGCCGACACGATCTGCTCTCTCGTCACCTTTGCCTTTGGGGGCATAAGACATCATCCTTTCAAATAGCAAGTGTTATATATCAATTGCTATTTTACAATCCCGGCCCGTGTTTGTCAAGGGTTGTTTTTCTCCCGGCGGGATATTATAATGTACAGGCCCGGCGCTGTGACAGGGCGTAACAAAAAATCCATAATTTATTTACAGATTTCTGTGGAATTGCGGCCGAAACCGGGCTACATTATAACCATCCAAGCGATACATCTTCCGCGACAGACAAGGAGGCAGTACCATGAACGAGTATAACAACAATAACAATAACGGCACCGCGACGGAGAATCAGAGCCCCTATTATTCCGCGCCCGACCCCTCCGCCCACTACGGGGCCTACGCCCCCCAGCAGCCCCCCGAGCCGCCCGCCCCTCAGAAGCAGAAGAAGGGCGTGAGCGCCGGGGCGGTGGTGGCCATCTGCCTGGTCTGCGCCATTCTGGCGGCGGCCATTGGCGTGGGCGTGACGTACTTCCTGCTGCGGGACCGGACGACCGGGACCGATTCCTTGGAGGACGCGCCGGTGGTCGCGGAGACCACGGAGCCCCCCGTTGAACCCTCGGACGCGCCCCAGATCACCGACGAGCCCGAGCAGGTCCCCGAGCAGGCGCTGGTCTCTGACGCCGCCGCTGTGGGCCAGCACGTCTACGAGCTGGCTACCCAGCAGGTGGTGGGCATCACCAGCGAGATCACCTACACCAACTTCTTCGGCCAGATCAGCGCCGCCAGCGTGTCCGGCACCGGCTTCATCATCAGCGACGACGGCTATATCATGACCAACAACCACGTGATCGAGGACGCCCGGACGGGCGGCTATGAGGTGTCGGTGCTGACCTATGACGGCACGGAATACACCGCCGATATCGTGGGCTACGACAAGGAGAACGACATCGCGGTCCTGAAGATCGACGCCACCGGCCTGACCCCCGTGACCATGGGCAGCGCCGACGACATCGTGGTGGGCGACGCCATCTACGCCGTGGGCAACCCCCTGGGCGAGCTGAACTTCACCATGACCAACGGCATCATCTCCGCCACGGACCGGACCATCACCACGGACACCGACAGCGTGCCCATCAATATGTTCCAGATCGACGCGGCCGTGAACAGCGGCAACTCCGGCGGCCCGGTGTACGACGCGGAGGGCGAGGTCATCGGCGTGGTGACCGCCAAGACCAGCGCCACCGGCGTGGAGGGCCTGGGCTTCGCCATCCCCATCGAGGACGCCGGTCATATCGCCGACCAGCTCATAGAGTACGGCTACGTGACCGACCGGGCCACCGTGGGCATCAGCGGCTACACCCTGCCTGACTCCGTGGCGGACCGGTACGGCATGGTGCCCGGCGCCTATGTGACCAGCGTTGTGGCCGACGGCCCGGCGGCGGAGGCCGGTATCCAGGAGCGGGACATCATCACCGCCGTGGACGGCAAGGAGGTGGCGGGCTTTACAGAGCTGACCGCCATCGTCCGGACCTATTCCGTGGGCGACACCGCGGAGCTGACCGTCTGGCGCAACGGCGAGACCCTGACCGTTTCCCTGACCTTCGGCGAGAGCCAGAAGCCCGTGGACCCCACCCCCAGTCCCGAGCCCCAGCAGAACCAGCCCGGCCAGTATTACGGCGACATGGACGATTTCTTCCGCCAGTTCTTCGGCTTCGGGTTTTAAAAACCACCCGAAATATGCTATAATGGCCGCACACCTTGTGCGGCCATTCTTTTTATGTCGGTGATGAGATATGGATAACAAAACGCGGCCGGAGGTCCTTGCCCCGGCGGGGGACCGGGAAAAGCTGGTCATGGCGGTGACCTACGGAGCGGACGCGGTATATCTGGCCGGGCCCGGCTACGGCATGCGCGCCGCCGCCGGGACCTTTGGGCCGAAGGACATGGCCTGGGCCGTGGGATACTGCCACGACCGGGGCGTGAAGGTCTATGTGACCGTGAACACCATCCCCACCGATGAGCAGATGGACCGTCTGCCGGAATATCTGGAGCGGCTGGACAGCGCCGACGCGGACGGGCTGATCGTCTCCGACCTGGGGGTGCTGACGCTGGCGAAAAAGTACGCGCCCCACGCGGCCGTACACATCAGCACCCAGGCGGGGGTGATGAACGCGGTCACGGCCCGGGCCTTTCACGACCTGGGGGCCAGCCGGGTGGTGCTGGCACGGGAGATGACCCTGGAGCAGATCGCGGCACTTCGGGCCCGGACGCCGAAGGAGCTGGAGCTGGAGGCGTTCTGCCACGGGGCCATGTGCGTGGCCTTCTCCGGTCGGTGCGTGCTGTCGAACTATCTGACCGGCCGGGACGCCAACCAGGGCGAGTGCGCCCAGCCCTGCCGGTGGAAGTACCATGTGGTGGAGGAAAAGCGGCCGGGGGAGTATATGGAGCTGACCGAGGACGGGGGCACGTACCTCTTCAACTCACGGGACATGTGCATGATCGACCATGTGCCGGAGCTGCTGGCCGCGGGGGTGACCAGCCTGAAGATCGAGGGCCGGACCAAGTCTGCCTATTACGCTGCCGCGGTGACCAACGCCTACCGCCACGCCGTGGACGCTGCTCTGGCTGGACAGCCCCTGGCCCCGGTCTGGCGGGAGGAGGTCCTCTCTGTCAGTCACCGGTCCTATTCCACGGGGTTTTATTTTGGCCAGCCCGGCCAGTATACCGCCGACGCCTGCTACTTCTCCCGCCACGACGTTGTGGCGGTGGTGGAGCGGTGCGACGGCGAGGGCCGCGCCGTGCTCACCCAGCGAAACCGGTTTTTCCCCGGCGACGAGCTGGAGCTGCTGCTGCCGGGCGCGGAGCCGCTGGAATTTATTTCCGGGGAAATACGGGACGGCGAGGACCAGCCCGTCCCCGCCGCCAGCCACCCCAAGATGGAGCTGCATATGCGCCTGCCCATGTGCGCGCCGCCCAACGCCATATTGCGCAAGCGCCGGACCGAGGCCAAATTCGGCCACGGCCTGGCATAAATTCCGTAAAAAGCCTCCGGACCATCGGGTCCGGAGGCATTCCGTTTATATTGTCGCCCACAGGAGCGTGTTGTCCTCGAATCCGGCGGTCAGGCGGCCCGCGTCCTTCAGCCAGGCCAGATAGGACCGGACCGTGCTGCCCACCAGAGCGTGCTGCTCGAAGGTCATGGTCAGTTCGTACCGGGTGAAAAGCGCCCGCAGCACCGTCTCAAAGGCGGACGGCGTTTTGCACACGTCCAGAATGTCCTCCGCCACGGCGTGTACCGCGTCGATGTTATATTGGGCCAGAGGCCCGATGTCCTCCGTCGCGTCCGCGTGGGCCGGGACGACTACCGCCGCTTCCATGGTTTTTACCTTCTCCAGGGTGGCGAGATACTCCCCCACGTCCCAGATGTAGCCTACCCGGTACTTGTCCAGGGTCTCCCGGCTGGACAGGCAGTCGGCGATATAGGCCACGCCCTCCGCCGTGCGAAAGCCCGTCATGTCAAAGCTGTGACCCGGCAGGGAGAGCAGCTCCATCCCCTCCGGCAGCGCCTCCGGCGTGAGATAGGCCGCGTCGCTTTCCTGGGCCATGAGGAACTTGTGCCGCAGGTCCTTCCCCGGCCAGCCGCCGTAGAGCGCCGCTGGCTCCAGCACCGGATGCCGGGTGAAGGCGCACTCAATGCCGGGGGCGTAGATCTTGCAGCCGGTCTGGTTTTGCAGGTATCGGTTGCCGCCGATGTGATCGGCGTGGGAGTGGGTGTTGTAGATGGCCGTGAGCCGCCAGCCCTTGGCGTCCAGAAGCTGCCGGACCTTTCGGCCCGCGTCCTTGTCGTTGCCGCTGTCGATAAGACAAACCGCCTCGTCGTTCAGCCGGACCAGGCCGATCCTGGCGGGGCTTTGGATATAGCCGCATTTTTCCGTGAGCATGTTCAGTTCGTACATATTTCGCTCCTCTCAGTGCTCCTGGCACACCTGGAAGATGAAGAATTTGAGGTAATCGGAGTCTTCCGCGCCCCACAGGATGGGGTGGTCCGGGGCCTGGGTGCGAAATTCCACCTGCCGCAGGCGCTTGCGCACGTTGTTGGCCGCCTGCCGGACCGTCTGGCCCAGCAGGGCCGCGTCCACGAAGTGGGAGCAGGAGCAGGTGGCCAGGTATCCGCCGTCTTTCACAAGCTGCAAGGCCCGCAGATTGATCTCCCTGTATCCCTTCACCGCGTTTTTCACCGCCCCCCGGCTCTTGGCGAAGGCGGGCGGGTCCAATATCACCACGTCGAATTTTTCCTTTTTCCGGATAAGCTCCGGCAAAAGCTCAAATACGTCCGCGCACCGGAACGTCACCCGGCCGGTCAGCCCGTTCAGGGCGGCGTTCTCCCGGGCCTGGGCGACGGCCAGCTCCGACGCGTCCACGGCCAGCACGCTTTTGGCCCCGGCCTGGGCCGCGTTCAGGGCAAAGGACCCCGTGTGGGTGAAGCAGTCCAGCACCCTGGCGTCCCGGCACAGGGGCCGGATGGCCCGGCGGTTGTATTTCTGGTCCAGGAAAAAACCGGTCTTTTGCCCCTCGGCCACGTCTACCATGTACCGGACGCCGTTTTCCACAATCTCCACCTTGGTGTCGAAGGGCGCTCCGATGAAGCCCTTGACCCGCGCAAGGCCCTCCCGCTCCCGGACAGGGGCGTCGCTGCGCTCGTATATGCCCCGGATAGAGACCCCGTCCGCCGCCAGAGCATCCAGCAGCAGCTCCAGAATGGTAGATTTCATCCGGTCGATGCCAAGCGCCAGCGACTGGACCACCAGCACGTCCGAGAACTTGTCCACCACCAGTCCCGGCAAAAAATCCGCCTCCCCGAAGATCACCCGGCAGCAGGACGTGTCCACGGTCCGCTTCCGGTATTCCCAGGCGTTTTGGACCCGCATGCGCAGAAATTCCCGGTCAATGACGGCGTTTTCCTCCCGGCTCATCACCCGGACCAGCAGCTTGCTCCTTCGGTTGATGAAGCCCTTACAGAGGAATTTGCCCTGATGATCCCGGACGGCGACGATATCCCCGTCCGCAAAGGTCCCCTCGATGGAGGCGGCCTCGTTGTCGTATACCCAGGGGCCGCCGGCCTTCAAAGCCCGGCCCTCGCCCTGCTTCAGTGTGACGACGGCGTTTTCCATGTCATCCTGCCTTTCCTGGGGATATTTTACATGAAAGCCCCCCTTGTGTAAAGAGGGGCGGGACGAGCCGCGCCCCGGAGCGGTGTATCAATCGATATCCAATAGCCTCTGAACGGAGGTATTCAGCACGCTTGCCAGCAGCATCAACTCATAATCCGCCACCACCCGCTCTCCGGTCTCGATACGGCTGACGGCCTTCTGGGTGAGCGGGACGCCCTTCACCTGCATCCGGGCGGCCAACTGCTCCTGACTCAAGCCCAGCCGCTCCCGAAAGGTGCGGACGTTATTGCCCGATACGTTGCACCGGCCATTGTATGCGTATATCTTCATGGCCGCTCCGTGCCGGGGAGCGTGGCGTTCAGCAGGTCCCCGGCGCGCACATCCAGCGCGTCGGCCAAATTATAAAGTATCTCCACAGAGAACATCCGTACTACATTCGGCGCCTCGATGGCGCTCAGATGCGAACGGCTGATACCGGCCCTGTCGGCCAGCTGCTCCTGGGACATGCCGCGCATCTTGCGCACGGCCGCGATCGTCAGTCCCAATTCAATGAACCGGTCGCGATTTTCAAATCCAGCCTGCTTCTTCACTGCGTTCCCTCCAGGATGTGTTGCCTTAATCATACATTGTTTCTTCGGATGTTTCTGACCTGTTTTAAATGCTGTTGACTATTTTATAAAGCAATAGTATAATTTAAGGCATCCTTGCTCATAGGAGGCGTACCCAATGTCCGGATTTCAGATTCCCCATGTCATGCCCACGGTCAAAAAATCGGTCGGATTTCCCCGAGACGTTGCTGCGGAAGTGGAGGCGGCCATTGAGGGGGAGTCCTGTACCTTTTCCGCATTTGTTGTCGCGGCGGTCCGCAACGCGCTGGAGCAGCTGCGACAGCAAGACCGGGCGTAGCCAATGTCCGCGCCGGAGGCGTTCAATAAGGAAAGGGCACGGGTTTTCTCCCGCGCCCTTGTGTATTTGTTGTGTTTGCCGCGTCTACTGCGCTGTGACGGTGTCCGCCGGGGCGTCCTCAACCTCATCCGACACGGTCCCGGTGGGCGTCGTGCCCGGCACGCCCCGGATGGCGGCGGCGAAGTCCTCCGCCAGAGCCAGGGTCTCCTCCACGCTGAACTCGGACAGGGGCGCGGACAGGGTGAACAGAAGCTGCCTGTCTGTGTCGTACCAGGTCAGATAGGCATCCCGAGCGTCCACCCGTCCGCCGAAATCGCCACACAGAACGTAGTAAGCGTCAAAGCCGCCCACGGAGCAGAAAATGAGGTCCTCCTCCCCGCAGCCTATGGGCTGGGTGATGGAGGTCTCCCGCCGGTCATGGAAGGCCTGGGCGTTGCGGATCACGGCCCGGTCCGGGTCGCCCCAGAACCGCTCGTAGGTCAGGCTCACAAACGGACTAGGCTCGGCCACCTCCCCCTCCGGGATATAGTTTATGCCGATGCGGTCATAGTAGTCCGCCGGGCCCGGGTCAGGAGCGTCTCCGTCAAAGTCCGCCATGTAGCGCACTGTGTCCTCCACCGTTTCCGCGTAGGATGTCTCCAGACGCCAGCCCTCCGGCAGAACGCCCTCCAGGCTGTAATCGCCCAGCTCTTCATAGACCCCTTGGACCGAATCGGTCACCTCCCGGTAAAAGCCCGGGTTGTCCTGCATATTCTGCTCCATGCCCGCCTCCACGTTTTGGGCCACGGCGGGCACGTTGATCTCGTCCAGGGCGGCGAAGCCGACGCTGTCCGCCACGGCTTCCAGGTCGGCCATGGTGAGGCCCTCTCTTCTGCCGTCATAGAACCAGAAGGTCACATGGCAGTTTTCCATGTCCGCGAAGAGGAACGAGCCGGTATCCTCCAGGGCGATGTCCACCTCCGTGCCGGAGGCGGCGGTATAGGTCTCGAAGTCCGCCAGGGCCGGGTCCCCGCCCAGCACCAGAAAATCCGTCAGGGTGCCCCGGACCGCCCGGAACACGTTGAAGCCCAGGACCGTCTCGCCGCCGGGCAGGGCCATGCTGAGACCGCTGGCCTCAAAGCTTCCGTCGTCAAAGACCTGGAAGGTGTGCCGTCCGTCGGCGTCCTCCGCCACCGGATAGAAGCTGTCCAGAGTCAGGGTGTCGAAAAATTCCTGTTCCGTGTCCAGCATGGCCACGCTCCGCATGAGCCGAAGGCCGTATTTTTCCGCGATGGCGTCCAGCTTCTCCGCCAGCACCCCGTAGCCCACGCCGTAGATCAGCCGGTGGGGGTCCGAGTAGTCCAGCAGGTCCCTGGCCTCCAGGGGGAAGTCGCGGCCAAAGAAAAACGCGGTCCACTCCTTCTGGGCCTCATATTCCCGATTCTTGCCCACAGAGCTGTAATAGGTGCCCTTCTCGTCGGAGTACGTGGCGTACTGCTCCGCGCCGGTGGGGGCGGGAGCGCCGGAGGTCTCGGTATTGCCGCCGCCCACGGCGCTGTACTGGACGATGGCGCTGCCGTCATCGGCCGTCTCGGTGACGCCGCCCTCCAGGACCCGGTCGGCCATGGTCCGCTGGTACACCGCGTAGGCCGTCACGCTCAAAAGCGTAGCGAAGGCCGCCGCCAGCAGCACGGTCCGCAGCACATGCCGCCGCTTCTTTTCCCGGATGGGGACCGGGTCGGTCTTTCGCAGGGCGGCTACTTTGGCCGCCGTCATGGATCTGATCCGCTCCGGGTCCGCGTACCCCCGGTCGGGCAGGTCGTATTCGTCGTCCCGGTAATCGTTCATCAGGTCACTGAACCGCGCGATCATCGCTCGTTCCTCCTTCCGTCAATACCTCCCGGAGCCGGTCCCGGCCCCGCTTCAAGCGCTGGCGTACCGCCGCCGGGGTCATGTGTAAAAGTCCCGCGATCTGCTGGGCCGTCTCGCAGTAATAATAATGCCGGACGAATATCTCCCGGTCCGGCTCGCCCATGGCCTGTACGGCGGCCCGCACGGCCTGGTCCCGCTCATGGCCCTCCGCCAGGGTCTCCGGGTCCGCCCCCGGCAGGACCAGCAGGTCCTCCTCCAGCTCCAGGTCCATTTCCGCCTGCCGGAGCCGGTTGATGGCACGGGTCCGGGCGATCTGGCCGAGAAAGCCTTTGATCTGGCCGGGCCTTGCCTTCTCCCGGTTTTTCCACAATGTGACGAAGGCGTCCGACGTGACCTCCTCCACGTCCTGGGCGGTCATGGTCCGGCCCAGGATGTTCCAGGCGATGGCGGCCACATAGGCCGTGTACCGGTCGATGAACCACTCCAGGCCACCGGGCCTGTCCTCCCGGAGCAGGTCCAGGGCGTGTCTCTCTGTCAAGGGCGCTCACCTCCTTGCCGTTCTCACCTATTATAAACACAGTCCGCAACAAAGTGTGACGCCCGGACGGAAAGATCTTAGCATGGGGACCGATGAGCGACCGGGATTGACTTTGCTGCGCGACACTTGTATAATCGGAAAAGCGACAAAATATAAAATATGTTATATATGCCGGGGTGAGGGAAGTATGGAGAACAAGCGGTCGGCTCTGTTTGACAACGTTCGGTTTTTGCTTATCTGTCTGGTCGTGATCGGCCACTTCGTCGAGCTGTATCTGGCGCGTTCGAACGCGTATCAGAGCATCGTTATTTTTATTTATTCGTTCCATATGCCGTTGTTTTTGTTTGTGGCAGGGTTATTTTACAAAGACAAAGACACGACGGCAAAAGCCGTAGCATATATCTGCATCGGGTATCTTTTGAAAATGATCCTGGCGCTGGAAAAGCAGCTCATATCGGGGCAGTTCGTGTTTTCTCTTCTGTCGGAGGAATATATTCCCTGGTATATGTTCGCGTTGGCGTTTTATATCGTCATAAGCCATGTGCTCCGGAACGTCGACAAACGGCTGCTTCTTATCATGTCCGTGCTCCTGAGCTGCTTTGCCGGTTATGACGATACGGTGGGCGTTTTTCTGACGCTTTCCAGGATCATCGTTTTCTATCCGTTTTTCCTGCTTGGTCAAATGTGCAGCTATGAGGGGCTGGCGGCGCTCTGCCGAAAGCCAGCGCTTCGGGTGACCGGCGCGGCGGTCCTGATCGCATGGGCGGCCGCGTGCGTTCTCCTGCGGGAGAAGCTGTTTCCCCTGCGGCCGCTTTTGCTGGGCAGGCATCCGTACAGTGTCAGCGAGGAGTTTTTGCCATGGGGGGTATTTACAGGCTCTTTTGCTATGCGCTGGCGGTGCCGGTCGGCTTTGCGGTCATATGCGTCACGCCGTCGCGCAGGATGCCGTTGGTCACGCCGGTGGGACAGCGGACACTACAGATCTTTTTCTGGCACTGGCCGATCGTGCGGCTGCTCAATCCCACTCTGGGCATTGGAAGGACCCTGACCCTCACGCCGTGGGGGAAGCTTCTGTGGATAGCGTGCGCGGCGGCGCTGGCGGTGTTACTGGGGGCCAAATGCTTTTCCTTCCCCACGCAGACGATCCTGCGTTTGACCAAAGAGCGGCCGTCGGATCGACCGCGGTTTTTCTCATAAACAGACAAACGACTCCCCGCTTCGGAGGGAAGCCGTTTGCGTTTGTCAGGCGGCAAGGGCGCGGGAGGTCCCGCGCCCGTTGTCTTATTTCTCGCCTCGCAGCTGGACCAGACGGTCCCGCAGCAGGGCGGCGTACTCGAATTCCAGCATCTGGGCGGCCTTGCGCATCTGCTTTTCCAGCTTCTCGATCTCCGCCTGACGCTCACGGGCCGTCATCTTCACGCCGGAGGCGTTGACCGCCTCGGGCCGGTCCTCGCCGCCCACATCCATCAGGTCCTTCACGTCCTTGATGATGGTCTGGGGCACGATGCCGTGCTCGGCGTTATAGGCCCGCTGCTTGGCCCGGCGGCGCTCCGTCTCATGGATGGCCGCCGCCATGGAGGGCGTCACCGTGTCCGCGTACATGAGAACTAAGCCCTCCGCGTTCCGGGCCGCCCGGCCCGTGGTCTGGATGAGGCTGGTCTCCGAGCGGAGAAAGCCCTCCTTGTCCGCGTCCAGGATCGCCACCAACGACACCTCCGGCAGGTCCAGACCCTCCCGCAGCAGGTTGATGCCCACCAGCACGTCGAACCGGCCCAGGCGCATGTCCCGGATGATCTCCATGCGCTCGATGGCGCTGATGTTGTGGTGCAGATACCGGCTGCGGATGCCCGCGTCGGTGAGATAGGCCGTCAGGTCCTCCGCCATCTTCACCGTCAGGGTGGTGACCAGGGTCCGCTGGTTTTTCGCCACGCGGGCGTTGATCTCCCCGATCAGGTCGTCGATCTGCCCCTCCACGGGCCGGACCTGGATCTCCGGGTCCAAGAGCCCCGTGGGCCGGATGACCTGCTCGGCCACCTGCCCGGCCCGGCTGCGCTCGTACTCCCCCGGCGTGGCGGAGACGTAGATGGCCTGGTGGATGCGCTGGTTGAACTCGTCGAACATCAGCGGCCGGTTGTCGAAGGCGCAGGGCAGCCGGAAGCCGTACTCCACCAGCGTCTCCTTCCGGCTCCTGTCCCCCCGGTACATGGCCCGGACCTGGGGCAGGGTCACATGGCTCTCGTCCACGAAGAGGATGAAGTCCTTGGGGAAGTAGTCCAGCAGCGTCATGGGGGCGCTGCCGGGGGCCCGGCCCGAGATGATCCGGGAATAGTTCTCGATGCCGGAGCAGTAGCCCAGCTCCTGCATCATCTCGATGTCGTACTCGGTCCGCTGCTTGAGCCGCTGGGCCTCCAGCAGCTTGCCGTTTTGCTCGAACCAGGCCAGCCGCTCGGCCAGCTCCTTTCTGATTTGGACGATGGCAGCCTCCATCTTCTCCTTGGTGGTCACGTAATGGTTGGCAGGCCAGATGGGGATGTTGGTGAGGCGGCGCACCACGGCCCCGGACACGGCGTTGATCTCGCTGATGCGGTCGATCTCGTCGCCGAAAAACTCCACCCGCAATGCGGTGTCCTTCCAGTAGGCGGGCCAGATGTCCACCGTGTCCCCCCGGACCCGGAAGCGGTTGCGCTCGAAGGCCACGTCGTTTCGCTCATAGCGGATGTTCACCAGCTTCCGGGACAGCTCCGGAATGGGCATTTCCGTCCCCACCCGCAGCGACACCATCATGGCGGCGAAGTCGTCCGGCTCGCCCAGGCCGTAGATGCAGCTGACGGAGCTCACCACGATCACGTCCCGCCGCTCCAAAAGCGACGCGGTGGCGGACAGCCGCAGCCGGTCTATCTCGTCGTTGATGGAGGCGTCCTTTTCGATGAACGTGTCCGTATGGGGGATGTACGCCTCCGGCTGGTAGTAGTCGTAGTAGGAGACGAAATATTCCACGGCGTTTTCCGGGAAAAACTCCCGAAACTCCGCGCACAGCTGGGCGGCCAGGGTCTTGTTATGGGCCAGCACCAGGGTGGGCCGCTGGACCCGCTCGATGACCTTCGCCATGGTATATGTCTTGCCGGAGCCGGTGACGCCCAGCAGCACCTGCTCGTCGATGCCGTTTTCGATGCCCTCCGCCAGCGCGGCGATGGCCTCGGGCTGGTCCCCGGCGGGCTCATAGGGGGATACGACCTTGAAGGGCTTGCTTTCCATGGCGGGCCTCCTTGTATTTGCGTCGCTAAAGATTTATTATACCATAAATTTGGGAAAGCACAAGCAAACTGTCTGCGGGACCCCTAAAGCCTCACCTGTGCAAGGGGCGGAGCTTAGCGGACGCCGCGGCGGCGATGTCACAGTTTGCCGCGCCGAGCCGTCATTCAAGACGGAGCGCGCTCGAAAAGGAGGCAGACATGACCGGAGAGATGACAGAAAAGACCGCCCTGGCAAGGATGAGGCGGGGGGATGAGGCGGGGCTGGAGTGGTTCATCCGGCGGTACACGGCCTATGTGTCCGCCATCGTGTGGAACCTGGCGGGCCACGCCATCACCGTCCAGGACGCGGAGGAGATCACCGCGGACGTGTTTTTGACGCTGTGGCGGTACTGCAAAAACCCCGGAGACGGCAAGGTGAAGAGCTATCTGGGGGCCATCGCCCGGACCCGCGCCCTGGACCGGCTGAAAAAGACGGGGACCCCCTCGGCGCTGGAATACGACGAGCTGACCCTGACGGCGGAGGGCCCGGAGCGGGAGATATTGGAGCGGGAGGCGCGGGACGCCCTCCGCCGGGCCGTGGACGCCATGGGTCCGCCTGACCGGGAGATCTTCATCCGCCATTACTATTACGGCGAGAGCTGCCCGGACATCGCCCTGGCCCTGGGCATGAAGCCCGCCGGCGTGCGCAAGCGCCTGGAGCGGGGCCGGGAGGCCCTCCGGCGGGCGCTGGAGAAAGGAGAGTAAGCATGGAGACGACTTTTCATATATCCGAGCTGATGGACGGCCTGGGGGACGAGACCCTGGCGCTGTTCGACGGGCATATCACCAGCCCGGACCGCATCCTGACCATTGTCCGGCAGCGGGGCGCGCGGCGGGCAAAGGCGGGGCGAAGGCCCCGGAGGCTGGGCCGGGTCCTGCTCATCGCGGCGGTGCTGGCGGCCCTCATGAGCGTGACGGCCTACGCGGTGTACGAGCTTGTCATCGACCAGTATGTCATCGACCAGCCCGCGTCCTATGAGACGCCGGGGCAGGCGGAAGCGGACAAGCGCAGCCGCGTCTCCCTGGTGGGCTACCAGGGCACGCCGGAGTACATGGCCTACACCGAGTGGGAGGCCTGGCGGCGGGAAAATCCCGTCGACTGGAACGCCCTGGGTCTGGACGACGGCTACTGTGAGGTGGACGCGGCCCACCGGCTGTACGGATGCAGCTTCCAATACCAGGCGGACGCCCTGGACGCCATCATAGAAAAATACGGCCTGACGCTCCACACCCAGAGGGGCTTTTACCGCAGCGGGGAGGACCTTTACGACGCCCTGGGCACGGAGAGCTTCTACGGCGGCGTCATCGGCGGGCACCTGGCGGGCTATGTCTACGAGGACGGCTCCTTCAAGACCGAGGGCGACGCGGTGTTCGCCGACGGACGGAAGGTGGGCATACAGGGCTTCACCAATGCCAAGGGCTCCTTCGCCGACATCACGTTGAGCCTGGACCTGCGGGACTATGAGGAGTGGAGCTACGAGACCGCCTCGGGCGTGACGGTGGACCTGGTACTGGCCTCCGAAGGCGCGGAGATCATGGCGGAGACCGACGGGGCCTATATCAACCTGGGGCTCATGGGTGGCAGCGAGCCGAATACGCGGCTGGGCTGGGCAGTCACAAAGGGGGATCTGGAGGCTTTGGCGGACAGCGTGGACTTCGCCGTCCTGGCGGAGCGCTTTGACGGCGCGGCCCATCCGGAGACGGCGGAAAAGGTCGCCGCGCTGGATGAGAAGGAGCGGGCCCGGACCGACGGCATGGCCCCGACCGCTGTCCCGGCGGAGAGCGCCGACGCCCGCACGGACCAGCAGGTGATGGACGAGCTGGGGACCTTTGACCTGGACCCGGCGCCGGAGGGCTTTGCGCTGGTGTTTTCCGACGGCGGCCACAGCGAGGACCGGCTGAACGCCGACGCCTATTGGGACGACGGCTTTGTCTGTGACCACGGGGCCTACAGCTATGACAACACCCAGGGCGACGGGATATTGAGCCTGGACTGGTACCGGTTCTACACCGGCCCGGACATGACCGCCACCGCCAACGAGGCGGCCTTTGAAAAGGCCCTGGCCGAGTATGCCTCCCCCGCCTACCCCCTTATCCGCGTCAACGGCTGCAAGGGCTTTGCCACCGACGACGGCTGGCTGAAGACGGCCGTGTGGCTGGACCAGGACCGGGACATCCTGTTCAAGCTGGAGAGCTGCGCCACCCCTTTCACCGCCGACGACATGGCGGCCCTGGCGGCCACGGTGACCGAGACGGAGCCCATGGTCCTGCCGGAGCCCACGCCGCCCCTGCCCACGCCTCTGCCCGAGGGGTCCTGGACCAAACCGGAGCTCTCTGAGACCCTGGGGGAATATATGTTGACCGGGCTGGACCAGACACTTGACTGGGACAGCTACAGGGAGGATATGTGCTTCGCGGAGAAGGGCTTTGACGAATGGCGGGGCGGGTTCCCCCTGGATATGCGCCATGCCGCTCAGTGGAGCGAGCAGGGCGGCGGCGGGCAGTATGAGAGCTGGAGCCTGTTCTGGTCCCGGAGCTATGAGGACTATGACCGGGCGGAGAGCGCCACGGCCTCGGCCTATGCCGCGGTCCGGGACAAGCTGTTTGCCGGGGACCCGGAAGGGGAGGCATACTCGCTGTGTCAGGTGGGGGAATACGAGGGCTTTGTGTACCTGCCCAGGGAAGCGTCGCACCATGGTGAGATCACATGGCTGGACGGGGAGCGGGACCTGCAGTTCAGCATTCAGTACGAGGGCGAGGAGCGGCCCACCGCCGAGGAGTTGATCGCCATGGCCGAGAGCGTGGCCGAGGCGCCGGAAAGAAGATGAAAATAAAACATCCCCTCCGGTCCTGTCGGAGGGGATGACCATATTCGCCGCCTCTCCTTTACGCAGGGGAGGCGTTTTTGCGCGCTCAGACGTCGTCCTCGGGCGGGTACTGGTCCTCGGGCGGATACTGGTCCTGGGGGTAGTCCTCATAGCCCTGATCCTGGCGGTCGTCCTGGAAGTAGCCGATGGGAGCGCCGCCGTCCTGCTCCTGCTCGGGGATGTCCAGCCACTGGATCTCCTGCTGAGACCGGGCGATGGCCCGGTCCTTCCGGGCCCGGCGGAGGCTGTGCAGATGCAGCATGCGCTGCAGAAGGTACACGGCCACCAGCAGCAGATATACGCCCAGGATGACGATGAGGATGGTGACGAGCTGGCGCACGGATTCGTTCTGGGCCATGGCGTCCAGCTGGGTACGCAGGTATTGCAGCCGGGAGATATCCACGGCGGAGGCGGCCACCAGCCGGGAGGAGCCCCGCGCCACGCCGTCCAGATAGACCGTCACGTCCCCCAGGTACTGGGCCGCTTCCAGCGGGGCCTGGAGGGAGACGCCGTTCTGCTCGTGCTGATAGGCGATCTGATACTCCACCTTGCCCAGGTCCTGGTCGTTGGGCAGGATGACGCTGATCGTGTCCTCGCCCCGGACGCCCACGGAGCCGGGGTCGCCCATCTCCACGGGGATGGTGGTCAGATTCTCGGTGCTGCTGAGGATCGTGCGGTAGGTGAAGTTGTTGAATACCCAGTCGAAGAGGGTCCTTGTGTCGCTGAAGCGGGAGTCACTGTCCGGGCAGCCCAGGACCACGGCGATGACGTCGATCTCGTCGGCGGAAGCCGCGGGCGTATAGTTGGCGGCGGCGACCATGGCATAGCTGCCGTCGGACAGGGCGGCGTTGCGGAAGCCGTAGGCGTAGGAGTAATAGAAGGGGCTGGCGGAATCCAGCAGGGCGTTGGAGCTGGTCAGGGTCCGGGAGTCGTTCATATCCGTGGGCGGGACGGTATAGGTGACGGCGCTGAAGGGGGTGCGGATGGCGGTGCTGGCGGTCAGGGCCCGCGCGATGACCGCCAGATCCCTGGTGGTGGTCTGCCCGGCGGGTTCCACGCCGTTGGCGTTGAGGAAGCTGGTGCCGGAGCAGCCCAGCTCCCCGGCCTTGGCGTTCATGGCCTCCACAAAGGCTCCGGCGGACCCGGAGACATGCTCCGCCAGCAGGTTGCAGGCGTCCGCGGCGGAGGTCAGCGCGGCGCAGTAGAGCAGGTCGTTCACCGTCATGGTCTCGCCCGGCACGATACCGGCGGTGGTGACGCCGTCCACCAGGTTGTACCGAAAGCTCTCCGAAGCGGTGACGGTGTCCTCCAGCGTGATAACATTCTGGTCCACGGCGTCGCCCACCAGCAGAGCGGTCATGAGCGTGGCCAGCGTACCGGCCGGGGCGGACTGGCCGCCGTTTTTCTCAAACAGGACGTCGCCCGTGGCCACATCCATCACGATGGCGGACCCCGCCGTGATGGACGGGTCGTCCACGGCCAGCGCCTGAACGGGAAGCAGGCAGGTAAACAGCGATATGATCAGAAGAAGGGACAGCGGCTTGAATTTTTTCATGTCATTCTCCGGAAAAGTATGGTATGATAAAGATGAGCGCATCATTTGGGCACAGTCTAACCTATTATAAGAAAAAATCCCGTGAAAAGCAACCACTACTTGTGAAAACTTTCTTAAGATGAAGAGAAGGCAAAACTCGCGCGGTCCGATCCTGGCCTGGACGGCCGCCGCGCTTTTGACAGGCGCCGTCCTGCTCTGGTACGGACTGGGGCCGGACGCCGGACAGCCGGTGCTGACGCCGCTGGAAGACGGACCGAGGCGGACGTCGTCGGCGCCGGTGGATCTGAACGCGGCCACGGCGGAGGAGCTGGACGACCTGCCGGGCCTGGGACCGGCGCTGGCGGAGCGGATCGTGGCGTTTCGGGAGGAGAACGGGCCCTTCGCGGGGCCGGAGGACGTGATGGAGGTGCCGGGCATCGGCCCGGCGCTGTATGAGGACATAGCGCCGTATATCGGGGCGGAACAGGAGGGCGTTGAGCCGTGAAGATACTGGTGGTCGACGATGAAGAGCTTCTGGTGAAGGGGCTGAAATTCAATCTGGAAAACGAGGGCTACGAGGTGGACGTGTGCTACGACGGGCAGACGGCGGTGGAGATGGCCCGCGCGGGGGGATACAGTCTGATCCTGCTGGATCTGATGATGCCGAAGCTGGACGGGCTGTCCGCCTGCATGAAGATCCGGGAGTTCTCCACGGTGCCGGTCATCATGCTCACGGCCAAGGGGGAGGACACCGACAAGCTCATCGGCTTTGAGTACGGCGCGGACGACTATATCACCAAGCCCTTCAACATCCTGGAGCTGAAGGCCCGCGTCCGGGCGCTGCTGCGCCGGTCCAGCATCCAGGGCGGTCCGGACCCGGCTGGCCGCCTGACCCGGGGCCCCATCACCATCGACACCGAGCGCCGCACCGCCCAGGTGGACGGAAAGCCCGTGGAGCTCACGGCCAAGGAGTTCGACCTGGTGGAGCTTCTCATGCGCACGCCGGGGAAGGTGTATTCCAGGGAAAATCTGCTGGATATGGTCTGGGGCTACGACTATCAGGGGGACATCCGCACGGTAGACGTGCACATCCGCCGCCTGCGGGAGAAGCTGGAGCGCAACCCCGCGGAGCCGGCCTGCATCATCACGAAGTGGGGTGTGGGATACTATTTCAGCGAGTGAGGGGAAAAAGCGCCGGAGGGTCCTGTCCGTCCGGTTCAAGATCGCCGCGGTCTTTTCGCTGTTCACGGCGGCGCTGCTGCTGTTCGTGAACATCTACCCCATCCTGGCCAGCCGGGATATGGTGTACGCCACCAAGCAGAGCGCCCTGCAGGGTCAGGGCTCGGTCATCTCCAGTTCCCTGTCGGCGCTGGAGAAGCTGACGACGGAGTCGGTCAGTCAGGTCATGGAGCTGCTGGACGTGACGCCGGTGACCCGGATGCTGGTGACCGACGAGACGGGCCGCATCCTCTACGACACGGACCAGGACGACAGCGCCGTGGGCCGGTACGGCCTGCTGTCCGGCGTGGGGGCGGCCCTGGAGGGGTACGCCCGGTTCACCTGCGCCTATTCCTATGCCGACGGCGCCTTCGCCAGCCGGTCGGCCACGCCGGTGGTCTCCGGCGGGACCATCGTGGGGGCGGTGTATCTGTACGAATACGACACCGAGCAGGGGGACATCATCGCGGGGCTGCGGGACGATCTGCTCAATATGTCGCTGCTGTTCGGCGTGGCGGGCTTTGTGATCATCGCGGTGCTGTCCGGCACCCTGACCCGGCGGATCAAGCGCCTGTCCGCCGCCATGGAGGTGGTCCGGGGCGGGGACTACAGCTACCGTATCCCGGCGGAGGGCCGGGACGAGCTGGCCCAGCTTTCGGGCGAGTTCAACGTGCTCACAGGTCGGCTGGAGGACACGGAGGAGCTGCGCCGCCGGTTCGTGTCGGACGCCAGCCACGAGCTGCGCACGCCGCTGGCGGCCATCCGGTTGCTGTCCGACAGCATCACCCAGTCCGGGGATATGGACGCCGCCACCATGCGGGAGTTCGCCCAGGACATCGGCAGCGAGGCGGAGCGGCTGCAGCGCATCACGGAAAAGCTCATGACCCTGACGAAGCTGGACGCGGGCGTCACCGGCCGACGGCGGGAGCCGGTGGATATGAAGGAGGTGGCGGAGCGCACCCTTCATCTGCTGGAGCCCCTGGCCGCCACCCAGAGCGTGACCATCGTGACCGACTTCGGGGAGGGCTGCGTGGTGTCCGCGTCGGCGGACGACCTTTACCAGATCATCTTCAACCTGGCCGAGAACGGCGTGAAATACAACGTCCCCGGCGGCAGCGTGACGCTGTCGCTGAAGGCGGCGGGCAGCCGGGCGCTTCTGACCGTGGCGGACACGGGCATCGGCATCCCCGAGGCGGACCGGGAGCATGTGTTCGACCGGTTCTACCGGGTTGACAAGGCCCGGTCGCGGGCCTCCGGGGGCAGCGGCCTGGGTCTGGCCATCGTCCACGACGCGGTGGTGGCCAACGGGGGCGAGATATGGGTGGCTCCCCGGGCGGAGCGGGGCACGGTGTTCTCCGTGGCCTTCCCCCTGTGCGAAAAAGAGGAGGCGCGGCCATGAAAAAGCGTCTGTTGGCGGCATTTTGCGCCCTTTTGCTGCTGCTGAGCGGCTGTGCGCCGACCCTCACCGGTCAGGCGGGCGCGGCGGCGGGCCAGGGCCGGACCCTGACCGTCTACCGGCTGGCCGCGGACCGGAGATCGGGGGAGCTGACCGGACAGGAGCTGTGCCCGCTCCCGGCGGGCGCTGGCTCGGAGCTCCAGGCGGCGGTGGAGCTGTTCGCGTCCCCCAGCGGGACGGAGGGCCTGACCTGCGCGCTGCCAGCGGGCGTGACGGTGGAGGACTGGACCCTGGAAAACGGCGTCGTGACCCTGACGCTGTCGGAGGCGTTTCTGGACGCGCCGCCCATGGACCGGACCGCCGGGGCCCTGTGCGCGGCGCTGACGCTGTGCGGCCTGGAGGGCGTGGACCAGGTGAGCGTGGCCGCCGGAGGGCGGACGCTCTTTTCCGGGCTCGTTCCCGCCGACGCCCTGCTGCGGGACACGGACAAGGACGCCTTCGTGCGGCAGCTCCGGCTGTATTTCGCCGACGACGAGGGGCGGTATCTTGCCAGCGAGTACCACAGCCTGACCCTGGCCGAGGACGCCGACGCGGACCGGTATGTGATGGAGGAGCTCCTGCGGGGGCCGTACAGCGCGGAGCTGAAAAGCGCCCTGCCAGCGGGGACGGAGCTGCTGTCCTGCGCCACGGAGGACGGGATATGCACCGTGGACCTGTCCGCCGCGTTTTATGAGGGCCGTCCAATGACGGCGCAGGGGGAACGGCTGGCGGTGTATTCCATCGTGGACTCCCTGACGGCCCTGCCCCAGGTGGACAGCGTGGTGCTGCTGGTGGAGGGTCGGCCGGTGGATACATACGTGTACCTATCCCTGGCGGAGCCGCTGGTCCGGTATGAGCGGGCCGTGTGGTCCGGCGTGGCCGGGCCGGAGACGGCGGACGTGGACCTGTATCTGCCGCTGCCGGGGCTGGAGGCCGTCGCGCCGCTGCCCTGGCAGGTGGCGCCGGAGGATGGGGCGGACCTGCCGGAGGCGGTGCTGGCGGCGCTGCTGGCGGCGGAGGAGCCGGGGTATCCCGCGGTGTTTCCCGGCAGCGGCGCCCTGGGCGGCGTGACCGTGGAGGAGGGGGCGTGCACGGTGGAGCTGACGGAGAGCTTCTTCGCCTCCCTGCCCGACGGGGCCCGCCCCGCGGCGGTCCAGTCCATCGCCGCGACGCTGTGCGCCCTGGAGGGCGTGGACCGGGTGAGCTTCACCATCGACGGCGGCCCCGCCGTCTTTGACGGCACGGACTGGTCCGGCCCGTGGGACGCCTTCGACATGGCCGAATAGCGCCCCGCCCCGCCGGGCGGACGCCGCGCGACGATATACGCCATCAAATTCTCGGGAGGAGACCAATGAAGGACCTGAACGAATTCAAACGGATACGCCTGGCCGTGCTGCCCACGCCGGTCCAGCGGCTGGAGAATATCAGCCGCCTTCTGGGCGCCAACGTGTGGATCAAGCGGGACGACATGACCGGCGTCGGTCTGGGCGGGAACAAGGTGCGCAAGCTGGAATTCCTGCTGGCGGAGGCGAAGGAGCAGGGCGCGGAGGTGGTCTTTACCACCGGCGGCGCCCAGTCCAACCACGCCATGCTCACCGCGGCCTGCGCCAAGAAGCTGGGCATGACCCCCATCCTGATCCTGAAAAAGCGGGGCGTCACGGCCTGCAAGGGAAATCAGCTGCTGGAAAAGCTCATGAACACGGACGTGCGGTTCATGGACACGGACGACTATGAGGACATCTACGCCGAGATGGACCGGGTGGGCCGGGCTCTGGGACGACCCTATTACAAGATCCCCTGCGGCGGGTCCAACGCCCTGGGCGCGCTGGGCTACGTGGCCTGCGCGAAGGAGATCGCAGACGCGGGCATGCGCTTTACCCATTTGATCTGCGCCGAGGGCAGCGGCGGCACCCACGCGGGGCTGGCCCTGGGGGCGAAGCTGTTCCTGCCGGGGACGACGGTGCTGGGCATGATGGTGGACACGGACCCCTTCGACGTGATCACCCTGGACATCATGCGTCAGACGGCGGCGCTTCTGGAGGCGGACGTGGATCTGGGCCCGGAGGACGTCCATCTGCGGGACATGTGCGGCCCCGGCTACGCCATCCCCTCGGAGGCGGGCGGCCGGGCCATGGCCGTCATGGCGGAGAACGAGGGGCTGTTCCTGGACCCGGTCTACACGGGCAAGGCCTTCGCGGGGCTTCTGGCCATGGCGGAGGAGGGGGCCTTCGGACCGTCGGACAACGTGCTGTTCCTCTTTTCCGGCGGCGCCGGAGGCATCTTCGCCGAGTGCGGGGCGTAAATATACCGATTTTTTCCGACTATACGTAAAGGAGAACAAGACCATGTCGAATGTAAAGAAGATACAGGCCGCCCTGGGCGAGCTCCCGGCGCTGGTGATGACGGACGCGGTGAGCATCCGCTACGCCTGCGGGTTCCATATCGACGACGGCGCCGCCGTCATCGGCCATGACGACGCCTGGGTCATCACCGACTCCCGGTATGTGGAGGCCGCCACCGCCGCCATCACCGACATGCGGGTGCTGTGCACCAGCCGGGGCCATGGGGTGGACGCCATTTTGGGGGAGATCTTCGCCGAGAACGGCTTTGCAAAGGCCGGGGCCATGCCGGACCGGCTGAGCCACGCCCGGTGGAAGCAGCTGGAAAAGGCCGTGGGCGTGCCCCTGGTGGAGGAGCCCGGCATCCTGCACAGGCTCCGGGCCAGCAAGGACCAGGAGGAGGTGGACGCCATCGTGGCCGCCCAGCGGATCGCGGAGAAAGCTCTGGACGACGTGCTGGGCATCATCCGCCCCGGCCTGACGGAAAAGGAGGTCACGGCGGAGCTGGTCTACCGGATGTACAAGTACGGCAGCGAGGGCAATTCCTTCGACCCCATCGTGGTGGCCGGTCCCAAGAGCAGCATGCCCCACGGGGTGCCGGGGGACAACGTGATCCGGGACGGGGACTTCGTGACCATGGACTTCGGCGCTTTGTATAACGGCTACTGCTCCGACATGACCCGCACCGTGGCGGTGGGCCACGCCACGGACGAGATGCGAAAGGTCTATGACACCGTGCTGCGGGCCCAGCTGGCGGGCATCGCCGCCGCGGCCCCCGGCGTGGTGGGCCGGGACATCCACAACGCCGCCGCCAAGGTCATCGCCGACGCGGGCTACGGGGACTACTTCGGCCACGGCTTCGGCCACGGCCTGGGTCTGGAGATCCACGAGAGCCCCGGCGCCGCCGGTCCCGACACGCTGCCCGAGGGCGCGGTCATCTCCGCCGAGCCCGGCATCTATCTGCCGGGGCGGTTCGGCGTGCGCATCGAGGATATGCTCTGGCTGCATGACGGCGGCGCGGAAAACCTGACAAAGGCGCCGAAGGACTTGATTATCCTCTAAAAGAGGGTTGTCAAAGCGGAAAATTTATAGTACAATAAATCGTTCGTATAAAACACTCAACGGAGGATAAACATATGATTTCAGCAGGCGAATTCCGTAACGGCGTGACCTTTGAGATGGACGGTCAGGTCATGCAGGTCATCGAGTTCCAGCACGTCAAGCCCGGCAAGGGCTCCCCCTTTGTCCGCACCAAGATGAAGAACGTCATCACCGGCGCGGTGGTGGAGACCTCCTTCAACCCCACCCAGAAGTTTGAAAACGCCTACGTGGAGCGCAAGAACATGGAGTACAGCTACGCCGACGGCGATATCTACTACTTCATGGACGGCGAGACCTATGAGCTGATCCCCATCGACAAGAGCAAGCTGTCCGACGGCTTCCGCTTCGTGAAGGAGAACGAGACGTGCACCATCAGCTCCTACAAGGGCGTGGTGTTCGCCGTGGATCCCCCCAACTTCGTCACCCTGGAGATCACCGAGACCGACCCCGGCTTTGCCGGAAACACCGCCACCAACGCCACCAAGCCCGCCACCCTGGAGACCGGCGCCGAGATCAAGGTGCCTCTGTTCATCGAGCCGGGCGAGCGCATCGAGATCGACACCCGCACCGGGGAGTACCTGGGCCGGGCCAAGGGATAAGGAGACGGGGCCGGTCCCCATCCCCCTGAGCTGAATACTGCAAGGAGGCATTTTGTCATGACCACACCTGAAAAAGTCGCGTATCTGAAGGGCCTGGCCGAGGGCTACGGCGTCGACCCGGAGAAGAAGGAGGGCAAGCTCCTGTCCGCCATCCTGGACGTGCTGGAGGACCTGGCTCTGGACCTGGAGGACATGGGCGCGGACGTCGCGGAGCTGGAAGAGGGCCTGGATGCCGTCAGCGACGATCTGGAGGACGTGGAGGAGGTCCTGTTCGGCGACGCGGAAGAGGACGACATGGACGACATGGACGACGAGGACATGGAGGTCGCCGACTGGGACGGCAAGACCGTGTACTACGACGTGAAGTGCCCTGCCTGCGGCGAGGTCGTGACCTTTGAGGAGAGCGACCTGCAGAAGGGCTCCATCGAGTGCCCTGCCTGCGGCGAGACGCTGGAATTTGCCCAGAGCTCCGAGCGGGAGGCCCCGCCGGAGGACTGACGAAGACAGAAAAGGGGCGTGCTGCGATCTGCGGCACGCCCTTTTGTGTTTTGTTCAGAACACCTTTTCGTAGCACACCCGGACCGGGTCGTGCTCTATCGTGTCCGTGAGGGTCACCTTGCCGCAGCAGACGTAGCCCCGCCTTTCCAGAAGCCGCCGCATGGCCCGGTTGTCCGCGTGGGTGTCGGCCCGGACGGAGGCGAAGCCCCGGCCCAGGGAAAGATCCTCGCACAGCTGCATCATCTCGTCCGCCAGGCCCCGGCCCCGGTAGGCCGCCTTCACCGCCGTCCGGTGAATGGTGGCGTAAGGGGAATCCTCCGCCGTGCGCCAGGCCCCCTCGATGGCGGCATAGTCCGGCTCGGGGCGGCAGCAGAGGGCGACGACCCCGGCGGGCGCGCCCTCGTGGGTGAACAGCCAGCAGGAGCCCTCCGCGATGTCCCGGCGAAAGACCGCCTCGTTGGGAAAGCCGTCCTGCCACTGGTCCACGCCGTGCTCCCGCATATAAGCGGACGCCTCCCCCGTGATGGCCAGCAGGTCCGGGATGTCCTCCGCCGTGGCCGGACGGCAGTCGTACTTCAGGGGCTCTCGGCCCGTCAGGCGCAGGACGGTGCGCCGGTCCGCCTCCGTCTGGGGCTGGAACGCCTCGAAAAGGTCAGGCCGCCGTTCCTTGGTGCGGATGAGCTGCTGCTCCCGCCGCCAGGCGTCCACGTCCCTGTGGACCCCGTTTCGCAGCACCTCCGGCACGGTCAGACCCTCCCAGGTCTCCGGCCTGGTGTACTGGGGGTATTCCAGCAGACCCTCCCAGTGGCTCTCGCCCATGTAGCAGGCCGGGTCCGACAGTACCCCCGGCACCATCCGGCACACGCTGTCCGCGATGGCCATGGCCGGGATCTCTCCGCCGGTCAGCACAAAGTCCCCCACGCTCAGCTCCTCGTCGCAGCATTTCTCAATGAACCGCTCGTCCACGCCCTCGTAGTGGCCGCAGACCAGCACCAAGTGGTCGTAATCGCCCACCAGCCGCCGGGCGTGGCCCTGGTCGAACCGGGCCCCCTGAGGGGACATGTAGATGACCCGGCGCTTTCGCCCCGGCCCGGCCTGTTCCACCACCCAGTCCAGGCAGGATTTTAAGGGCTGGGCCATCATGACGCAGCCCCAGCCGCCGCCGTAGGGGTAATCGTCCACCTGCTGCTGGCGGTTTTCGGTGAAGTCCCGGATCTGGACGCAGTTGATTTCGATAAGGCCCTTTTTCGCCGCCCGGCCCAGGATGGAGGCGTCCATCATGGGCTGTACGGCCTCGGGGAAGAGGGTGAGGATGTCGATACGCATAGTGCTCGCTCCGCTCATGGTTTTCATCAGTATAGCACGGCCCGGTGGAAAAATCCACCGGGCCGCCTCTTATTCTTTTGTCCGCCAGCTGCGCCTGCAGCGCGACAAACGGGAAGTTGGTTGTGCAGAATAGAATGCTCACTCTAAGTTCAGCTTATAATAATGGGCATCAAAATAGGTTTCTTCCCCCCATTTTTTATAGCGCGTTTTTCTGTCCTCTGAAAACCCAAATTTGTGAAGAAGCGCAACCGACGCAAGATTGATATCTGCCACTTCTCCCGTGATGGACTTGCCGCCTTCCGCCTTAACCCAGCGAATGATAGCATCAACCACTTCGGTTCCGAGGCCTTCTTTCCAGTGGTCTTTTGAGATGCAATACCCGATATCGTAATTCCCGTTTTCAGGGAATATGCAACAGGTACCGACAGGCGTACTATCCTCTTTCCATTCAGCAACCAGATAATATCCCTCAGGGTTGTCTTCCATCTCATCGACACATTTGAGATACGCTTCATCCATGTTCTCACGGATAGGGTCGCTCATATACTTTCCGTTTTCTTTGTCTCCCCATAGAGACAGCGTAAAGTCTTTATCGGACTTCCGCCAAGAACGAATCGTCAATCTTGGCGTTTCTAAGTTCTTGATAAAAAGCATTGTGTGTTTTTCTCCTTCAACTCCCGATTTGTCGTTCTGTCTCTCTACAGCAATGCAGAGGGAGATGCCGTCTTTATGCGGCGTCTCCCTCTGCGGATATTCTCTTACATCCCGTCGATCAGCCGCACGGTGACGATACCGGCGTCGGGGTCCTTTTTGAGCACGAAGGCGGGCACGTCGGGGATCAGGATCTCCCGCTCCCCCTTCACCACCAGTACGCTGGCGGCGGGCTCGGCCATCACGTCCTCCAGCACGCCCAGCTCCTGTCCGTCCTCGTCCACGACCCTCGCGCCGATGATGTCCTGCAAAAACACCGCGCCGGGGGGCAGCTTCGCCTCGTCCCGGTCGATGAAGATCACCTTGCCCTTCAGCGCCATGGCGGCGTTCACGTCCTGCACGCCCTCCAGGGCGGCGACGCACATTTCCTTATGGACCCGGCAGGAGCGGATGTTGACGGGCTTGCCGTCGATATAAAACCGGCGGAAGCGGGTCAGAAACGCCGCCTCGTCCGCCCAGGGCTGGATACGCACCTCGCCCCGGACGCCGTGGGTGTTCACGATCCGCCCCGCCTCCAGATATTGCTTTTTCAATCCAGTATATCCACGGTGACCTTTTTGCCCTGGCGTTGGGCCACCGCCTTCATGAGCACCCGGATCTGGCGCACGATCCGGCCCTGACGGCCGATGACCTTGCCCATGTCCCCGTCGGCCACCCGTACCTCGAACACGACGCCTCCGCCGGAGGCGGTGTGCTCGTCCACGGTGACCTGGTCAGGGTTGTCCACCAGGCTCTGGATGATATAGGTCAGAAGTTCCTTCATGGGGCCGCTCCTGCCTTATTCCGCGGTCTCGGGCGCGGCCTCGGGCTGGGCGGTCTCGGCGGGCTTCTGGGCCTCGGCCAGCTTCAGAAGGCCCCGGACGGTATCGGTGGGCTGGGCGCCGCAGCCGATCCAGTACTTGGCCCGCTCCAGGTCGATGTTGATGGCGGCGGGCTTGGCCATGGGGTCGTAGGTGCCCAGCTCCTCAATGTTCCGGCCGTCCCGGGGAGAGCGGCTGTCCGCCACCACGATGCGGTAATAGGGGGCCTTCTTCGCACCCTGTCTCTTCAAACGGATCTTGACCATGTTTTGTTCCTCCAGATATTGTGAGTTTTTATTTTTCAAATTCAAAAAATGAATTAGAAATCCTACATGCCGAACAGGCCCATTTTCTTCCCCATGCGGCGGCCCCGCCGGGAGCCGGACACCTGCTTCATCATGGCGTTCATGGCGTCGAAGCCCTTCAAAAGCCGGTTGATCTCCACCACGCTGGTGCCGGAGCCCGCGGCGATGCGCCGTTTGCGGCTGGCGTTCAGGATGGAGGGGTTGGCCCGCTCCTTGGCGGTCATGGACAGGATGATGGCCTCGGTCCGGGCCATGGCCTTGGGGTCGATCCTGGCCCCCTTCAGGGCCTTGGCGTCCAGGCCGGGCACCATGCCCAGCAGGTCGTCGATATCCCCCATGTCCTTCATGGACCGCAGCTGGTCCAGATAGTCCTGGAGGGTGAAGCGGCTTTTCATGAGCTTTTCGGCCATCTCGGCGGCCTTCTTTTCATCCACCGCCTGCTCGGCCTTCTCGATGAGGGTCAGCACGTCGCCCATGCCCAAAATGCGCCCGGCCATCCGGTCCGGGTGGAACACCTCGATGGCGTCCAGCTTCTCCCCAGTGCCCACGAACTTGATGGGCTTGCCCGTCACGGCCCGGACCGACAAGGCCGCGCCGCCTCGGGCGTCGCCGTCCAGCTTGGTGAGCATCACGCCGGTGATGCCAAGCGCCTCGTCAAAGGCGCTGGCCGCGTTCACCGCGTCCTGGCCGGTCATGGCGTCCACGGTCAGCAATATCTCCGCCGGGTCCACCGCCACCTTGATGCGCTTGAGCTCGTCCATCAGGGCCTCGTCGATGTGCAGGCGACCGGCGGTGTCCAGAAACACCAGGTCGTTGCCGTGCTTTCGGGCGTGCTCGATGGCGGCTTTGGCGATATCCACCGGGTCCGACTGGCCCATCTGGAACACCGGCACGCCCACCTGGGCCCCCACGGTCTCCAGCTGCTGGATGGCGGCGGGGCGGTACACGTCGCAGGCGGCCAGAAGCGGCCGCTTGTTCTGCTGCTTTTTGATGAGCGCCGCCAGCTTTGCCGTGTTGGTGGTCTTGCCCGCGCCCTGCAGGCCCACCACCATCACCACGCTGGGCACCTTGGAGGAGTAGTTGAG